>CAZYFH010000019.1:44590-68093 GCA_964646815.1 uncultured Vicinamibacteraceae bacterium | reverse complement strand
GCTTTCAAGCACTTCGAGGCACTTCGGCCCACGGGAAAAGAGGTGGCGTCCCCAACGGGATTCGAACCCGTGTCTTAGCCTTGAAAGGGCTAGATCCTAGGCCTCTGGACGATGGGGACCGAGATAACGCTCGACCAGTATATGCGCGGCGCACGGTGGTCGCCCCACCCCTTCGAGAAACAGGTTGACTGCCCGCACCGTGCAATAGAGCCGATCATGCCGGAAGGACTCAGACCGCTCCCGCCAAGCGGATCTGGCCGGCGAACGTCCACATAGGAACGTCAAACCACGCACAGTCCGCCCGGCCTGTTCTCGGCGAGCCTGAGTGGCGGCCGAGCAGCAGCGTCTCCTGTAAAGCCCTGCGTCGGTTTCCGCTAGGATCAGCACCAAGCGCCGTGGCCACTGACGGTTACGGGCAGAGGCTCAGGCTGTTCGTGCAAGCGGATCTCCAGGACGCCATCGATTTCCACGAGGCGATCGTTGCGGAGGGTGAGAAGGCCCTCGTTGGCTACGAGCGCGAGAAGGCGCTGGCCAACATGGTGCTGCTGTCGGAGATCCCGACCACGTACGACCGGGAGGAGCACCGGCAGGTAAATGCCGGCAACTTGCTGCTCCGAGGCGTGCCGGGCGTTGGCAAGACGTTTTTCGGTGTCATCCTGGCCGCCATCAGCGGTGCGAAGTTCGCGCGTCTGCAGGGGCGCGCCGACCTCCAGCCGACCGAGGTGGTCGGCTTTCAGATGATCAACCCGGCGACGGGCGAATTCCTGACCGAGTTCGGGCCGCTGGCTTCCGCGGAAGTGGTGCTGCTGGACGAGATCAACCGGATTCCACTCAAGTCTCAGAGCGCGTTCCTCGAGGGGTTGCAAGACCGGTCGGTCACCGTCGGACGGACGACCCATCAGTTGCCGGCGTTCAGTTTCGCGATTGCCACGATGAACCCGATCGAGCTCGGGCAGGGGACTTTCCCGCTGTCGGAGGCGGCGATGGACCGTTTCGCCATCATGGTCAACATCGGGTATCTCCCGCCGGAGGAAGAGGAGAAGCTTGTTCGCTTTGATTTCAAGAAGGTGGCGCTCGACGGGTTGATGCGAAAAGAGCGGGTAGTCGAGCTCCGCTCGATCATCAGCGACCGCGTGTTCCTCCACGATGCGTTGGCCAAATACATTCGCCGACTGGTCGCCGCGTCGCGACCCTACGATGCTGAGACGGGATGGCTCTACCGTTCGCCATCCGACCTGGTCGAGCGGTTCGTCGATCTGGGCGCGTCACCCCGCGCGACGATCTGCTGGGGACGGCTCGTCAAGGTGTGGGCGTTGCTCGACGGCGGCCGCGCAGAGGTCTTCCCGGAAGACGTGCAGGAGTTGGCGCGTCACGTGCTCGGACATCGCATCTGGCTGGCGCCGCACGCCGCGAGCCAGCGCGTCTCCGTCGAGGCGGTCATCGAGGAGATCGTCAGGCAGGTGCCGATCCCATGACCACGCACGCGGGCGAGGAACTGGTGAGCTGGGCTGAGATCCAGGACATCGAGCTGGTCATCGTGCGTCGCATGCGGGAGTACGCGGCCGGGGCGCATCCGAGCGCGTTCCAAGGCCCCGGCCACGACTTCGTCGGACTGCGGGACTGGCAGCCCGGCGACCGCCTGTCATCTATTGACTGGGCGCAATCGACGTTGACGAACTTCAGTCCGCTCGTGACGCGCGAGTTCGAACAGCAGAGCAGCGCTCGCATCGTGATTGTCGCCGACACGTCCCTGTCGACGCGCTGTGGCGTCGACGGAGTCCAGATTGCCACGGTTATCGCGCGGACCGTGGGCACGCTCGCGCTGGCCGGTGCGTTTTTTCAGGACCAGATCGGTCTGATCACGCTCGATGGCGAGCGGCGGAAGCTGGCCGTCGGGGCGCAGATCGGGAAGAACCACGCGATCCACTGCCTCGATGCCTATCAGGATCAGGTCCTGGGGCGTCGCGGCCCATCCAAGGCGCACGAGGACGTGACGCTGGCCGGACTGCTCCGCAAGACGTCGCTCGTCCCCGTGATTTCCGACTTCCTGTTCGACGAGCCGGAAGCACTCCTCGATGAACTGGACGAGCTGAACGCACGGCATGACGTTGTCGTGGTGCTGATCGACAGCGCGCACGCCTTCGAGTTCCCGCCCGCGTCGGCGGGGTGGATCGAGGGTTACGACGTGGAGACCGGCCGGACGCAGATGCTGTCGGTCGCGGAGTTCCACGGGCTGAGCGCGCGGGTCGAGTCGTGGCAAGCCGAGGTCGAACGGGCGGCCCGGGCGCGCGGCCTGGATGTGCTTCGGCTCGGGGCGGATGCCGAGCGGTTTCACGAGAGGATCGTGGAGTTCCTGGCGTCACGACGGATGCGCAAAGGATGAGAAGGGGCCTAATTGCGAGGCTGCTGCTCGCTGGGATTCTCGGTCTCGGCATCGGCAACCTGTGGGGCGCAGCGCTTCATGCCGCGGTCGCGCAACCCGACGCGGAGTCGGTCCAGGTCGATGCGATGCAGTGCTGGCGCCGGGTCGGCACGAACGCGGTGTATGTCGGCGAGCGCTTCGAGATGATGCTCACCTGCAGCGTCGTCGAGACGGCGACCGCACGCACGGTTCCCGATCTCGGTCGACTCGAGGCGGCGACGCTCTCGGTGTCGCCCTTCGAGGTGCTCGACGGCGAGCGGCACGGTGACATCGTCCGCGGGCCGCGGCGTTTCTTCCAGTATCGCTACGGGCTGCGAATCATCGGGGAGGACTTCTTCGGATTGGACGTCGAGCTGCCTGCGTTGGAGCTCACTTATCGGATCACACGCACGCTCGATGATGGACCTGCGGTCGAGGGCCGCGAGTTGATGTATGTGCTGCCGCCGGAGTCAGTCCGGGTACTGGCCCTGGTGCCGGCCGACGTGTCCGATGTTCGCGAACTACCTGTCGCGACGTTTGGCGATGCGGAGACGCGGCTGTTCCGCGCCAACCTCAGCGGCCTGGCCGCCGGCGTGCTCGCGCTCGTGGCCGCCGTAGCGCTATTCGTGGCCGGCCTGCGTGCTCGACGTGAATGGTGGGGGACGCGCCCGCGCGGCGTGGCGCCGCTAGGGGACTGGCGCGTCGCGCGGCGTGCCCTCGGCGAGATGACGGCGGTGCAACGGGCGAGTGAGGCGGAGGGGTGGAGCACGGCGTTGGTCGGTCGCGCCCTCGCCACGATGCGCTTGGCGGGAGCGGTCGCGCTCGGTCGCGCCGTCGCGGAAGTGGACGCTGACCGGCGGGTCGACGACGGCGAGGGGCAGCTCGAGGTGCGGCGGGGGTGGCTGCGCCCGCAGACCTCCTTCATTTCGTCGGCGGTCACGTCGGCGCGCATTGACAGCGAGCTGGAACGGGTGCGCGCGGAACGGCCTGCTGACGTCGTTGCGCTGGAGACCATCCGCGAGGCGCTCGACCTGTTCTCCGGCTTGCGCTACCGGCCGGCGGGTGAGCTCCCGGCGGATGCGCTGACGACGCAGCTCGACAAGGGGATCGCCACGGTGCGGCGACTGCGGCGTCGAACCTTGCTGCCGGTCCGCCGAGCGGACGAGCTGTGGCGGGTCGCGCGCGGATGGGTGAGGGCGCGATGGCCGCGATAGCCGAGTTGGCCGAGCGCGTGCTTACAACGCTGGCGGAACTCCCGCGTCTCGCGGGGGACGGGTTGCCCTTCCTGCGCCGCGAAGGCGCCATTCTCCTCCTCGGGGTAATGGCGCTCCTGGCGCTCGCCATGCTCATTTGGCGCTACGCGGGTGCGCGTCGGCCGGGTCATGGCACTGTCGTCCTGCCGGCGCTGCTCTCGGATCCCGTGACGCGCCGCGCACACCTCGCCCCGATCCGTCATGCTGCCTTCGTGATCTTTCTCACCGGCATGGCGCTGTTCGCCGTGGCACTGGCCGACCCGCAGACGACGCTCGTCGAGGAGGACGTGACGTATCCAGGGCATCGCATCTCGATCCTGATCGACGCCTCGCTCAGCATGAACACGGCGTTCGCCACCGAGCAGCTCGCCGCCGGCAATACTTTTCTGGCCAACGTCGCCGCGGCCGAGTATTTCGTCCGCCGGCGGATGGAGGGGCCGTATCACGACTTGGTCTCGCTCGTGCAATTCGGCAACGAGGCGTACATCGTGACGCCGTTCACGAACGACTACGAAAACGTCTTGCTCAGCATTAGCTTGATCGGCACGCCCGAGGAGTATCGGCGCTTCCCCGATCACGGCACGCTCATCATGCGGGGCATCAGCCGCGGCGTGCAGTTGTTCCGGTCCTTCGACTTCTTGAATGCCACGGGCAACCTGATCGTCATCTTCAGCGACGGTCAGGACACGCACGCGCGCTTCGAGGACGTGACGCTCGACGAGATCATGCGCGAAGCGGCCGACAACGAGATCCCGGTCTACTTCATCCGGACCGCCTACGACCAGGGGCTCGGTGATGTCATCTCAGACCACCAGTGGAAGCTAGCCGTCGAGCGCACCGGCGGTCGCTTCTTTGCGGCGGGGAACGAATCCGCGATCCTCCGGGCGATCCAGGACATCGACGTCGCAGCCACTGGCCGGATCCGCACTCGGCAATACGTGGCGCACGAGCCGCGGTTTGCCCCCTTGGCGCTTGGCGCCGTTTTGCTGTGGGTGGTCGCGCTCGGGTTGACGCTCGGCGTGAAACAAATGCGGAGATTTCCCTAACGTTCCATGAGGTCAGCACTAAGCGCCGTGGTCGGTGCGGTGGTGTTCGGAGCCCTCGCCGCGCTCGTCTGGACCGGCAGCCGGATCGAGCGTCGCATAGCGCGGGCCGAACAGCAGATGGCGACGCTGAACCTCGGTGACCCGGCCGCGACGTATGCCGAGCTCGCCGGGACTTTCGCGTGGACCGAGTCGATACCGTGGTTCTTCGGCGAGACGCAGGCCGACGTCGTCGCGCGCCGGGCCACCATCCGATACTGGCAGGCCGACTATGCCAGCCTACTCGCTGACTTCTCGGACGTGGCCTCCGCGGAGGTTGCCGAGAACCTGTCGCTCCAGCTTGTCATCGCCAACGCGGCCTATCGGGTCGGATTCACCGCGCCGGTCGAGCGGGTGCAGCTTCTAGGGGCGCTCGATAGCGCTATCGGCGCCTATCTCGGGGTGCTGCAGGATAGCCCCGGACACCGCGATGCCGCGTACAACTACGAGTACCTGCTGCGTCTCCGCGCGGACGTCGCGGCGGGGGCCGAACTGCCAAGAAGCCGGCAGAGCCTGCATGGACAGGAGGGCGAGTCGCCCGAGGATGCCCAGCTGGAAGACATCAAGATCTACGTGCCGGTGCAGCGCGAGGTCGACCCGGAGATGGACGAGGCCCCGACGATTGGTGCCGGCGGCCGGATTCGACGGCGCGGCTGATGCCACCCTTCCAATTTCTCGACCCGGTCTATCTGTGGCTGCTGGCGCTGCCCGCGGGGTTGCTGGCCGCATGGACCTGGCAACTCGTGCGACGCCGCGCCGATGCTCGCCGCTACCGAGAGCAGCGCACGGTGCCGGTGCCGGAGCACCACGCCTTCGCCGGCGGTCTGTCGTTCTGGCTGTGCGTGATCGCGGCGTTGGCATTCGTCATCGTGGCGCTTGCACGGCCACAGGCGCTCGTGTCGGTCGTGCAGTCGGCGAGTGTCGATTTCGTCGTGCTGCAGGATGGTTCTACGTCGATGCGCGTCGGCGACGTCGCGCCCGATCGGTGGCAGCGGTCGATGGCCTGGCTACGCACGTTTGCCGAAGTGCTGAGCTGGAGACAAGAGCGAGTGGCGCTCGCGTTGTTCGCTCATCGCGCGGCCCCGCAGGTCAGGCTGACGAGCGATCCGAACGCCTTCTACTTTTACCTCGATCACTTGAGCGGCGCCTCTCCGTTTCGACTGCGCGATGACACGAGCTGGGATACCAACATTGAGGACGGGATCTACTGGGGCGTGAAGATGATCGACCGGGACGAGGAGCTTTACGGTCGTCGTCAGAACGCCCGGGCGTTCGTCGTGCTGTCGGACGGGCAGTCGTGGAGCGGAGAGGTCGAACGCGCGCTCGCGCTCGCCCACGACCGCAACATCCGTGTGTACGTGGTCGGGGTTGGCACGACCGGAGGCGGGTTCATTCCGCAGCCACCGGTCGGCCGATACCAGGAGCCGGAGCCGCCCATCCACTCGGTGCTTGATCGCCGATCGCTGCGTGCCATCGCGCAGGCCGGTGGAGGCGTGTACTTCGAGCTCGGGTCGGAGCCGGACTCGGTCATCGCGCTCAAGATTGTGACCGACGTGATGCGATCCACCCGCGGGATACTGCAGCGGCAGGAGGAGTTCGCCGAGCTGTATTGGTGGCTTCTCGTCGCTGCAGCGTGCGTCCTCGGCCTAGGAACGCTGTTGATCAAGGAATGCACCCAGTTATGGTGGCATCTCGCCGCAACCGTTGCGCTGTTCGTGGTCCTATTGCCGTGATCACTCCAATGAGTCGACTGGGTGTGGCGCCGCTCTCGTGGATATCGTCGAAGGCCGCGGTGAAAGCGAACCCGATTCATGGTCAAGGGCTCTTTGCCACCCAGCGGATCCCGGCCGGGGACGTGGTTGCCGTCGAGGGAGGGTACGGCCTAGATCGCGCGGGGCTCGACACGTTCGGACCTGAGGTCGGCGCGGACGCCGAGGTGCCGGTGGCGGATGGGTTGTTCATCGGGCCGGTGCGATCGTCGGAACAGGACGGCGGAATGATCTTCAG
The DNA here is from genome assembly GCA_964646815.1 of uncultured Vicinamibacteraceae bacterium. Classification (GTDB taxonomy): domain Bacteria; phylum Acidobacteriota; class Vicinamibacteria; order Vicinamibacterales; family UBA8438; genus CAZYFH01. The sequence goes on along the minus strand of CAZYFH010000019.1, from coordinate 61,350 downwards.
CAATCACTCCTGAGCGCGCAACATCGGCGTCAAGAGACAGATCGTCTTCGTGGCGATGCGCGCCATCGAGGCGAGGGGAAAGCTGATCCACGATTGGGCGATGACCGATGACGACACTTACGAGATGACGTGCTGGTGTGGCGACCCGACTGCCAGGGTGTGGTCACTGGGCAGGACTGGCGCCGGCCGGAGCTGCAGGCGCGGTTACATCTCATGGTATCTCGAGGATCGGATTCGTCGCGCCGCGGTCGCCGCGGGCGATGGTCCCGCGTAATGCTTCATGGATTTGTCCTTTGTGCCGCTGCTCCGGACGCAACGCGAGCTCTACCGAATGCCCCGGGGCATGGAGCGCTTCAAGGCCTATCTGAACACCATGGTGGATAAGGAGACAGGCGAACTTGCACTGCCGCTCGTCGCGATGAACCCGATGGGCAAGGATCACGTGCCGGATCTGCTCGAGGCGCTGATCGCGCTCGATGCCGACGGTGCCGGCGAAGAAGCAGTTGCGACGCTGTCGGCGGAGTTGGCGGAACGTTCGGGGAGTTTCCATGTCGGCCTCGTGGTGGCCGACGATGCGCACGGGAGGTAGACGAATCGGTACTGCATCGAGTTTAGTCATCGGTTCGAAGGACGGGCGCTCTACAAGCGAGGCTGGGTCGTCGGGCTCGTCTGGACCAGCGAGCGTCCCGAGCTGCGCACCGTCTTCGAGGAGGTGCGCCCGGTCGTGCATCGGGTGGCGCACGTCGAAGAGCATGGACCCGCGGCGACACTAGGTCAGATGCTGACGCAGGAGGGGAGGGCGATGGCGTTGGCGGGCTGCGTGATGCCCGGGCTCGGCGCCGACGATCTCGCCTACACACGGGAGGTTGTCGAGCCGCTGCGCGACGCCACCGACCGTGCGACGATCATGGGCTGTCTCTTCGGCGACGAGGCGGCGACATCGTTGGGCTATCGGTCGCATGGGCTCAGTGAGCGGGCCGGGGTCGCCCTGGCCCTGCACGATGCACGGTTGTCGTCGACACGCGGTGAACGTGTCGTTGGTGGCTCAACGCACCTAGCAAGCCGCGATGTGTTGTAGTGTGTTTCGTGGTGGAAGCCTTCAGGCTGTTCAGAGAGTCGCTGACATGACCACTCTAGTGGTCAAGACATTCGGGCTGACGTACCTCGCACTCGCGATCAAAGACCCCGAGCGAGCCATTCGTGTTCGCCACCGACCAGACAGATACGAGCTGGAGATCGGGTATGAGCTGCCAACGCCCGTAGACCCGACGTGACAGGAGGCGAACATGAAGAACTGGCGAGCGTTGACGACGCCATTGGTTCTCGCGGTGATTCTGGGCCCGCCGGCGGCTGCGCAACCGCTCGATGACGCCACCCGTCAAGACGTGCAAGACGAGATCAATGCGTTCTTCGATCAATATTACGAGTGGTACTCGGCTGGCCGCGCCGACGAGATTTCCCGTCACGCGTACAACGTGCCCTATCAGCTGGGCAACGGCACGGCGCTCGAGACGCGCGCCGAGGTGCGGCAATGGGTGGTCGACGCGCATGCCCGGCTCGACGCGCAGGGATACGGGCGGTCCGCAATGCCAGATCGAAACATCTGCGTGTTGAGCAGCGGTGCGGCGATGGTGAGTGGTCGGGGTGTCCGGTATCGAAAGGACGGTAGGGTGTTTGGCGAGTACGGATGGACCTACACCGTGGTCCGGACGGACAACGGCTGGCGTATCGTCTCGATCTTTGGACATGATCCCAGCCTTGCCGTGCGCTGTTGAGCGCGGCGAGTTGGACACGCGATGGAGTCACACAACAGTAGCGTAAGTCTTCAGGACTGCGGCCACGCTACAAGCAGCGAGGTGGAGTCTTGGCCGTGCACGTGATCGCGCAGGGTCGGGTCGAAGATCACCAGACGATGGACGCATAAGTCAGCAAGGCGATCCCCACCGATGGGGCACACGGTAGTCGGATCGTCGCCTTCGACGAGACACCCGAGGTCGTCGAGGGATCCAATAAGTATCCGCGGACGGTGTTGCTAGAGTTCGCGGATCAGACAACATTTCGCGCATGGTACGACTCGCCGGAGTATCAAGCGCTCCTGCCGCTGCGCCTCGCCTCGACACCCGGCAGGTTCATCGTTGCGAACGGCTTCACGCCGCCACAGGCGAGTTAGCCTCGGACAGGGTAAGGTCGATGACCTGGTCCTCATCCCGAAACTCACTTGTGTGGCGTTCGTAGCGTAGGCCTTCAGGTCCGTAAGGCGAGGCTGAAACCTCGCCCACATGGGCAACGCAAGTGAGATCAGGGATCAGGGTTCGCGGCACTGTTCGAGACTTTCACGTCCGGTCAGGACTCGGACGAGGAATGGAAGAGGGCGTGCGTTCTGCTGTCGGCAGCGCTAGCTGGAGACGCGGATTCGCTCGCTGGCAAAGTAGCCGAGCTATGCTGCCTATTCAGAGGAATTCGATTTCATGCTCGAATCGTCGGTAGCGGGCGACGCGGGCTGAGGACGTGTGCAGCTACTGACCGCCTGAGGTAATAGCCGGGCACCTCGAGCGGCTCCTTGATGTTCCCCCAGTTCCTCGGCTGGGCGAGTGTCCACAGTTGGGTTGCCCACGACGAGTCAGAGCGGTCGAGTAATGCGTCGAAAACCGGCTGGACGCGGGTGAGGGAGCTGTCGTAGCGGCCCATCGCCTAATTGTGCGGTCGGTCTGCGACGCGTAAAACGCGGCGCAGACCGCCTCGTGAGCCCTCATTTGGGTTCCCCGCCGCCCCCTTGAAAACAGGGGGATTTCGGCCACATTGATTGTGTGGTCTAGCGGTGGGCCCACTACTATGTGACCTAGATTCTGCTCAGGACGAGTGAGACGCCAAATATATAAGCAAAGATAGTGGGCCGCGTTGGGATCGAACCAACGACTCCCTGATTAAAAGTCAGGTGCTCTACCACTGAGCTAGCGGCCCATCGTAGCCGTACATGTTACTGCAACGTGCTCTCGCTCAATGACTTCGACGATCCGATCGGGACGCGCTGTTGCGAGCCGTTCGGATAACTGTCGCCTCCCCCGTCCGTTTCGGGCGCCGACGTTCGTCAGGGGACACACGCGTGCGGCGGCGGGGTAACGACGGCGCAGACGGGCACGCGGGCGGGCTATGATCGGGTCTTCCTATGTCCTTGGCTCCCGGTCGACCCTCCGTCCCTCCGAGATTCGCTCGCACCTCGGCGAGGGTGGAATCGACTGCTAGCGGCGCGGGACCCGTGCCCTGAGTATCAAATGGCCAACACGCTCTTCGCGCCTGCCGATCCGTAACCCGGGAGAACGACTGGTGTCCGAACGTCTTTTCTGGAATGGCGTCTCACTCGGCGTGATCATCATCGCGGTGGGGCTGGCGACACCCACGCTCCGCGCGGAGGACTGGCCGCAGTGGCGTGGCGTGGACAGAGATGGCGTCTGGGCCGAGACCGGCGTCGTTGAGCGATTCCCCGGCGCTGGTCTGAACGTGACTTGGCGCGTGCCGATCGGTGGCGGCTTGGCTGGGCCCGCGGTTGCCGATGGTCGTGTGTTCGTCCTCGACTACGCGGAGACGCCGGGCAGCCGGACCATGGATGGCACGGAGCGCCTGCTGGCGCTCGACGAGGAGACGGGCGCGGTGCTTTGGTCGCAGTCGTGGCCCGCGACTTATCGCAACATCCAGTGGAAGTTCGCCAACGGCCCCCGCACGCCGCCGACCGTCGAGGGTGACCGTGTCTACGTGCTGGGGGCGGCCGGGATGCTCTTGTGCTTCGACGCCGAGGCCGGCGCAGTGGTCTGGCAGGTCGATACCGTCGCCGAGTACGGCGCCACCGTTCCCGTGTACGGCGTCTCGCATGCGCCGCTCGTCGAGGGCGACCTTCTGATCGCTGTCGTTGGCGGCGAGCCGGACGCCAAGATCATGGGGTTCGACAAGGCGACCGGCGAGGAAGTCTGGCGCGCGCTGGAGATGACGTCGGAAACCGGCTACTCGTCACCGATCGTCGTCGACGCCGGCGGCGAGCGGCAGTTGATCTTCTGGCACGCGACCGCGCTGACTTCTCTGAACCCGGAGACAGGCGAGCTGTACTGGCAGCAGGAGTTCCTCTCTGGCGGCGGGTTGTCGACCACCACGCCGGTCCGGAGCGGCCGGTATCTCCTCATCAGCCAGTTCCGCATCGGGTCGATGATGATGGCGCTCAACAGCGACCGGCCGGCGGCGCGGATGTTATGGCAGGGCGAGAGCCGAAGCGAGCTGCCGCACCTGACCGATGGGCTGCACTCGCTTCTCTCGACACCGATCGTCATCGGCGACCACTTCTACGGCGTCGGCAGCTACGGCGAGGTCCGGGGTCTCGATGCGACGACCGGTGAGCGGATCTGGCAGAGCGATGCCGTGGCCCCGCAGGAGCGCTTCGGGTCGGCCTACTTCGTGCGCAACGGCGACCGGCACTTCGTGACAAACGACTCCGGCGAGCTGATCATCGCCCGGTTCACACCGGACGGCTACACGGAGATCGATCGCGCGCCGCTGCTGGAACCGACGCTGCGCACACGGGGCGGCGCCTCGGGCCGGTGGAACGACCGAACGGTTTTGTGGGCACATCCCGCGTTCGCGAACCGCCACGTCGTCGCGCGCAACGACCGCGAGATCATCCGGGCCTCACTCGCGGCCGCGGACTACGCCGAGTAAGAGCGACGCGAAGGAGAACCATGGCAAAGCTCACAGCCCCCTGGCTCGTCGTCGCCGTCGCGCTGCTGATGGCCGGGCCGGCCACGGCGCAGGATGCGCGGGGCGTGCTCAAGGCCGCCGCGGACACGATGGGCGTGACCAACATGACGTCCATCCAGTATTCGGGAACCGGCTGGATCGGCGGGGTCGGGCAGAGCTTCGCCCCCGATCAGGATTGGCCGCGGTTCGAGCTGGCCAGCTACACGCGGACCATCGATTTCGGCACTGGCTCCTCTAGGGAGGAGATGGTCGTCCGGCAAGGGAGCTATCCCGCGCGGGGCGGCGGCGCTCCGATTCGAGGGGAACGTCAACAGACGCTGCTGGTCAGCGGCACGCGCGCCTGGAACGTCGTGGGCGATCGGGTGATTCCGATGCCCGCCGCGTCCGAGCAACGCATGCTTGAGATCCTGCTTACTCCGCACGGGTTCCTCAAGGGCGCGATGGCCAGCAATGTGACGGCGGTGACGCGGAACGAGTACGGCGGTCGGGTGACCGTCGTCTCGTTCATGGCGCTCGGCAGGTACCGCGTGAACGGCACCATCACTGAGCAGAACATCGTCAAGCGGGTGCAGACCTGGCTGCCCAATCCGGTGGTTGGGGACATGTATTACGAGACGGTCTACACCGAGTATCAGGATGTGGACGGGGTGCAGTTCCCCATGCGATGGCACCAGCATCAGGATTACGACGATGGCGCTCACGAGCCAAATGTCAGCGGCGGCGATCACTCGTTCGGTCTCGAGACCATCACCGATGTTCGTGTCAACGTGGAGGACGCTGCCCTCACGGTCCCGGACGCGGTGGCGAGCGCCCCGGTCCCACCGGTGCGCGTGGAAAGCGAGCGTGTTGCGGATGGCATCTGGCTCATAGGGGGCGGATCCCACCACAGTGTGGCGGTCGAGTTCCAGGACCACCTGGCGGTCATCGAGGCGCCGCTCAACGAGGAACGGTCACTCGCCGTGATCGAGGAAGTAGTGCGCCTCGTGCCGGACAAGCCGATCCGGTTCATCGTGAACACGCATCACCACTGGGACCATTTGGGGGGGCTCCGCACCTACGTGCACGAGGGCGCAACCGTGATCACCCACGAAGGTAATCGTCCCTACTATCAGGAGGTGCTACGGGCACGGCCGTGGCTGCTCGAGCCCGACCGGTTTTCGTTGTATCCGCCGGAAGAGTGGTCGGAAGGCTACATCTTCGAGACCGTGCGCGAGAAATATATCCTCGGCGATGAAGCGCGAACAGTCGAGCTGCATCACGTGCAGGGCCTGAATCATGTCGCGGGCATGTTGATCGCTTATTTCCCGAAGGAGAAGCTCGTGGTGGAGGCGGACCTCTACAACCCGCCGGCGCCCGGCGGACCATCTCCCGGGACTCCTAACGCCAGCAACCGGGCCTTCTATCGGAATTTGAAACGCTTGAAGCTGGACGTGAACACTATCGTGCCGATTCACGGACGTCCAGGTCCGATGTCCGCGTTCGTGGAGCTCATAGGCCGCACGCCGTAGCCGCACAGGCTTCGGGCCAACGAGGCACGGTTAAGGCCTCGCGCCACACCTCGGCCACTCACGTGCGCTCCGGCGTCAGCTCGAGGACCAGGCGTCGAGCGCCTGACGCAGCGCGATGAACTGCGCGGCGTGATAACCGTTGTGGTCGAGCAAGATGAGGGCCGCCCGGAGCGTGTGATGGTGTTCCTTCTCAGCCGCGGGCACCTGCGCGTAGAGCGCGCGACTGGGATCCTCGATCAGTTGCGCCATCTGCTCGGTCGCGTCGAGGAGGCGGCGGGCGGTCGCTGACCACGCCTCGGCCGAGGGTGGTTCGGGACTCTCGGGCCAGTAGCCGTCGGGCCAGGCCCGCGCCTCGTAGTCCGGGTCCCTGCAATAGGCGATGAGGTCTTCCGCCGCGAGCCTCATGTGCGCGATTTGCTGCCATGCGGTGTGCGTGTGGCCGTCGACCTGGCGCCCGGCAAGCTCCACGGGGAAGCGTTCGAGTGCCGCGGAGAGTCCGGCGTGTGCTTGACTCTGACGAAGCTGGCGAGTGACGCTCGTTCTCAGCTCGGAGGTGCTCATGCGCACAGCATAGCTGGCAGTAGACGCTACCGCACGAGGTCGCTAGGATGAACTCGGTTCAACCAGTCACCGATGGCGCTGGAAATCGGTAACCGCTTCTAGGAGGCTTGCCCCATGCCCCCCCGTACACGTTCGACGACATCGGCCGCTGTCGCCCTGGTCCTACTCGCGATCTTGACGCTGCCCGCAATCGCATCGATCGACAAGGCCGCGCCCGCAGAGGTGGGCCTGTCCGCCGAACGGCTGCAGCGCATTCACGAGGCCGTCCAGCGTCACATCGACGCAGGAAACATCAGCGGCGCCGTGACCGCCGCGACCCGTCGGGGACGTTTGGCTCATCTCGAGGCGCACGGCCTGATGGATCTCGAGTCGAATACGGCGATGACCAAGGATGCCATCTTCAAGATCATGTCGATGACGAAGCCCATCGTCGGCGTGGCCATCCTCATGCTGGTGGAGGAAGGCAAGGTCAGACTCAACGATCCGGTCTCACGATTCATTCCAGAGCTCGCGGACCTGCAGGTCGCGGTAGCGATGTCGCGCGAAGCAGGTCCACGCCCGGCGACGCGACGTGGGGGACGAGGACAGCCGACTCCGCTGTTCTACACGATTCCGGCGAGTCGCCCGATTAACGTACAGGACCTGCTCACCCACACGTCGGGCCTAGCGAGCGGGCCCATCAGTAGCAGCGAGGCCAGTCGGATCGCTGCGCAGCAGCCGACGGACACGCTCGGCGACCTGATTCCAAGACTTGGTGAGGTCCCGCTGGAGTTCCAGCCCGGGGATCGATGGGCGTACAGCCCGGCCAGAGGCTTCGACACGCTGCTACGAATTGTCGAGATCGCATCGGGGCAATCCGCCGACCGGTTTCTCAGCGCGCGGATTTTCGAGCCGTTGGGGATGAAGGACACCTTCTTCTGGGCACCCGACACTCATCGGTCGCGCGTGGTCACGGTCTATCAACGGACACCGCAGGGGCTCACCCGGTCGGAAAATCAGGACGGCGTGACCAGTGATACGTACTTCTCCGGAGGCGGCGGTCTCATGAGCACTGCAGAGGACTACATGCAGTTCGGTCAACTGCTGCTGAACGGAGGTGAGCTGAACGGCCACCAGTTGCTCAGTCCGACGACCGTTGACTTGATGTCGTCGACGTTTGTGGAACAGTTCGGGTTCGGTCAACCGAGCCCCGGGGCCACCTTCGGGCTCAGCGTCCGCGTCGTGGGCGATCCGGTCACTGCCGGCCAGCGCGTCGGAGCGGGGAGTTTTGGCTGGGACGGCGCGTATGGCACGCATTTCTGGGTCGATCCGACGGAAGCCATCGTCGGACTGGTGATGATCCAGACGCCTAACTTCCAGGTCTCGCGCGACGTGGAGAACGCGTTGATGCAGGCAATCGTCGACTAGTGGCCTTGTATGGAGTGAATCTGTAGCCGCTACGCATGCCGAATGCCACAATCAAGACGCGCGCGCGTACCGCAGGCGTGATGAGATTCCTGACTGGCGGGAAGAATGCCCGACGCCGTGAGGATGCGCAGGACGTGCTCACGATGATGAAGGCGGTGACACGCCTCCAGCCCAAGATATGGGGTCCCAGCATTGTCGGCTTCGGCAGGTGCCACTACCACTACGAGAGCGGGCGCGAGGGCGACATGCCAATTGTCTGGTTCTCGGCGCGCTGCGCGAGCTAGGTGCTGTACATCATGCCGGGGTGCGAGCGTTACGACGCGCTGATGAAGCGACTGGGCAAGCACAGCACGGGCCGGTCGTGTCTGTGCATCGACAAGCTGGAGGATGTCGACACGACGGTGTTGCGAGCGTTGATTGCCAACGCGTATCGCTACATGAAGAAGAAGTACGAATGACGCCCCGCCACGCTGGTCGATCTCGACATCTCGTAGTCTGGTGTCTGGTCGCCGGGAGCCTCGCTCTGGCGGTCGCGGCGCCGGACGCGCAAGCGCCGCTGCCGGCGTTGCCGGCGGTCGATCTGCCTGCGGCTCCGCTCGTCATCGAGACGGCCGAGACGCGGGTTCGTGTCGTCGTGGTCACGCGGGGCCTTTCGCATCCCTGGGGTCTGGCCTTTCTCCCCGATCGTCGCCTGCTCGTCACGGAGCGCGGCGGGCGTCTGCGCGTGATCCGCGACGGTACGCTTGACCGACTCCCTGTGTCGGGTGTGCCGGAGGTGCATGCGGAAGGGTTGGCCGGTCTGATGGACGTGGCGCTCCACCCGCGGTTCGAGGAGAACCAGCAGATCTACTTGACCTATTCGAAGCCGGGGGACGACGGCGTCAGAGTGGCGTTGGCTCGCGGCCGCCTGGGTGAGCGCGCATTGACCGACGTACGCGATCTCTTCGTGTCGGACGTCCTAGTCGGCGGCGGAACGGCGGCCTCGCGGATCGTCTTCGTGTCGGACGACACGCTCTACATGACGGTGGGCGGCGCCTTCGGGGCGGCCACGGGCGGGCGGCGGGCGCAGGATCCGGGTGACACGATCGGCAAGGTCATCAGGCTCCGCGACGATGGGAGTGTTCCTCGTGACAATCCCTTCGTGGGTCGGGACGGCGCCCGGCCCGAGGTCTACTCCCTCGGACATCGGAACCAACTGGGGATGGCCATCCATCCCGAGACGGGTGATCTGTGGGTGCACGAGAACGGGCCGCTCGGTGGCGACGAAGCCAACGTCATCCGCGCGGGACGCAACTACGGCTGGCCGGTCGTCTCCTACAGCCGCCAGTATTCCGGCTCGCGCGTGGCCAGTCGACCCTGGCAGGAAGGGATGGAGCAGGCGGCGATCGTCTGGTTGCCCTCCATCGCACCCTCTGGCATGACGTTTTACGATGGTGACCGTTTTCCGAGTTGGAGCGGGAATCTGTTCGTCGGGGCGCTGCGGACAGGGATGATCCGTAACACCGGGCATCTCGAGCGCATCGTCTTCAACCAGAACGGCGAAGAGCAGCGGCGCGAGTGGCTGCTCGCCGAGTTGCGGCAGCGGATTCGCGACGTGCGGCAAGGACCCGATGGGCTGCTCTACGTGCTGACGGACGCGGACGAGGCGGCGCTGCTGAGAATCGAACCGGTGGATTAATCTGAGGAGGTGCGAGTGCAGACACGAGAACCGATGGCGATGCGAGGACGTGGCATGAGACGGCGCGACGCGCTCACGACGCTGGGCCTGGGGGCTGCGGCGGCGGTGGCGCTGCCGCGTCGGGCACATGCGGCCGCGTTGGCCCAGTCCGAACAGGCCAACGTCGACCTGGTCAATGCGTTTTGCGCCACGTGGGTCGCCCCCGTGGATCTGTCAAGACTGGGCTCGTATCTGGCGGACGACTGCGTCTATCGTGCCACGGAGACGGCACCGCCTTCGACGGGACGCGCGGCGATTATCGAGGGCCTGCAGAGCTTTCTGGGTGACGCGACGTTCGTCGAGTTCGAGGTGCTCGACACTTTCGCCAGGGGATCGATCGTCGTCAACGAGCGCATCGATCGCTTTACGCTGCCGGATCGATCCATCGAGTGGCGTGGCGTCGGTGTCTTCTATCTCAAGGACGGCACGATCGCCGAGTGGAGCGATTTCACCATCGCGTTCTCGTAACGGGGCGTCGTCCAAACGCAGGAGCTCACGTGCGTGGCATCCGTAGCGCAGGAAGCACTCAGGCTTGCGAGGCGAGGCCAAAGCCTCGCGCTACGTGGGCAACACACGTGAGCTCTGGCACTAAGCCCTGAGCTCCGCGCCGGGCCGTCCGTGACCCTCACCGCACGTGGCCGCGGATCTGGCGATTCACGTCGTGGCGCTGCCGGCGAATCGCCCGGAGCTTCGCGTGATCGTGTGCGTCGAGCGCCGCCTGGCGTGCGGTCTTCAGCGCGCGCAGCTTCACCTTCGCTGCCGCCTTGTCGAAGCCGCTGGTCACCTGCTGATGATGCTCGTGAGTGTCGATGTGGTCAGCCATCCGGTCCTCCCGTCGTGTCCACGAACAGCGCAGATCGTATCCCATCGGCCGTCGCCTAGATCTAGTTTTCGGTCGAGCGCCCGCCAAGGAGGCAGTCGAGATGAGCCTAAGCAGAACATTGATCGCCGGTGCGACCGTGACCGCAGCGCTCGTCTTCGCGGTGACCGTGGGGCTTGTGCCGGCCCAGAGCCAGGACGATGGGCCGGGCAGCGCGCCGCGGACACTGGTCGAGTCTGATGAGATGTTCGCCGAGCTCAATAACTGGGGCCGTTGGGGTGATGACGGTGAACGCGGCACGGCCAACCTCATCACGCCAGCTAAGAGCCGCGAGGCCGTCGGATTGGTCCGACCCGGGATGTTGGTGTCGCTGTCACACAACCCATGACGCAGGCAGCCGCGGACAATCCGGGCTCGTTTCAGCACGTCATGGCGGAGAATTTCCGGTCGGACGCCTAGCGCTTCACGTATCACGGCTACGCCGTCAGTCATCTGGACGCGCTGTGCCACTTCGCCCACAACGGCATGCTGTTCAACGGCGTTCCGACCAGCGCGAGCTCGACCCGTGGGTGCGGCAAGCTGGGCATTGAGAACTTGAAGAGCGGCATCATCACCCGCACGTCTTGTTGGACATCCCGCGGCTCAAGGATGTGCCGTATCTGAAGCCCCAGACGGCGATCTCCACGGACGACCTCTGGGCATGGGAGAAGCAGACCGGTGTAACCGTGGGGTCCGGCGACGTGGTGTTTCTGCGAACCGGCCGGTGGGCGCGGCGCACGGAGGTGTGGCCGTGGCAGCTGTCGGCTAACTCCGCCGGTCCGCACGCGTCGGCGGGCCGCTGGATCAAGGAGCGTGACGTCGCGTTTGTCGGCAGTGATGCGGCGACCGACGTGCAACCGTCGCTGGTGGAGGGAATCGCCCTGCCGATGCACACGTTCCTGATCGCCGGGTTTGGCATGAACATCTTCAACAACATGGACCTGGAGGCGCCGGCCGAGACTGCGGCCGAGGAGAATCGCTGGGAGTTCCTGCTCGTCGCGGGACCGATCCCGGTATCCGGCGGCACCGGATCGCCGCTGGACGCGATCGCGGTGTATTAGCCGACCCCGGAGCTCACTTGTGTAGCCATTCGTAGGGCCAGGCTTCAGCCTGGCCTGAAGGCCCGCGCTGCGTTTGCGACTGCTGGGGCTAATACCCGCGCTCTTCGCGCAGGTTCATCCCGCTCTCGCGGAGCTGTTCGTAGACCTTTTCCCACCCGCCTTCCTTCGCTAGCCGCATAACGGTGGATTCGGCGAGGCGGTGCTGCCGGTGGTCAGGGAGCACCGCGTAGACTCGGTCGCAGAACGCGATGTGATCCATCGCGGAGGCGCCCTCGGCGAGTGCGTCGTCGACCTCGCCCATCAGGTCGTAGATCGCGGTTTCCTGCGCCTTGGTCGCGTCAACGGACACCATGAGCCGCATGAACGGCTCCTTGTCGGTTGACATGTTGATGATGTTGAAGAGGCTCTTGAGCCTTCAGTTGAGATTCGCGATCTCTCCCTCGAGCACCGTCACGCTCCGGTCGACGTCATTACTCATCGCACTCGGCCCGAGACGGCGCCACAATAGCAGGGCCGTTCTTACAAGATCTTCAGTCCGAGCGCCGACAGCACGAACTCCGTGCCGAGCTCGGCCGTGACGTTGCGCATGTCGAGAATCGGGTTCACCTCAACCAGGTCGATCGCCCGCAGCGCGCCCGAATCAGCGATGGTTTCCATCAGGAGGTGCGCCTTGCGATAACTCAGCCCGCCCTTGACGGGAGTGCCGACGCCCGGCGCGATCGCGGGGTCACAGACGTCGAAATCCATCGAGACGTGGACGCCTCCGGTCCCGTTGCTGGCGAGCTGCAGCGCTCGATCGGCCACCGACGCGATGCCGGCGCGGTCGATGTCCTTCATCGTGAACACATGGACGCCAGACGCGATGATGGGCTCTCGCTCCTTCGCATCGAGGTTGCGCACCCCCGGACCGTGCGCGCCGCTGATACCGTCGGCGAAACAGCGCCGATGCGGGACAGCTCGACTGGCTCCGAACCCAGCAAGGCCGGCAGCGGCATCCCGTGGACGTTGCCGCTATCGGTCGTGTCAGGCGTGTTCATATCGCCGTGCGCATTGACCCAGATGAGACCTGGCGCATCGCCGCGCCGGCGGCGATCGACGATGGTGGCCGTCACCGAACCGGCCGCGAGGCTGTGATCGCCGCCCAGGACGATCGGCAGAGCGTTCGCTTCGTGCGAGGCACGGGCTGTCTGGAACAGGCGTTGGCAGACGCGAGCGATCTCTCGTATGTACCTCTTCCGCTCGTGACCGCTGGTCTTCGTTTCGGGGAGGGCGCCGCGAGGTTGCCGCGATCGACAACGTCGTAGCCGAGCGCGGTAAGACGATTGCTGACCCCAGCGATTCTGAGCGCTGACGGCCCCATGTCGACGCCGCGCCGCGGCGCGCCGAGATCGATCGGCACGCAGATGATGTGGACGGGTGCGCGGGGCATCGAGGGCATGGCTGCGGGTGATGATGGGTCACGGACCGGCGGACGCAGTCTCGTGCGCCTCGGCCTGGATCGCCTCCGCGGCGGCGGTGGCGGCCGCACGCCCGGCGACTACACAGTCGGGTATCCCAACCCCCCGGAAGGCCGCCCCGGCGAGATGCAGGCCCGAAAAGCGCGTGAGCCGGGCGTCGATGGCGGCCACGCGGTCCGCGTGGCCCACGTCGTGCTGCGGGTTGGCGCCCGGCCATCGAAAGACTCGCGTCAGGCTGGGCCCGGCGTCAATCCGGAGCAGCGTCGCAAGGTCACGGTGCACCGCGGCAGCCAGATCGGCATCGGCGCGATCCAGCACACCGGGGTCACGCGCGCCGCCAAGGAACCCGCGCATCAGGACGTGATCGTCCGGCGCCCGGTGCGGCCACTTCGACGACACCCAGGTGCCGGCCATAATAGCGAGGCTGGTTTCGACACGCGGCACGACGAAACCGGTACCGGACAGCGGATGGCCGACCGCGCGGCGCGGGTAGGCCAGCGCGACGGTTGCGGTCGAAGTGTGTGGGATGCCCGCGCACAGCCGGCCGAGATCCGCGTCCAGTGGTTGCAACAGCGCGGCGGAGACCGAGGCCGGTGCGGCCAACACGACCTGCCGGGCGAGGACGCCGGCGCCCCGTGATGCGCCGATCTGAAACGGCCCGGTGCCGCGGATCGACGTCGCGGCCACGCCGCAGCGGATGGCCGTGGTGGGGAGCCGGCCCACGAGTGCCGACACGAGCTCTTCGAGCCCGCCGGGCAGTGACCGAAACAGGCCGCCGTCGTTCCCGCGGCCGGCCCGCGCCGCGACCAGCTTCCGAAAGCCTCGGATCACGCTCCCGTGGGTCCGCTCTGTTTCGACCAACCTGGGAAACAGCGTCTGCATGGAGAGCCGTGCGACGTCGCCGGCGTGAATTCCGGCCAGGAGGGGGTCGGCGATGTAGTCGACGGCCTCGGCACCGAAACGGCGTCGAAAGAAGGACGCGACCGATTCGTCGGCCGTTTCTTCGCGGGGGGACACGATTAGTTCCATCGCCATTCGCGCCTTGCCACCCCACGTCAGCAGGCCGCTCGACAGCAACGGACCGAGTCGCGTCGGAATCCCGAATACCGACGCCGGTGGAAGCGGGTGCAGCGCGCCGTGACGGACGACGAATGCGGTACGGGGGGGCAGCGTCGAGACGAGACGCGGCTCGAGCCCGATCTCACGACACAATGCGAGCGCCGCCGGTTTCTGGACGATCAGCGAGTCTGGTCCAGCGTCGATCGTGAAGCCGTCGACCTGGTCGGTGCGAATGACGCCACCAAGGCGCGGCGAGCGTTCAAAGAGCGTGAACGGGATCGCGCGACGGTGAAGCTCATAGGCAGCCGCGAGTCCGGTGATTCCCCCGCCAATAACGGCGACGTCCACATCGCGCATCGTGGTTGGCAGCTAGTGCCGATGAACGAAGCGGACGAGCGCCTGCACGCGCTCGACCGGCGTTTCTGGCAGAATCCCGTGTCCCAGATTGAAGATGTGGCCGGGCCGCTTACCGGCGCGCTCAAGCACGTCCTGAGCGCTGTACAGCAGGCGGTCGGTTGGGCCGAGGAGCAACGTTGGGTCGAGGTTGCCTTGAACGGCACGCTGGTCGCCGATTCGCGCCCACGCTTCGTCCAGCGGAATCCGCCAGTCGATACCGATGACGTCGCCCCCTGCCTCGGACATCACCTCGAGCAGGGTCGCCGTACCGGTGCCAAAGTGAATCACGGGGACGCCGGTCTCAGTTGCCGTCGCAAGGATCTGGCGTGTGTGCGGCAGGGCGAACTCCCGGTAGTCCGAGGGGCCGAGGGCGCCGATCCACGAATCGAACAGCTGCAGGGCCTGCGCGCCCGCCTCGACCTGCGCGACGAGATAGCTCCCGACGGCTGACGCCAGCGCGTCGCACAAGCGGTGCCAGGCCGCCGGTTCTCCGTACATCAGCGCCTTGGTGCGCGCGTAGTTGGTCGACGGACCGCCCTCGACCGCGTAGGACGCCAGCGTGAAGGGGGCGCCCGCAAAGCCGATGAGCGGGACCCGGCCTTCGAGTTCCCGCCGCAGTAGCCGGATGGTCGTGAGTACGTGGTCGAGTGCATCTCTGGGCTCGAAGGCGCGCAGTCGATCGATGTCGGCCGGCGAGCGCACGGGCTTGTGGATAACCGGGCCTTCGCCCTTCACGAAGTCGAACGGGATACCCATGGGCGCCAGCGGAAGCAGCAGATCGGAGAAAAGAATCGCCGCGTCGACATCTAGGCGGTCGACCGGCTGGAGCGTTACCTGGGTCGCGAGCTCCGGGTGCGCGCAGATGTCGAGCAGCGTATGACGCTCGCGGAGCGCGCGGTATTCGGGCATGTACCGCCCGGCCTGCCGCATGAACCAGACGGGCGTCACGTCGACGGGTTCGCGCCGGCACGCTCGCAGAAACCGATCGTTCACTCTGGCCATCGTACTACGAGCACCAGAACAGGGGAGGGGGCAGGTTCGGCGAAGCGCGGACGCGACCGGCGGTTTCAGGACATGGTCAGGCTGCGTGCGATGGTGACGAGATCAACGATCCACAGTGGCTCGAATCGTACCGAGGCCCCGAGGGGCTCGAGCTGCTCGGTGATGCTTTCGTCGACGAAGTAGTCACCGGTGACAATCGCGACCTCCGCGTCGCGCAGTTGCCGCTGAGCCGGGGCAGCTCGAGGAACTGGAGGCCATGACGATGGGTATCCGCAGGTCGAGATTGATGGCGCGGGGCCGCTTCTCGGCGGCCAGGGTCAGTCCCGACTCAGGGGTGATCGCGGTGTAGACCGTAGAGCCGTCGAGGCGGAGCATGCGGGCAAAGGTGTCCGTCACACACTGATCGTCATACACGATTGGAATGGCAGTCGATTCGACTCTCCGTGCCGCGACGGCAAGCACAATGCCCAGATTCTGCGCGTCCGACCCCTGTTCCTCAAGCGAGCGCCATCCATGCTATTGTTGTGTGTTTCTCAGTGTCCCCCATTCTTCTCCGACCTATTCGCGAGCAGTTCGAACACGATCGGGTTATCCGCCAGCTTCAGGGCCGATTGCGCCGGCGCTTCTCGGTGGCGATCAACCATGGACAAGAGGAGACCGCGTCCGTGCGCGCGGAATCCCGGCCCGTGTATCCAGACCTCGTGTTGACGAGCACAGAGCACGGCAGGCGTCTGCACGGTGTCGTCGAGGTTGAGACCACCGAGTCGGTCAACCTTCTTGAAGCGATGGCTCAGTGGGCGCACTTCGCCAAGATCCGTGGCGCGTTCTATCTGTACGTGCCCGCCGGCGCGGCCGATATTGCACGCCGGTTATGCGAGGACAACCGGATCGCGTTCACCGAGATCTGGGCCTACTACGCGATTGGACGGCAGGTGCGATTCTCGATGGTCCATCGATCTGCCGCGGCGACTCGGGCGGCGAAGGCGCGCAAGA
>CAZYFH010000019.1:0-44490 GCA_964646815.1 uncultured Vicinamibacteraceae bacterium | reverse complement strand
CAAAGGCGACTGCCAAGGCCACGATGGCCCGCAAGACAAAGGCGACTGCCAAGGCTACGATGGCCCGCAAGACAAAGGCGACTGCCAAGGCCACGATGGCCCGCAAGACAAAGGCGACTGCCAAGGCCACGATGGCCCGCAAGACCGGGAAGCCTCGCAAGGCTTCGGCCAAGGAGGCTACCGTCTCGAAAGGCAACCGAGCCAAGGGAGCCAAGCAGGCCAAGAAGTCGACAAAGGCCAGAGCGGCCAAGCCCGCGAAGACCAGCAGAACCACTCGGAAGGCGGGGACCTCGACGCGTGCTGCGTCGCGGCGGACCGCCAAGGCGGTTCGCAAGACCCGGTCGTCGAAGACGGCCGTGTCGCCGGGGAAGGCCAAGCGCCAGACGGCGAAGCGGTCGAGCGTAAAACGCCCATAGGCCGCTATGCGGCGCGAAACGAGGATTCAGCGCGCGTTCGTGGCTGCCGGTGACGGCCAGGGCTCGCACGTGCGCGCCCCGCGGCCGAGGAGTGGGGCTCTCGGGGTCCCCGCGGGGGGGCCGGAGCGAAGCCCCGGCCAATAGGTAGCCGCATGCCGTTCCTCCGGTTTTCCCGTGACAAACGCGGCTACGAGAACACGTACGTGCTGCACGGGTTTCGGAGCGGGGACCGTACGCGCCCCCGTGTGCTCTACTGGTTCCGCACACCGCCCAACGTCAAGGTGGGTCGTTTGCCGCTCGATGAAGAAGCAATCCGCGCCATCGAGGAAAGCAACCCCGATCTGGCGTTCGATTGGACCAAGATGCTCCGCGTGCGGCCCAACGCCCCGCGGAGACCCACGAAGCGAACGTCCGAGGGCGGCGCCTCGAGGAGGCCTTTCGCCCCCGACCGCTCGCGTCCGCGGGCGACGCTTCCTGCGGCCCCGGTCGACGCTCAACCGAATGATCCCGATGACGGAACGGCCGAAGCCGTCGGCCTCGTCGAGGGAGACGCAGACGTCGCCGTAACGGGGGATGGCGAGCGCGAGGTCGAGTGGCGGCACCCGGTCGCGGGGTTGATTGGGGACGACGCGCTCGCCCGTATCCGGGCCCGTTATGCGGAGTTGCGCGCCCGGCTGGCCGAGAAGCGGACGGCGCCGAATGTGCGCGACGCGATGGAAGCTCGGGTCGAGGCACTGAATCCGGACGGGTGGCGGGAGGGTGAGGCCATTGTGCGCGGGATCGAGCACTTCGAAGCCAACGTCGAGGAGATTAAGCAGGCGCTCGGACGGCGCCCGCGCCGCCGTCGCGGAGGTGCGAGTCGTCGGCGGCAGGAAGGCGGCGAGGCCGGCCGGGACGACTCGCCGCAATCATGATCGTCTGAACACCAGACCAACCAGCGACTTAGCGCGTCTATAGCCGCGAAGGAGCTTTGCTATAATGGCAGTCATGCAGGGACACACACCTCGAAGCCGACGCTGGCGTGGCGTGTTGGTCGTGGGCGGAGTCTGGGCGCTCGGTGCCATGGTGGCAGCCCAGGGGCCGCCGGGGTCCGCCGCACCGGACTCGCGGATCGCGGCCGACCCGGACACGCAGAACCCTGCTGTCTTCCGGTCCGGTGTGACGTTGGTGACGACGGATGTCATCGTTCGCGACGGTGATGGCGTGTTTCTTCCAGACCTGACGAAGGACGACTTCACGATCTTTGAGGACGATCTCGCGCGCGAGGTGGCGTCGCTGGTGTTGGTGCACGGCGGCCGGGTCTACAACCAGCTCCTGCCACCACCCCCGGTGCAGGAGGGGATCATCTTGCCGCCGTCACGGCCACTGAACGACACGGCAGGCAGGATTTTCGTCATCATCGTGGATGACCTGCACATCGAGGCCAACAAGACCCCGAAGACACGACAGGTCTTCGAGAAGATGTTCGACACGCTGATTCATGAAGGCGACCTCTACGGAGTCGTCGCGACCGGGCCGTCCGGGATCAGGATCGACCTGAACTACGACCGGAGCCAGCTCTATTCCGCGATGGAGCGGATTGTGGGCGACGGCTTCAACGCGACGGAGTTGATCAATGACCTCATGGATGGTCCTCGCGGACCTGAAGAGCTGCGGTGGCGGGCGCACATGGCCTTCAAGACCGCTTATGACCTCGTACGGAGTCTTGAGAAGGTGCGGAACAGGCGCAAGGCGGTCATCTATATCAGCCAGGGCTACGACTTCAACCCGTTCGAGTACGAACGGGTCATTCAACGCGACCCATTTGCGCGCGATATGCAGAATGCCCGAGGCCGCTCGAATGCGAGGGCCGGGTTCAATATGATGGATTACAACTACGACCCCTTCAATCGTTTGGAGCGCGAGGGCGCTGTGTTCAGCGATCTCGACCTCTCCATAGAGCTCGCGGAGCTCGCAAAGGCCGCGAACCGCGCCAACGCCTCGTTCTATACCGTCGATCCGCGCGGATTGATGGTCGGCCCCGATGTCGACTACAACGGGCCGAGACAGGAGTACGACGAGTGGGTCTACCAGACGACGCAAAGCCTTCGCACGCTGGCAGAGCTGACCGGCGGGAGGGCGCTCGTGAACACCAACAACTTCGAAAATCTGTTCAAGGAAATTGACGCGGAGACGAGCGACTACTACGTGATCGGTTTCTACTCCGGCAACGCCGATCCGACGGCGCGGACCCGCCGCCTGCGGATCGAAGTAGACCGCGAGGACGTCGACGTGCAGTCGCGGACCCACTACACCTACGAACGTGCCAGCGTCGCGGCAGCGGCACCGCGACCCTAGCCAGGCTGGCGTAGTGTTCGGGAGCTACGCATGCGCCGCTTCCGGGACGGTGGGGGCGTCGGTCGCGTCGTCGCCGGCCAACCCGGTCGATGCGCGCTGATTGCGCTGGTGGTCACTCGACCAGCACCGGATCCCTTTCTCTTCGATGTAGTCGACCTTGCGGTCGATCGCGAGGTCGCGATATCGACCGACCAGACACCCGCACGATAACGTGGTAAATCCGACGTGTCGAAACAGCGGCATTGCGTCTCCTCCTTGAGAGGACTATTCAAAGAGCAACTTACGTGCCACGGTCAGTGCCTCTGCAGGACCCGACGCTGCCCCGAGGACGACGCGTCCTCGTCGCTAGTGCGTGTCCTGTTGTGGGGCAGGGCAGCCCGATCTATCCGGCGTATGTCAAGAAGTGGTCGCCCTCCGTTATCATCTTGACGATCGAGGACTTGTGAGCGAGCGCACCACACGCGCGGCAGGCGAGTCGCGGGGTGTCTACTTGGCGAGACGCGCGAGTGCGGCAATCATCCTCGTTGCTTCGGGTGTAACGCTTGCGTTCGGGCAGGACGATCCCGAGGAACTCGCGCGGCGCGTCCTCTCGACTTCCGGGGTGCGCGCGGCACTGGCCGTCTCGGAGACACTCAGCTTACCCGTGCGGCTGTCTACCGGTTCCACCGACGCCAACCTCCCGATGAGCCTCGGGATCCCTGCAATTACCATCGACGGGGGCGGGCGCGGCTCGGGGGCCCACGCGCTGCACGAGACCTTCGACATGCGCGATTCGGCACTCGGGTCGCAGCGTGCGATCCTTTTGGCAGTGGCGCTCACCGAGCCGTAGTGAAGGAGCAGTCTGTTACAATCGCCGATATTTTTTGCAGGGGGGGGCCAAACCTCTCCCACCCACGGACCGCCACTCAGGAGGTCTTAGCGTAGATGCGCCGGCGTCGCGGGTCTGGATCGTCGCTGCTCGTGCCGGTGCTCGTTGCGCTCGGAGCGTTTCTCCTCAGCTTCGGCCGTTTCAGTCGTACCCCCGACGTTGAGCTGGCGGAGCCCGCCGAGACACTCTGGGTCGCCCCGCCTGCCGCGGTCGAATCAGCGCCGGCGACTCTGCGTTTTCGAGACCTGAGCGACCTGCCCAGTCCGCACGTGCGGGCCCAGGCCGCCATCCTCTACAACCCCGAGACGCATGAGGTGCTCTGGGACTCGAACGGCCTCGAGCCGAGACCCATCGCCAGCATTACCAAGGTCATGACGGCACTCGTGCTGGTCGACGACCAATCCGATCTATCGCGGGACGTGGTTGTTTCACGACGTGACGTGCGCCGGGCGTCGACGACCTATCTCCGGCGCGGCGAGCGGATCTCACTCAACGACCTGCTGCACCTCGCGTTGGTGGCCTCCGACAATGCGGCCGCCCGTGCTATTGCGCGCGTCTCCTCGTGGGGTACCCGAGGCTTCGTCGAGCAAATGAACCGCAAGGCCGCCGCGCTGGGACTAGAGCGGACGAACTTCGTCGAGTCGTCCGGTCTCGACGAGCGCAACATCGCGTCGCCATACGACCTGGCTCGATTGATTTCCCACGCCAGTGACGACCCGACGATTGCGCGCATCATGCGCAAGTTGTCCTATCGGCTACGCACGAGCCGACGCCGGTTGACCGTGCGCAACACCAATCGTCTGCTACGTGGTCGCCACTTCGTGCAGGGCGGTAAGACCGGCTATATCGACGAGGCCGGGTATTGCCTAGCCGCTGTGGTGAAACTGCCCGGGAGCGACCCGCTCGCGTTTGTGGTCCTCGGGGCGCGCTCGAATTCGGGGCGTTTCGCCGAGGTGCGTCGTCTGGTCACCTGGGTCTCGACCAAGGGCCGCTCGCTCATCATCCCCGGTCTCCGCGGCGCCGACTAACCCCAGAGTTCACTGGGTGGATTGCGGATGGCGCAGCCCTCGGTGTCCAGAACAAGCGAGGCGCATCAACCCAAGTAAACGCTGGGGTTAGGTACTCTCGCTGCACCACATCCACCTCGTGTCCATGCCAGCGCCTCCGCCCGCGCCCCACGTCGACACGACCGGCAGTGACCGCGCACCACTGTCCATTCTGATGGTGGCGTCCGAGGCACTTCCCTTCGTCAAGACCGGCGGGTTGGCCGACGTCGCCGGTTCGCTGACGACCGCGCTCGGTCGTCTCGGCCACGAGGTTACGTTGGTGTTGCCGCTGTATCGCGAGGTCGGATGGGTCGCCGCGCCGTACGCTCGGTGCCACCTCTCGCTGGGCGGCCACTGGTACGACGTCGGGTTCGTGGAGCGGTCGCTGGGTGCGCGCGCCCGGGTCGTCTTGATTGAATGCGACGAACTCTACGACCGCGATGGAGTGTACGGGAGCGGAGGCCGCGACCACCCCGACAACGCGGTACGGTTCGCCCTCCTCGCGCGGGCTGCGCTCGAATTGGTGCTGCGCGCCCGCCGCCCGCCAGATGTGATCCATGCGCACGACTGGCAGTCGGGTCTGGTGCCCGTCTACGCTCGCACGCTGTTTGGTGCGCATCCGGTGTTCGCACGGCTGGCGACGGTGTTCACGATCCACAACATTGCGTATCAAGGGTTGTTTGGGGTCGAGACGATGGGCGCCGTGGATCTGCCGGCACGTGCCTTCTCGATGGAGGGGCTGGAGTTCTGGGACCAGGTGAGCTTCCTGAAGGGCGGCATCAATTTCAGCGACGGGGTCACGACCGTCAGCCAAGGGTATGCGCGTGAAATCCTCACTCCGGAATACGGCTATGGGTTCGAGGGCATCATGCAGGCCCGTCGGGCAGCGCTGCGGGGCATCCTGAACGGCATCGACGTCGAAGCATGGGATCCAGCCCATGATCGGCACATCCCCGCGCCGTTCTCCGCCCGCGACCTTGACGGCAAGCGCGCCGCGAAACGCGAGCTGCTCAGGCGGTTCCAACTTCCCGTGGACGGCGCCGACGCCGAGCGACCGACGATCGGCCTGATATCGAGGCTCGTGTATCAGAAGGGCTTCGATCTTGTGCGCGATGGGCTGACGGAGCTTGGCGAATTGGGGGCGACCTTTGTCGTGCTTGGCAGCGGCGACCCGGAGTACGAGGAGATGTGGCGCATGGCGGCCGAGCGGTTTCCGCGCACCATCGCGGTGCAGATTGGGTATGACGAGGCGCTCGCGCATCTGGTCGAGGCGGGCGCCGACATGTTCCTGATGCCGTCGCGCTACGAGCCGTGCGGGCTCAATCAGATGTACAGTATGCGCTACGGGACGGTGCCTATCGTGCGTGCGACCGGTGGTCTTGATGACGCGGTCGACGACCTCGACGAGCGGACCGGCACCGGGACCGGGTTCAAGTTTCACGAATTCGACGCGTCGGCAATGCTGGCCACGCTCCGTGACGCCATTCGGGTGTACGGCGACCACGATCGCTGGCGGCTGGTCCAACGGGCTGGGATGCGGCGCGATTTCTCCTGGACCGTGTCGGCCGCGCGGTACGTCCAAGAGTATGCCGACCTGCTGGCAATCGCGCGAGGGCAACCATGAGAGACGTCATTATCATCGGGTCGGGACCGGCCGGATTGACGGCCGCGCTGTACGCGGCGCGCGCCAACCTAGCCCCGCTGCTCATCGAAGGTCTTGAGTCTGGCGGTCAGCTGATGTTGACCACCGCGGTCGAGAACTATCCAGGCTTTCGGGACGGCATCATGGGTCCCGAGCTGATGACCGAGATGCGGGCGCAGGCGGAACGGTTCGGCACCGAGATCGTGCGTGGTGACGTGACCGAACTCGATCTATCGCGTCGGCCGTTCACGATCACGACAAGCGAGGGCGCGCATCACGCGCGGGCACTGATCCTGGCGACCGGTGCGTCAGCGCGCCTGCTTGGGCTGCCGTCCGAGCGTGCGCTCATGGGTCACGGCGTGTCGACTTGCGCGACGTGTGACGGTTACTTCTTTCGAGACAAGCCGATCGTGGTAGTGGGCGGAGGCGACTCGGCAATGGAGGAGGCGACGTTCCTCACGAAGTTCGCCTCACAGGTCACGCTCGTGCATCGGCGCGAGGCGTTCCGCGCATCGAAGATCATGCAGGACAAGGCGCGGAGTAACCCCAAGATTTCATTCGAACTCGACACCGTCCTCGACGAGGTCAAGGACACCGTGCAGGGTGTCGTTACAGGCGTTGTGCTACGCAACGTCAAGACCGATGTCACCAAGGAACTGCCCGTCGACGGCGTATTTATCGCCATCGGTCATACTCCGAACACCAGCCTCGTGATTAGGCAGCTGGAGCTTGACGCCAACGGCTATATCGTGCCGCAGCGCGGGACCGAAACCAGCGTACGTGGGGTCTTTGCGTGCGGTGACGTGCAGGATCACGTCTATCGTCAGGCGGTGACTGCCGCGGGGTCAGGCTGCATGGCGGCGATCGACGCCGAGCGGTATCTGGAGAGCCTGCCAGAAGATGAACGCGCGGGCGCAGCCGAGGAAACTCAAGGCGCCGCTCGCTGATCCGTGTCTCCGACGTCGTGGCCGCGGGTATCGCTCCGGCATCGGGGGCCGGCTTTCCTGTAAACGGTGCCTGCGCTGACCCTCCCTCGGTCCTCCGGCGATCAACGTGTGAATAGCGACAGCGGGCACGGCTGTCTAGTTGGGCTCGGGGGAATCTGACGGCCACGGATCAAAGAGGCCATGATCGGCGGTGGACCCGCTCCGGAGCGGTGTTCGGCTCCGCGATACGGCAAGCCTCCAACGGCTGTTGGATCGATAGCCGCGGCCACGGCGTCGAATCGCCAAGGCCCTCTTCCCCTCAACGCCACCAGCCTATTCAGGGCGAAAGGGTTGGCTTCTGACACCGCAGGGCGCGCGTGACAGGTGGACGCCAGCATCCGCTCCGCCATCTCTAGATGTTTCGGCATCCCGATGGTCCGATATTGGTCGATCGCCTCGCCGAGGAGCGTCCGGGCTTTGTCGTGATCGCCCGCTTCGTTGCGGTCGAGGAGCATCTGCGCGTCCCAGCGGTGGACCTCGGGCTAGGCGATTCTCGTGCAGGAGGTTGTGGGCCTGCTTCAAGGCGGTCTCTTAGTGCTCCTGGGCGGCACCCCAGTGCTGGCCGCAGGCGGCCACGGTACCGGCGACCGGTTGTATCTGGTCATGACGACGCCCGTGTCCGATCCCTCCAAGAAAACGGGATAGAGGCCAGCGGCCGCGTCTCGTTCGCCGAGGATGGCTCGCCCTTCGACGATATTGAGTAGCTGCTCCCACGTACCGGCGGTGTTGTCGACGCCCGTTCGGGCAGCCACGTCGACCGACAGCCTCTCTTCGACCGCTGCGGGATCGCCGAACTGGCGCGCGCGAGCAGCAGCGCAAAGGTGAACGTATGGGCCATGTTTACTGCGGTTCGTCGGGGGCGCTTCCTGATAGTACCGTTCAGACTCGGGCCACTTGCCGCGCCACGTCAGCACGGTCGCCATCATGAGTAGCATGAACGGGAGCAAGCCAAAATTCATGAGTCGTTGGCGGTCGATCTCTTCACTGATCGAGGTCACGGCCCGTTCGACGGTGGCGGCCGGGCTTCCGACCCGCCACGTTCGCGTGAGTCCTCCCGCGTACACGAGCCCGACCCAATCAGCCGGCTTCAGGAGGGCGGCGGCAACGCGGTCCGCTCGCCCGAATTCGGCGCGATACTCCCTGATGACCCGCCTCGATCGCCTGGCCACTTCGCTGGCGATCTCAAGGGCCTCCTTTGGTGACGGTGGCGCTTGCCGCAGTCACGCGTGGGGCGTCTCGCCCGTGACGCGGTCCTTGACGAGTCCCGTGCGACCGTTGAGTTCTGCAAGTTCGTGGATCTTGCACACGTAGGGATGGTCGAGCGCGCCAGCGGAGCGCGTCTCCTGATGTAGCCGTTCCCGCGCGGTCTCGTCCGCCTCGAAGGTTTCGGTGAGAAACTTGATTGCGACCTTACGGCCCAACTAGGTGTCGTTGGTGAGGACGACTTCACCCATGTCTCCCCGCTCGAGGGGTTCCACGATCCGATAGCGTGCCGAGCCCGCGTGTAACGGTCCTCCCTGTTCGCAGCCGTATCCGCGCATAGGCGTAGACGGCCGAATCATGGGGTCGAGAGGAGCGATCTAGAGCACCAAAGTGGCCACGGCGGCGGAGGAGGGAGCGATATTCTCGGCTAAGGCGCGTACGGCGCGTGGGGGTGCAACCCCCGTCTACTTAATCAATCCACCCCCCACCGAGTACCACGTCGCCGTCGTACAGCACCGCCGCCTGCCCAGGAGCAATCGCCGTCTGTGGCGTGTCGAATTTCAGCTGAAGGCGATCCCCGTCGAGCGGCCAGACACGCGCCGTGGCCTCGGGGTGCCGGTGGCGGATTTGCGCGGTGATGCGATGTCCCGGCTCGGGTGTGGCCCCGATCCAGTTCACGTCGGATGCCGTCAGCGTCGTCCGCTCTAGGGCGTCGCGTGGACCGACGGTGACGGTCCGGGTCTCTGCGTTGAGCGCCGTGACGTAGAGCGGGACCGAGCTGGCGAGGCCGAGGCCCCGCCGCTGGCCGACGGTGTAGCGGTGAACGCCGCCGTGGTTTCCGAGCACCCGTCCAGTCGAATCCGTGACGGGGCCGCCGCGGAGCGTCGGTGCTCGCTGTTCGACAAACGTTGCATAGTCGCCATCGGGGACGAAGCAGATCTCGTGACTGTCGGGCTTGTCGGCCACGGCGAGCGCCTGGGTGCGCGCATAGCGCCGCACGTCGTCCTTGGACAGCGAACCCAGCGGAAATCGGGCCCGCGCCAACTGCTCCTGCGTGAGGGAGAAGAGGAAATAGGACTGGTCTTTCGAGCGATCCGAAGCGCGGCGGAGGATGTATGGCGGGTCGTCAGGGAGTCCACCGGAGTTGCCGCGTTGGACGCGCGCGTAATGCCCGGTCGCGACGCAGTCCGCGTCGAGCCCGCGCGCTCGGTCGAGCAGATGGCTGAACTTCAAATCGCTGTTGCAGCGAATACACGGAATCGGCGTGCGGGCGGCCGCGTAGTCAGCGACGAAGGGTGATACTACGCGATCCTCGAATTGACGCTCGAAGTTGACGATGTAATGCGGGATGCCGAGGCGCGCGGCGACGCGTCGCGCATCATGCAGGTCGTCGAGCGTGCAGCACGAGCCGAAGCGAACGTCGCCCTCCTGCTGGTCGTAGAGCTGCATCGACAACCCGACCACGTCGTGCCCCTCGGCTGAGAGCATTGCTGCCGCAACCGATGAATCGACGCCGCCAGACATGGCAGCCACGATGCGCATGGGGCAAGCGTACTGGAGGCTTGAGGCCGGTGACCAGGGGCTCGGCAGAGGTGGGGCGTCCCGGCGGGGCGACCCGGCTGTCGGATCGAGAACACCGTCGAGGCAGACTCGGGCGCAAGGCTACGCGCGGGCGCGTGCGCCTGAGCGCGCCAGCGTCCGCAGCTTCTCGACCACGGGGGGGAGGACGTCGAGCACGCGATCGATGTCGTCCCGGGTGTTCTCTAGGCCCAGGCTGAAGCGAATGGAGTTCTGCGCGCGATGCGGGGCCAGGCCCATTGCTTTCAGGACGTGGGACGGCTCCAGCCGACCAGAGGAGCAGGCCGATCCGGTCGAGACAGCGATGCCCTCCAGATCGAGTGCGATGAGCAGCGCCTCGGCTTCGACGCCATCGAAGCTGATGTTGGATGTTGTCGGCGCTCGCAGATTCGGCGCCCCGTTGACGGCAGTGCCTTGCACGCGCGAGAGCACGCCACGCTCGAGCCGGTCGCGCAGTGAGCCGATCCGCGCCGCCTCGGAGTCGAGTTGCGCCGTTGCAATCCGAGCGGCGACGCCGAGACCGACGACCGCTGGGACGTTCTCAGTACCCGCACGGCGGTTCCGTTCCTGTCGCCCACCGGTCATCGCCGCCACCACCCGTGAGCCCCGCCGGATCCACAGGGCCCCGACCCCCTTTGGCCCGTTGAACTTGTGCGCGGAGAGCGACAACAGGTCGACCCCGAGCGCGGGCGCGTCGAGCGCGAGCTTGCCGGCTGATTGGACAGCATCAGTGTGAAACAGCGCCCCCTGCTCGTGCGCGAGTCGCGCTAGTTCCGCGATCGGCTGGATGGTACCGATCTCGTTGTTGACGTGCATGACGGATACGAGGGCCGTCTCGGGCGTCAGGGCGTCCCGGAGAGAAGCTGGGTCGACGACACCACTGGCGTCGACAGGTAGAAGCGTCGATGTGCACCCGCGGACCAACAGCGCCTTGAGGGTGTTTAGCACCGCCTCGTGCTCAATCGCGGAGGCGATCAGGTGGCGCCGGCCACTCGGCGCGACCTCCATTACCCCGCGAATCGCGAGGTTATCTGACTCCGTGCCGCCGCTCGTAAAGACGATCTCCGAGGGTTCACCGCCGACCAGCGTCGCGACGCGCCCACGTGCCTCGTCGAGAGCAGCTTTGGCCGTTTGCCCGAACGCATGCACGCTCGACGCGTTGCCAAAGCAGTTTCGGAGGGCGTCGGCGATGGCGTCGGCCACTGTCGGCTCGACCGGGGTTGTGGCATTGTGATCAAGGTAGATCCGCACAGCTACTTGATCTTATCATTACCCCTAACCCTCAGCAATGAAAGGACTAGACAGGATTGGAAGGCCTCTAATATACTGGCGGGACGCGACGGCGTGCGACAGCGCTCACGCTGCTTGCGCCATCCAGAGTGGAGAGTCTCATGTGGAAACGGGATGAGTCGGTCAAGCCGGCAGCCGGCGCCGCCGGCCGCGAAGCGAAGCGGTCACCAGCACCGGCGCCGACACGTCGGCCTGGGGCTGAGGCGTCGCGCTCGATTGAAAGGGACGTCGTGAATATCGGGAAATCGGTCGTAATCAAGGGCGAGTTGAACGGTAGCGAGGACCTGACTATCGAAGGACAGGTGGACGGCAAGATCGAGCTCCGACAGCATGTCCTCACGATCGGTCCGAACGGCAAGATCAAGGCGGAGGTGTTCGCCAAGTCGGCCATCGTCCTTGGGGAGGTCGCCGGCAATATCACGGCGACTGACAAGGTCAACATTCGGGAGAATGGTTCGGTCGACGGCGACATCACGGCTCCGCGTGTGGCCATCGCCGAGGGAGCTCACTTTCGAGGCAGCATCGACATGCAGCGCTCGCCGGCCACCGGCGCCCAGGCGCAACCAGCGGCACGCGGTGCCTCCCCAGTAAAGCGGGCTCCCTCGCCTCCAACGGCTGGAGCGAACGCTCGCGGTTGACCTAGGAACCAGGCGGCATCCTACGCGTCCCCTGTGGTCGGCTAGCCCGTGGCGCCGGTACCGCTCACGCTGTGTGCCGAACGGATTCATGGTGAGACGTCGTGCTGGGCGGGGGAAGGGTGCGCGAAATCAGTGATCTGGTCTCTCGCTTCGGAGGGCGTCGCGGCACGTTCTGGGCAACGTTGGAGCGTGGGTCACTGGTGGTCAGAGACGGTGGGGACGGCGTGTTTCCGACGCGGGGCTTAGGGAGATTCCTCGACTCACTGCGTGGCCGGGACGCGCCGGTGGTGCTCGACATCGGGGCGGTCGTCGGCGCCAACGTAACGTTTTTCGGCGAGCAGCTCGGTTGCAAGCTATTGCTGGAGGATCTGTCCGTCGAGCTCGAGCGGCTGGCACGACAGGACGGCGGCGACGACCCCGCGACGAGTCTTCGTTTGAGGAGCACGCAGGAGGATGCGACGGTTGATGGCGTGCTCTGTTGGGATGTGCTCGAACGGGTGGACATAACTAGGGGGCAGGCACTCGCCGATGAGTTCACGCGTATCTTGCGGCCGGGCGGAGTGCTGCTGGTCATGTTCAGCACCGAGACGCGGGCCGCGCGAGGCCATACGAAATACGAGATCGTCGATCACACGACACTTCGTCATAGGTTCTGCGCCAGCCAGCACGTGCAGCAGCGTGTGCTCCAGAGCCGCGAGGTGACCCGGATGTTCAACGGGTTGGCGGTTGCCGATTCGTTCCTGCTGACACATCGCATGCGGGAGATGCTGTTTCGTAAGGTCGGGCATTAGGTCAGGGACAGACACTATGGCGCGTCCAGTCGTCGCACTGTTGAGCGACTTCGGCACACGGGATCACTATGCAGGCGCGATGAGGGGTGTCGTCTTGGGCATCTGTCCGGATGCAACCCTAGTCGACATCTCACACGACGTGCCGACTCACGACGTCCTGACAGCTGGTCTCGAGCTAGCGGCCTCGTATCGGTTCTTTCCCACCGGCACCGTCTTCCTGGTGGTGGTCGACCCGGGCGTCGGCTCAGCGCGACGTGGCCTGGCGGCTGACATCGGCGAGTACCGCTTTGTCGCTCCAGACAACGGCGTGCTCACGTCAGTGTTTCAGGAGGCGCCGCCTAAACGGGTCGTCGAGCTCACGGAGCGCCGGTACGCGCGACCGACGGTCAGCCGCACGTTCGAGGGACGGGATCGGTTCGCGCCCGCGGCGGCGTGGGTGGCGAAGGGGATTCAGCTGTCTGCACTCGGGCGGCCGATCACCGACTACCGCTTGCTGGAGATTCCGGTGGCCGCATCCGAGAACGGGCGCATCACTGGTGAGGTGCTGCGCGTCGATCACTTCGGCAACCTGGTGACCAACATCAATCGCCGGGCGTTCGAGCGCCTCGCCCAGATCGGGACGATCCAAATCGCCGCCGGAGCGCACGACATCGGGAGGCTCGTGGAAACCTACGCGGACATCGGGGGAGACGAAGTGTGCGCACTATTCGGTAGCACCGATCACCTCGAGTTTGCGGCCAACTCGACGAGTGCTGCCGAGCGACTCGGGCTGAACCGCGGCGCACCGGTTACGGTCAGCCTCGCTTGACCCGAGTTGTCTGTCCAGGGAACTGACGTACATGTTCGATCTCGAACTATCGGACGAACACCGACTGCTGGAGCAATCGGTGCGCGAGTGGGGTGCGCGCGAGGTTGCGCCGCGCATCCGCGAACTGGATCACGAGCATCGTTTCGATCCGGACATCCTTCCGCAGATGGCCTCACTTGGCTTGCTCGGCGTTTGCGTCCCGACCGAGTACGGCGGCGCCGGCATGGACTACCTGAGCCTGGGGTTAGCCTGCGAAGAGGCCGAGTATGTGGATACCTCGCTCCGCGTCATCCTGTCGGTGCACGTGGCGCTGAATTGCCTGAGCCTGTTGACGTGGGGAACGGAGGAACAGAAGCAGCGCTACCTCGTGCCCCAGGCACAAGGACACAAGATCGCCAGCTATGGGCTCACGGAACCTGAGGCCGGCAGCGACGTGCGCGGTATCCAGACGGTTGCTATCAAGCGAGGCGATCGATACGTCCTCACCGGCGAGAAGATGTGGATCTCGCTCGGCGACGTGGCCGACCATTTTCTCGTCTTCGCCTACAGCGATCTGGAGAAGAAGCGCAGGCGCGACGTGTCGGGCATCAGCGCCTTCATGGTCGAGCGAGGCTTTAAGGGGTTTTCGAGCGGGACCTTGACCCAGAAGTGGGGCATCCTCGCCGGGAACACAGGCTATTTCAAGATGGACGAGGTGGAGGTGCCCAAGGGCAACCTGATCGGGCGTGAGGGGGAGGGGTTCAAGATCGCCATGTTTGCCCTCGATCAGGGGCGTCTGAGCGTGGCGGCCGGTGCGACTGGATTGATTCGGGCGTGCCGCGATGCCAGCGCCGCGTACGCGAGGGAACGCAAGACGTTTGGCTTGGAGATCGGGCGCCACCAACTCGTGAAGGAGATGATCGCCCAGATGGAGTCGGACTATCAGGCCGGCCGACTGCTGTGGCAGCGCTCGGCCTGGCTGAAGAACCGCGGTCAGCGAAACACGCGTGAAACCGGGCTGGCCAAGTGGTTTTCGACCGTCGCGTCGGAACGCGCGGCGGGCGATGCCGTGCAGATCCACGGTGCCAACGGTTA
Organism: uncultured Vicinamibacteraceae bacterium; assembly: GCA_964646815.1. Lineage (GTDB taxonomy): Bacteria > Acidobacteriota > Vicinamibacteria > Vicinamibacterales > UBA8438 > CAZYFH01. The sequence continues at coordinate 29,813 of CAZYFH010000019.1, read as the reverse complement.
CTCCGACGAATACCCCGTTGGGCGGTTCTACCGGAACTGCAAGGGTGCTGTCATCTACGAAGGGACGAGAGAAATTCACAAGCTCATGCAGGCGGACTACGTACTCGGCTATAGGGTCGACAAACCGACGCGATGTGCGCTGCCACCCTATCGAGACATGGCGCGGGCATGACGTCGTCTCCCGGGACGGATTTGTCGTTGGCGTTCCTCGACGTGGTCGAGCAAGCGGCGATCGCTTGCGCTCGCACGATGGGGCAGGGTGATCGCCATCATTCCGACGATGTCGCGGTCGAGGCCATGCGTTCTCGGCTCGACCACGTGCCCATCGACGGCCGGGTCGTGATTGGCGAGGGCGAGCGCGACAAGGCGCCGATGTTGTTTATCGGCGAGCGCGTGGGGCAAGGTGCTGCGGGAACAGAAGGTCTTCCAGAGATTGATATTGCCGTCGACCCGCTGGAGGGCACCAATCTGTGCGCCACAGGCGCACCCCGCGCGATCGCTGTGCTGGCTGCGGCGGAGCGGGGTGGTCTCCTCCACGCACCCGACCTCTACATGGAGAAGCTCGTCGTCGGCCCACGGGCCAAATCGGCGGTGAGCCTCGACGCGCCGGTGGCCGACAACCTCAAGCAGATTGCGAAGTGCCTCGATCGTGCTGTATCGGATCTCGTTGTCGTCGTGCTCGACCGAGAGCGGCACGCGCAGCTCATTGCCGACATCCGGGCGGCCGGGGCGCGGATTCGCCTGATCGGCGATGGCGATCTGACCGCCGCCATTGGCGCGGCCGTGGCCGGCAACGGGACCCATGCGGTCATGGGAAGCGGCGGGGCGCCAGAGGGAGTGCTCACCGCTGCCGCCATGCGGTGTCTGGGCGGCGAGATCTACGGCCGATTGGTCATCGACACCCCGGAGCAAGAAGAACGGGTGCGCACGATGGGCATCACGGACCTGAAGAAGATCTACACCTCCGCCGACCTCGCATCGGGCGAGCAGATCATCTTCGTGGCTACCGGAGTGACTGAGGGCGCGTTGATGAAAGGGGTCCGGTTCTTTGGTGAGGGCTGCCGCACGAGCTCCGTCGTGATGCGGACCCGACCGCATCGGGTGCAGTTCATCGAGACCATCCACGTACGGGAGCGAAGCGCCGCGGCAGAGTTACGGTTCTAGTTCCCGGACAACAACGGATGCAGCAAGCGCGGCGCGACCCGACCGCGGGCTACGTGGTCGTGCTGATATTCGTCTTGGCTGGTCTCGCCGATCCTCCGCACTTCGTGGCCCTACGACCGCATCGACCGTGCAGGTGTGCATGAACTGTCCCTGCCGTCGCCGATGACCGACACTTCGGAGACCGGCATCGTACGGCCCGTTGATCCGATCGGGCCGGGCCCGGGCACGCAGTCTCACGGCGTGGCGACGGGCGCTCTCGTCGGCGTTCTTTGCGACACTCCGATCGCCGGATGTCTCCCGGTTGGCGATATTACCCTCACCGGCTCGCTGACGCTGACGGATCGTGACGACTACGACGTCGTTTGCCTCGCCCTGGATCCGTCTGTCGGCGATGCGATCTTCAGCTGCGCATCGGTGAGCGGGAACCCCTTCTCGGTGACGTTGTCAGCTGTCGACGCCAGCACCGATTAGCTCGAGGCCTACGCGTTCTTCGATAGGAACGCGCAGTAACCGAGTTCGTCGTATCGGGTCATCGAAGTCCGATGATTGTGTTCGACGGGCGGCGCGCCCTGTTGGCCAGTAGCCTTACGGTCGCCGCCGTCGTGGCACCTGCTCAGGAGCCGCCACGCGCCACGGTGCGTGTTGCGCATGGCCTCGAACGCGCGCGGACCGGGGCCCAGGAGCGTATCTCGTCGCGGGTCGCACCTTGGGCGTTGTCTGCGTCAATGTGTCGCCGCCAACGACCGTCGTCGCGGCGGACGCCAACGTCCTGGTCGACGCGCTCCTCGCCGCGCTGGCGAAGCGCGACTTTTCGATCGAGACCGCGTCCCAGTCGGTGGAGCTTCCAGTGCTGGCAGGCAGAAGGATGGGGCGGGCGACGTCACGCGCTTCGACGACGTGGCAGGGAACAATGCGTGGGATTTGGCGGATCCGTACTATTTGGACTGGAACGGTGGCCGAGGGGGTATCGACCCGTCGCGGTGTGAGCGCCTCGGCGTGACCAGTCTGGTGCACGGGCGGGATGGAAAATGGTTGGGGGCGGGGAGTTCCGCCGACCGACGCCGCCGTACCCGGCAACGTCGTCGTGGTCATCGAGCCGATCACGGCACACTAGAAACCGCATATCGTGGCACGCGTGTGCAGACCCGCGCATGCGCGGTGTTTGGGGTGGACAACGTCAACACCGATCCAGATAGACTAAGGTTCGGGTTCTGTCCCGCCGCCTGCTGGTAGGAGACACATGCCTTCGACCGTATCGTTTCGACGTGGACTCTTCATTGTCGTAGGCGGCCTGATGCTGACACAGACGCCCCAGACGGCGCAGGATCTCGCGCAGTTCTACGCGCCGCTTGCTCTGTCGCAGGACGTACCGGCGGGGCGGGCCGAGCCGCTGCGGGATTGTGGCACGACGTTCGCCCTGCTCCGCAGGACGCTCACTGGCGTCCGGGCGGTCACCCACCTCGAAGACGGGCGCCCTCTTCGCGCGGATCAGTTTCCGCGGTTCCTGCGGCCGACCCACACAGGGGACTTCGGCTTCAACAACTTCCTGGTGCTCGGCGATCACGAGACCGTAACGTTCGAGCGGTTCGATGCAGACGACGAGGATCGTCACACTGACGAGACATGGCAGCGGATCGGGACGCAGGAGGTGGCCGGGCGCGTCGTGAGCGTGTTCAACCCGACATGGAGCATCGACGTGCTGCACGCGACGTTGCGGCGCATGCCATGGGGGGTCGACTCACCGATGCTCTTCTGGGGGCGATTCGTGGTGCCAGGGTCCGCGCCCATCATGACTGGCGACGCCACCGAACACCTGGGGGACGCGGACCGAATCTCGGTGTCCCTCAACATGGCGCCGCCTAACATCCCAGGGTCTGAACTGACGATGATCAACAACGGCGTGCAGTTCGCGAGTCACGCCGTCAATATCGTTGATGCCGACTTCGGGGATTCCCGAGTCAACGGCGGTGACCTCGAGCTTAATGAGGCGGAGATCACGCGGAAGTTCTACGAGCACTTCCAGGACGCGTACGAGGTCGTTGCCGTCATGAGCCAGGCGACGCAGATCGCGGACTTCGGCGGTTTCCACGGTCCCGTGCGCAATGCCGTTTCTGGGATAGGCCTTCCCCTGTTCGACAACAGTGCGACCTATGGCAGCGCCGGCGTGCTCGAGGGCGTCGAGGGATATCCGCCTGGCAGTTGGGCGAGAATGTCGACGGTGCTGCACGAGATGGGCCATCAGTACGGCGAATTCTCAAATGTGTGGGGCCAGGTCGGCCCGCCGGCGCTAACCGTGCAGTCGGTCATCGATCGCAAGGGGCATCAGCCGGAGTTGCATACGCCGATGGCCACTCCCCACGAGTTCCTCTATTCGGCCACGACCGAAGCCGAGACGGAGATCATCCAAGCGGAGGACGGCAGCTACGAGATCGCGCGGACGATGCCGCTCATCATCTACAATCCGCTCACGCTGTATCGGATGGGGCTCACCCCTCCCGAAGAGCTGCCGACCTATCAGGTTTTTCTCGATCAGGGACAGTTCGACGAGGAGACGAGCATTGCCCCGGAGGTCGGCACGAAGGTCACCGGGGACACCGTCGAAGTCACGGTCAACGACATGATGGCTGCGGATGGCGTCCGGAGCGGGCCCGCAGTCTCGACGATCCGTCGGGCGCTCGTCTACGTGTCGCGTGACCGTTTGGTCCCCAAGACCGAGATGGACATCATCAACTACTTTGCGAAGCGTTTAGGCGAGGACTGGGGCGTGACGAGTTATGGCCGGTACGGGAGCTTCGCCGAAACCACCGGAGGCCGCGCGGCGATGGCGACCGACATCAATCCGAAGCTCGATGAGGCGATTATCATCGCCGGCATCCTGCAGGGCACGACGAAGATCGAAACGGGCCCGGAAACGCGCTGCGCCAGGGTCGGCACCCGGGCCCTCGTTGGGTTCACGCTGGACGAAGAGATCGGCGGCTGCTTGCCGGCCGGCACGACGATCACCGTGTCGGGCACCCTGAATCTGATGGATCATCCCTATCACGCTGTGTGCGTGCGCTTTCAGCGATACGGGGACTCAAACGATGACAATATCTTCGACTGTACGGAGGTGCTCAGTAATCGATTTTCGGTGAGCGCAAAGTTCCCCACCGACAAGCCCGGCGGCTATTCGATGGAGTTGTTCGCGTTCTGGCCAGACTCGGGCAGCCAGTTTCCCAGGACGAAATACACAGGCGCGATTGAGATCCTCTGACGGCGCCGGCCGGCGTGACAGGCTGCTTCTTGTGTTTGCGCCGGCGAAACGGGAGCTTCGTCTTGTCCTGGTGCGCTCAGCCTTTGTGACGCGGGAGCCGCACGCGGGCGCGCAATCGTTTTGCGTTTCGGCCGGCACTGTGACATCGTTCTCGACTCTCCAGTGGCCGCGAAGCAGCTCTTGCTCGATCCGGACACTCCGGACGTCGACGTGCTCGGCGTGGCTGCCCGCACGTTAGCGGCGGGCGACCTGGTCGGGTATCCGACCGACACCTTGTACGGCTTGGCCGCCGACCCGCGTCAGCCAGCGGCCGTCGCTCGACTCTTTCACGTCAAACGCAGGCAAACCGGGATGGCGATACCGCTCGTGGCGGCTGACCTAGCCCAGGCGGAGACCGGGGCAGGCATTCTGACGCCTGTAGGCCGTCGACTCGCGCAGCGCTTCTGGCCTGGTGCCCTCGCGCTCGTTGTCGATGCGTCAGCTGCGCTCGACCACCGACTCCTCGGCGAGGGGCAGACGGTCGCGGTGCGTGTGCCGGCGAACGCCGTCGCGCGCGCTCTCGCGCGTCTTTTCGATTATCCGATCACCGCCACGAGCGCGAATCGCAGCGGTGGCGCCGCGGCGATCACGGCGGCGGAGGTCGTCGACATTTTTGGGGCGACGGTCGACGTGGTGCTCGATGCTGGTCCGACCCCGGGGGGCTCGCCGTCGACCATTGTCGACGTGCGCGGCGACGTCCCACGACTCGTTCGCGAAGGTGTCGTGCCGTGGGATCGCGTGCTACAATTTCTCACGTGAGCGGCAGCGTGGTGACCGTGCATCACGTACTCGTGGGTGAGCGTACGGCGATCGTTAGCCTCCTCTTCGAGGCATGCCGTCGGGTTCTCGCTCGACGAGATACTCGGATGGTCCTGAGCCGGCGATCGCTGGCGGCGCTCCTGGTGCTGGGGGCCGTGGCCTGCGCCCCACGGGTGCCGGTCGTTACCTCGCCGACATACCCCGACTTTCTCTTTCCTGACGTGCCGGCGGAGTACGCCGAGTCGACGTCTGGGCAGCGAGACGCCTGGGCCCTTTTGCAATCCGGTAACGTTGCCGCGGCCGAGGTACGGTTCACCTTGCTGACTGGTCGTGACCCCGAGTTTTACCCGGCGACTGCCGGTCTCGGTTGGGTGGAGCTGGCGCGCGGCGCGCATGCGGAGGCGGTTGCTCGCTTCAATGCGGCGCTGGACCGTGCGCCAACCTACGTTCCGGCGCTCGTCGGCCGCGGGGACGCGCTCTTGCGGGGAGACAATCTGACCGGTGCGCTGCGCAGCTTCGAGGCCGCACTTGAGGTCGATCCGCGGGTGACACGGGTCGTCCGCGCGGTTGGCGGGCTGCGGTTGCGGGTCATGACGACCAGACTCGCGGAGGCACGGGCGGCCGCCGAAAGGGGCGCGCTGACAGAGGCCGAGGCGGCGTACGCACACGTGATCGAAACATCGCCCGACAGCGCTTTCCTGTATCTGGAGCTGGCCGAGCTCAAGCGGCGACAGGGCGACATCGACGCGGCGCTGCGCCAGGTACGCCGGGCGAATGATCTCGACCCAAGCGACGTTGCGGCGCTCGTTATCAGAGGCGATTTGCATGAGGCACGCGACGACCTGGAAGCGGCCGAGGACGCCTACCGGCGTGCGGACCTGCTCGAGCCGAGCGACGAGACGAGCAGCCGGCTAGCCCGCGTCCGAGAGCGACGCCGCGTGGCGACGTTACCGCCGGAATACCAGGCGATTCCCCAACGCGAGACCGTGACGCGAGGGGATCTCGCCGCGCTCATCGGTGTGCGGCTGGGCCAGCTGCTCGGTGACGCCGCGGTGGGCAAGGCGACGCCGATCATCACCGACACCAGGAACCACTGGAGCGATCGCTGGATTCTCGCGGTGACTCAGGCGCAGGTCATGGCGGTCGACGCACGGTACCGGTTCGAGCCGGAGCGCACCGTGCGACGCGGCGAGCTAGCCGAGGTCGTTGCCGAGGTCCTGGGGCTCATCGCCGCCATTGACCCTGTGGGCGCGCGCCCGTGGCTCGATGCGCGTCCGCGCTTCGTCGACATGATTGAGGGACATCTCAATTATGCGAGCGCGGCGGCGGCCCTGGCGGCTGGTGTGCTCTCAGCGTTCGACGACAGAACCTTCCAGCCCACGCGCGCGGTTGCCGGCGCGGAGGCGATCGAGGCGGTTGACCGACTCGTCGCGCTCGCGCGGGAGCTAGGGTAAGCCGCGGTGGCGACCCTAACCGCCGCCAACCAACTCACCCTCTTCAGACTTCTGCTGGTGCCTGGCCTCGTGATCCTCGTGATCTACGGGTTCAACGGGTGGGCCCTCATCGTCTTCATCGTGGCTGGCATCACCGATGGTCTCGACGGGCTAATCGCGCGCCTGGCGGGTCAGCGGACCAGCCTAGGCGCCTTGCTCGATCCGATGGCGGACAAGCTACTGCTGGTCTCCACGTTCGTGGTCCTGACGGCGCCGCTTGATCTGGCCAATCGGCTGCCAGTGTGGCTGACCGTGCTTGTGATCAGCCGAGATGTGCTCATCGTGCTGACGGTGGCTGTCGTCAATCTGGCGATCGAGCGTCGCACGTTCTACCCGTCAGGGCTCGGAAAAGCTGCGACGCTTGTCTACATCCTGACGTGTGCGCTCACGCTCTACTTCAACTATCTCGACCGACCGTCGCTCGTCGTCGACATTGCCGTTTACGCCGCGCTCGCGGTCACGCTGGTCTCCGGGCTTCACTACATTGTGTACGCCGCGCGGCTCGTCAACAACGATTCCTAATCGCGGCGCTCAGGTGTGGTGCCTTCGTAGGGCGAGGCTTTAGCCTCGGCCCGCAGATCTGAAGGCCTGTGCTACGGATGCCACGTATCAGAACTCCGAGGGTTTTTGGCGCGATCAATGGAAGGCGATTCTGGCATCGCGCGTTCGTGTGGATACCCGCTTCGGGTTCGGGGTCGTCATGCAATTCCTGGAGCAGCGATATGTTGGATGCGTTCAAGAAGAGGGACCGGTGGCAGGAAACCGGCGCAGGAGCAGGCGGATGAGCTCGAAGCGCTGATCAACACGTCGCGTGAGGAGCGGGGCGTGCTCAGCGCGATGCTGACGTAGATCGAGGTGCACGGCAAGAAGCTGTCACACGTTGGCAGGTCGTCCAACATGCCAACGACCAGGCGGCCTGGGCGACCGGCAGCTCGAGGAAGTGACGACCGAGCTCTCGGCACTTGAGGCTTGCGCGAAGGGGTTCGATAACCGGAAGCACGCCGTCGAGCACGTGGTGGTCGAATCGAATCGATTGAGCGAGATGGTCTGGAACATGGATGTGCAGATCGGTGAGTTCAACGAGGGCACGAAGCAGGCGGCGGAAAGCCGACGAGACGCTGCGTCGGATAGGACAGGTCTCGAGCGAGATCACGCCTTGCTCGAGTAGGCGCAGCAGGCCGCGGCGGCGTTCACCGTCGACGTGACCAAGCTAGACAAGGGTCGAGACGAGTTCGTCAGGTTGTACTCCGAGCGGTTATCGTTCGAGCGGAGGGAGTTCGAGAGGAGTCCTCGTAGATCGGCTTGCCGGCACCCCTCCTGGGCGGGCTCGAAGCGCCTATCCTGGATGCAGTGTCCTACAGTTCACTAGCCGGCGACATCCAGCTTGGCGCGGAAGTAGGCAATCGTCTTGCGGAGTCCCTCGGCGAGCGTGACGCGTGGCGACCATCCCAGCCGGGTGCGCGCCAGCGTGATGTCAGGCCGCCGAACCTTGGGGTCGTCGTCCGGCAGCGTCTTGTGAACGATGCGGGAAGTCGAGTCGGTAGCCTCGACGATCTGGTGGGCGATTTCGAGGATGGTTAACTCCGCCGGGTTGCCGATGTTGACCGGCACGTTCACGTCCGATTCGGCCAGCCGAACGATGCCATCGATTAGGTCGCTTATATAGCAGAAACTCCGTGTCTGGTCACCGTCCCCATAGACCGTGACATCCTCACCGCGGAGGGCCTGGGCGATGAAGTTCGGCACGGCCCGGCCGTCACGGATTCGCATACGCGGGCCGTATGTGTTGAAGATTCTGACGATCTTCGCGTCCAGTCCATGGTAGCGGTGATATGCGGTCGTCATCGCTTCGGCGAATCGCTTGGCCTCGTCGTATACGCCCCGCGGTCCGATCGGGTTGACGTTGCCCCAATACGTCTCGCGCTGGGGATGTTCGAGCGGGTCGCCATAGACCTCAGACGTCGACGCCAGCACAAACCGAGCTTGCTTCGCCTTTGCAAGCCCGAGGACCTTATGCGTGCCAAGCGCGCCGACCTTTAGCGTCGGAATAGGGAGATCGAGATAATCGATCGGGCTCGCCGGACTTGCCCAGTGCAGGACCAGGTCGACTGGCCCCTCCAGATAGATGTAGTTGGTGACGTCGTGATTAATGAAACTGAAGTCCTGGTCGCTCAGGTGCGTGATGTTGGCGACGTCGCCGGTCAGAAGGTTGTCGATGCCGACGACCGAATACCCGCGTTCCAACAGCGCATCCGCCAGGTGTGACCCGATGAAACCGGCGGCTCCGGTAATGACGGCGCGAGGCATCCGCTAATAGGCGTGCGTGTGGAAGGATAGGCGGATGAGGGTGAGCCACATAATCTTGAAATCAAGCCCGACCGACCAGTTCTCGATGTAGTAGAGGTCGTATTCGATCCGTTTTTCGATCGACGTGTTGCCTCGCCAGCCGTTAACCTGGGCCCAACCGGTCATCCCGGACTTCACCTTGTGGCGCAACATGTATTGCGGGACACGTTCCTTGAACTGGTGGACGAAGAACGGCCGCTCGGGCCGGGGCCCCACCAACGACATGTCCCCCCTGAGCACGTTCCAGAGTTGCGGGAACTCGTCAAGGCTAAAGCGCCGAAGGAATTGGCCGACCGCTGTGCGTCGCGGGTCGTTCTCCCGCGCCCAGACGGGGCCGGTCTCGCGCTCGGCGCCATCGAACATCGACCGGAACTTCAAGACCATGAACGGGCGGCCATCGAGCCCCATCCGCTCCTGTCGGTAGAAGACCGGACCTGTCGAGGTGGCGCGGATGGCTACGGCAATGGCCGTGAAGGGCAGCGCGAGCGCCGCAAGTCCGGAGGCCGACAGGCCGATGTCGATGACGCGCTTCACGATGCTGTTGAAGCCCTGTAGCGGGACATCGTTGACGTTGATCAGGGGAATCCCATCCAGGTCCTCAAGCCGCGCGCGCAGCGTCACGAACTGCAGGAAATCAGGAATCACTTTGACGTCGATGCACTCCCGATTAGCGATCTCGACGAGACCGAGCATCTTGACGTGCTGATTGAGCGGCAGCGCCACGTAGAGTTGATCGATGTGTTCCCGCTGAATGATCTCTTCCGTTTCCGCTAGGGAGCCGAGCAGCGGCAGCCCCCGATAGCCGAGGTGGTCGTCACCGGAGGTGTCATCAACGAAGCCAGCGATCTGGTACCCCAACGCGGTGTTCTGGAGGAAGCGGTCGGCGACATGTCGGGCGAGGTCGCCGGTGCCGGCAATCAGCACGCGCCGCAATCCGAGCCCCGCGCGGAAGCGGCGTTCCATCACCGCGCGCACCGCGTCGCGTGACGCGTACGCGAACGCGACGTTGACGACGAGAAACAACCCCCAGACCAGCTGGGAGACTTCGTACGCGCCGCTCGCACGTGCCGCTGGCGACGCGTAGTACACCTCGAAGACCAGCGTGCCGAGAAGCCCGAGCACGATGGTCAGTAACGTGCCGACGAAGACCGCGAAGAAATCCTCGACGCGCGTGCGGCTCCGCGTCTGGCGGTATACGGCATGTAGGTGGAAGGCCACGGGCGTGAGGATCCCGATAAAGGGCGCGAGTGCCAGGTACTGGTCGAACGGCGGTTGGCCTTTTGGCGCGGGAATGAACCCCGCCTCGAAGCGGACGAGATAGGCGAGTGCGAAGGCCGCCATCGCGAGGAGACTGTCCAGGACGATATGACACGCGACGAGCGCGCGCGTCTGACGGGTCATCACGGCCGCACGTTCTCCGCGAGGGTCTCGATCGCGGAGCGCATCTCCGCCTGGAACCGGGAACGCGAGAACCGGGACGCGGCCTTGTGGAGCGCGGCCGGGTCGAACGCGCCGTCCTCGAGGCGTCGGATGGTATCGGCGAACGCCGCCTGGCTGTCATCCGGGACAAGCATGCCCGTCACGCCGTCTTCGACCGTCTCGCACGCCCCACCGCGGGCAAGTGCGATCACCGGTCGACCACACGCCTGCGCCTCGATCGGCGCGATGCCGAAGTCCTCCTCCCCAGGCAACAGGAACCCGCGTGCGCCCCGATAGAGGTCGCGCAACTCGTCTTGTGAGCAGCGCCCAACGAACGTCACCGTGGGGCCTGCCCTGGCGCGAAGGCGCGCGGCATCCGGTCCGGTTCCGACGATTCGCAACGGCACGCCGGCCTCCTCACAGGCCGCGATCGCGAGGTCGATGCGCTTGTAGGGTACAAGGGCCGAAGCAACCACGAGATAGCGTCCCGGCGAAGACCCGTCTGGGACGAAGAACTCCGTGTCGACGGGCGGATACACGACGTCGGCTGCCCGATTATAGTATCGGCTGATCCGCCTCGCAACATGCTGGGAAATAGCGACATAGCGGTCGACCCGACCGGACGTGTCGGCGTCCCAGCGAGCAAGCCTGCGCATCGCCAGCGCATAGAGGCGGTTCCGGACCCGCCCGACCCGCGCGCGACCGAAATAGGCGTCGAACTGGTCCCAGGCATACCGCATCGGTGTGAAGCAGTAGCAGAGGTGCCGTGCCCGGCCCACAGGCACGACCGCCTTCGCCGCGCAGTGACTCGTGCTCACGACCAGGTCGTACCCGTCGAGATCGAATTGCTCGACCGCCATCGGAAACAGCGGCAGATAGTACCGATAGCCGGTGCGCGCGAGCGGGAGATGCTGGATGAACGAGGTCCGTGGGCGAAGTGCCTCGATGCCGGCGCTCACGCTGCCCGAATCGTGCAGTAGCGTAAAGAGTCGGGCGCCGGGAAGCAGCTCTGAGATCGCTTCCAGCACCTTCTCGCCGCCACGCATCCCGGTCAGCCAGTCGTGTACCAAGGCGACGCGTTGCGCGCCGAGGCGCGCTGGCGAGACGTCGGTCGATTGCAGCGGGACTCCTACCATGGGTTGCTAACCTCCGGCCGCGACTTCGCCGTAGATCTGGCGCACCCTGGCGACCGATTGCTCCCAGGAGAAGACCCGGGCCCGCGCGAGCCCTTTGCGTCGGAGCTCCGCGCGGAGCGTCTGATCGTCGAGCGTGCGGGTAATGCCGTCCGCGATCGACGCCGGATCGTGTGGGTCGATGAGAATCGCCGCGTCGCCGAGGACCTCCGGCAACGAAGAGACGTTGGACGCGACGACCGGCGTGCCGCTCGCGAGCGCCTCAAGCGGGGACAGCCCGAAACCCTCGTAGAGCGAGGGAAATACGAACACGTCGGCCAGTCGGTAGAGCACCGCCAGGGTGCTGGCCGGCAAGTACCCGAGAAACCGCACATGCTTGTGCAGGTGGTGCCGGTGAACGGCGCGCCGAAGTGTCGCGTACTTAGACACCTCGCTGCCGGTGATGAGCAGACCGAGGTCGTCGTGTCCGGCGCCGCGGACGAGCGTGAACGCGTCGATGAGGCGTTTGAGGTTCTTGTGCGGTTTTACGTTGCCGGCGTACATGACGAAGCGGTCGGGCAGTTGATAGCGCTCACGCACGCGGACCATGTCTTCCTCGCACGGCTCGACCCGAAAGTGCTCGTCGATCGCGTTGTGGATGACGGTGATCTTGTCGTCCGGCACATCGAAGAAGCGCAGGATGTCCTGCTTGGAGTATTCCGACACCGTCAGCACGCGACTCGCGCGGCGAATGGCATACCAGATCTGCGCACGCGCGTAGGCGAACGCGAAGCGGTTCGGGAGATACTGCGGAAAGCGCAAGTGGATGCAGTCATGGATCGTGACGATCGCGCGGCAAGGGGTCAGCGGTGGGAGGACATAGTGCGGCGCGTGAAAGAGCTCGGCGCCCGCGCGGCGAAGATCCAGCGGCACGAGGAATTGCTCGCTCACCGAGTAGTTGCCGGCACGCTCGGTCACCGTTCGGAAATTGCGGCCCAGCGACTCCGCCAGCGATGCGTCGTCGCGCTGGCAGAGCAGCACGTACTCGGTGTCGTGGTCGATCCGCGCCAGTTGGTGGATCAGATTTCGAACGTACGTGCCGATCCCGAAATCGCGCAGCTTGCGTGCGTCGATCGCCACTCGCACCGGGCCACTATAGCAGTAGCGGATCGCGCGTCGCGGCCGCCGAGATCGTCACGGCAGCTCGTCGCGCAGCCGCAGATACGCGCGCAAGAATGGCAGCCACCGCGGGTGGTGCTTTGCGTAGAAGGCCAGGTGACTCCGTCGATATGCCTGATGTGTGGCGGCCGGCGCCGTGGCTCCGGCCTGGCCGCGGGCGTGGATAACCTCCGCGCTTGGTGTGAACAGGATGCGACGCCCGCGCGCGCGCATCGCGGCGCAGAAGTCGACGTCTTCCGTGTAGAGGAAGAACCGCTCGTCGAGCAGACCGACGGCCTCGGCGTCGGCGCGGCGCACGAGCAAGCAAGCCCCGCTGACCCAGTCGGGATAGTGTGCCGCGCGTGCGCGGCGTTCGAGCCAGCGCGTGGCCAACGGGTGGTGAGCCGCGAGCGCGCGACGAAGCAGCTTCTGTCGTGCCTCGTTCCAGGGCGAAATCATGCGACCGAACGACAGTTCGAGTCTGCCCTCGGGGGTGCGTATCCGCGGGCCGGCGATGGCCGCGGTGGGGTCGGCGTCGAGGGCGGCAACCAGACGGTCGACGCTGTGCGGGGGGATGACCGTATCGCTGTTTAACAGAAGAAGCAGCTCTGTTCTGGTCGCCCGGATACCGGCGTTGGTTGCGCACGCGTAGCCCGCGTTGTGGTCGTGCTCGATCACGTGCACATGCGGCCATCGGGATCGGACCGCGGCGACGCTGCCGTCAGTCGACCCGTTGTCGACGACCACGATGGTACGATCCGCGACCGGCGCAGGGCCGTGCAGCGACCGGAGGCAGCTCTCGAGCGCCGCGCGGGTATTGAAGCTGACTATGATGATCGCGACACGGCTCACGGTCCGACCTCCGTCGCCTGCACGAGCACAGCCAGTGTCTCTGCCGCCGCGCGGTCCCATGTGAACCGCGCGAGCAACGGCGGTGCGTGGGCGAGCAAGCCCGCTCGCACGGCGTCATCGCGCATCACCGTGATGATTTCGCGCGCCACGAAGTTGGGGTCGTCAACCGGCACGAAGCGGGCCGCACCGCCGTAGACCTCGTGCGCCACGGTTGTGTCGCCGACGACGAGTGGCACGCCGGCGGCCAGCGCCTCGAGCGGTGTCATCCCGAACCCCTCGTACTCCGAGAGAAAGACGAAAACCCGTGCCCGCCCGTACAGTTCGGCCAGGTCGTCATCCGGGAGGTGACCGTGCAGGCGGACCCGATCGGCGACTCCGGCTGCGTGAGCGTAGGCCTCGAGGTCTTGCGGCGGATAGGTCCGGTCTACGCCCACGACGGCCAGCGTGGCGTCGGGAACATGACGAGCGACGCCGGCGAACGCCCGAATCAGGGTCGGGAGATGCCGACGGTTGAACAGTGACCCGACGTAAAGGACCGTTGGGGTCCCGGTGACGCCTCTTCTCGGATGCGGTGGGGAGACACCGTTGTACACGACAGCCACGCGCGACCCATCGAGATCGAAGTGGCGGATGATCTCGTCGCGCGCGAACTGTGACACGGTGACGATGCGCACGGCCCGTGACGCCGCTCGCTTCGCCAACCAGCGCCTGCGAAGGCCCTCGCGCCATCCGAACCACTCCGGATGTGCGGTGAAGGAGATATCGTGGAGTGTCACTACGCAGGGGACGGGTGACCGGAGCGGAAGGGAGTAGCCGGGGCCAAAGAAGACGTCGAGGGCGTCTTGGTGCGTTGCCCGAGCGAGCGACGTTTGTTCCCACCACGCGCCCGGCTCGCCGGGGACGGGGCGGTGCTCGATGCGGGCGCCGGCGGGGTTCGGGGCATCCGTGAGGTCGCTCAGATTCGTGCCTGGGGCGGTGTAGATGACCAAGTGGTGGCGGGTGGCCGCGGGATCGTGAATCCACCGGCGAACCAACTCCGCAAGATAACGTCCCACCCCGGTTCGGTTACCAGCGAGCTCCCGGCCATCGATCCCAATTCTCATGTGGGCGACGTCGAGCGGACCGCGATTCGCTCATGCGCCGCAATCGCCCTGGCATACGCGCCGCGCAGTGCGCGGGCTGACGCTTGCCAGCTGAAGGACTTGGCTCGGGCGATCCCGCGCAGGGCGCAGGTGGCCGCAAGACCAGGGTCATCGAGGAGCCGCGCGATGGTGGATGCCAGCAGGTCGGTGTTGGTGGGATTGACCAGAAGACCCGCGTCCCCGACGACTTCTGGGAGCGCGCCGCGATTGGAGGCGACGACTGGGACCCCTAGGGTCATCGCCTCCAGCGCCGGGAGTCCGAATCCTTCGTCGAGCGACGGTAGCACGAGCGCGCAGGCGTTGGTGTAGAGCTCTTTGAGCGCCGGCTTCGTTACGTAGCCCGTGCGACGGACACGACCCGCCAGCGGCGGCTCCTCCAGGGCGCGTAGACAGTCCGATCCCCTTCCATCATCGTCGGCGCCGCCGGCGATGACGAGCTCAGGGAGATCCTCACGCTGGCGGAGGAGCTGGGCGTAGGCAGCGAGAAGACGGCCGACGTTCTTGCGCGGGGCTAACGTGCCGACGAAGAGTAGATGTCCGCGGCATGGCGGCGCAGCGCGTGGTGTCCAGGCCGGCGGTCCGTTCCAGCAGAGCGAGATTGCGTCGGGGGGAATGTTGAGCCGCCGAGCGACTTGGCCCGCTGTGTATCTCGAGGGGACAATGACCTGGGCTGCGCGCCGAGCATGTCCCCGGACGAGCGCCGGGTAGTCCCGCCGGACCTCGCCGCTGGTCCGCTCGGGGTGATCCAGAAAGTCGAGGTCGTGAATGGTAATCACCTGCGCGGCGGTTCGCGACGGGAGGAGGAGCGGATGCGGTGAGTGGACGACGTCGAATCGCTGTCCGGTGAGCGCCTCAATCGGCGGCCACTCGGCACGATGCCATGCCAAGTTGAGCAGGCGGACCGGAATCCGCCGGTCGACCGCCGCCACGCCGGAGGGGAGCGGGACGGCTCCAGGCCGACCAAGTCGATCCTTCCACGAGCTACTGAACAGCGTGACCTTGACCGGGTCGGCAGCGGCATCATCGGCCTCGCCGTCGTCGGGCGCCGCCAGCGCGGCCGCAAGTTGGTGGACAAATTCACCCACACCTGTGGGAGCACGAAGGGCTGGCCGATAGTCGATCAAGACGCGCACTTCGGCCGCGATCGTAGCACACGGACCGGAGGATGGGCGGGCCCCTCGAGACCCTGGTGCGATCTCGCAAGTCCTTTGAGGTCAATAAATTGACAGGGATCTGGGTGTGTGCTACGCTTACGATTTTTGTGGTTCCACATGAGTGGGGCGCTGGGCGATGAAGCTCGCGGTGGTGGGTACGGGGTACGTCGGGCTGGTCGTTGGCGCGAGCTTCGCCGAGACTGGGAACGACGTCGTCTGTGTCGATAACGACGCTAAGAAAATCCGCGCCTTGAAACGGGGCCGGATGCCAATTTATGAGCCGGGACTCGAAGAGATCGTTGCGCGCAACCAAGCCGAGCGACGCCTGAGGTTCACGAGCGCGCTCTCGCGCGCCGTGAAGGGCGCGCAGGTAGTCTTCATCGCGGTCGGCACCCCGCAGGATGAGGACGGCTCAGCCGACCTCACCTACGTGCTCGACGTGGCTCGCAACGTCGGACGGGCCATGAACGAATACAAGGTGGTCGTGACGAAGAGCACCGTCCCGGTTGGCACGGCCAGCCGCCTGCGCGAGGTGCTCCGGCGCGAGACGACCCATCCGTTCAGCGTGGTGAGCAATCCAGAGTTCCTCAAGCAGGGGGCCGCAATTGACGACTTCATGCGCCCGGACCGTGTGGTGATTGGCGCTGAGGACCCGCGTGCCGCGGAACTCATGCAAACCCTTTACGCGCCGTTCACCCGAACCGGCGCTCCCATCCAGGTGATGGACTGCGCGAGTGCCGAGCTCAGCAAGTACGCCGCGAACGCAATGCTGGCTACGCGCGTGTCGTTCATGAACGAAATCGCGAACGTCTGCGAGCTGTTTGGGGGCGACGTCGATAACGTCCGGCGCGCGATGGCCGCGGATCGGCGGATCGGGCCGTCCTTTCTGTTTCCAGGTATCGGTTATGGCGGAAGCTGTTTCCCGAAGGACGTGAGCGCGCTGGTGCGATTCTCCCGCGATGAGGGCTATCGTTGTCGAATTCTGGAGTCGGTCGAGGTCGTCAACGACGCGCAGAAGCACCGGCTCGTCGAGAAGATGTTGACCCATTTCGGGTCGCTGAAGGGGAAGACGATTGGCCTCTGGGGGCTGTCGTTCAAGCCGCGCACCGACGATATGCGCGAGGCGCCGTCGCTCGCGGTCGTGCGCGACATTCTCGCGAAGGGAGGCAGGGTGCAGGCGTATGATCCGCGGGCCGAGCGGACCGCACGAGCCATTTTCGGGGACCGGATCGCGTACGTGCCGAACAGTTACGACGCAACTACGGGTGCCGATGCTCTGGCCATCGTCACGGAGTGGAACGAATTCCGCGAGCCCGATTTCACCCGCATCCGTGCGTTGATGCGTTCGCCGGTCATCTTCGACGGCCGCAATCTTTACGATGTGGACCAGATGCGGGCGGAGGGGTTCACCTATCACTCGATAGGGCGGTGATGGGAGCGGTGCTCGTCACCGGCGGCGCGGGGTACATTGGCAGCCACGCGGTCAAGGTCTTGCGCGCGCGTGGCCGTGATGTGGTCGTGCTCGACAACCTCGTCGCCGGCCATCGCGCCGCCGTCGGCGATGCGCCGTTCGTGGAGGCCGATGTGGCGGACGCGGCGGCGGCGCGGCAGACAATCCGACGCCATGGTGTTACGGCCGTGATGCATTTCGCGGCCTATCTCGCTGTGGGGGAGTCGGTGGCCGATCCCCAGCGCTACTATTCGAACAACGTCGCAGGCACGCTCGCGTTGCTGCGGGCGTTGCGAGACGAGTCTGTCACTCGGCTCGTGTTCTCGTCGACGGCTGCCGTCTACGGTGAGCCGCGTGAGACGCCGATCCGGGAAAGCCATGCGACCGATCCGATCAACGCATACGGGGAAACCAAGCTCGCTATCGAGCGGGCGTTGCCGCACTACGAGCGAGCCTACGGGCTGCGGGCGATACGGCTTCGATACTTCAACGCCGCGGGGGCGGACCCCGATGGCGATATCGGTGAGGACCACCGTCCCGAGCACCACGCCGTCCCCCGCGCGCTCGCGGCGGCGCACGGCGGGCCCCGGTTCGAGGTGTTCGGCGACGATTATCCGACCGCCGACGGGACGTGTCTGCGTGACTACGTCCATGTCTCCGATCTCGCGGAGGCGCACGTACTCGCGCTTGCCGCGCTCGAATCAGGTGCGGGGTCCGGTGTGTTCAACGTCGGCACGGGACACCCCCAGTCGGTCCGTGATGTGCTGGCGTCAGTCGAGCGCGTGACCGGTCGGTTGCCGGCGTGCGAAGTGTCGGCACGGCGCGCGGGTGATCCCGCCGTGCTTGTCGCGTCGAGCACCCGGATCCGCGACTCGCTCGGCTGGCACCCGCGCTTCGAGGACTTGGACACCATCGTGGACACGGCATGGCGCTGGCACCGTAGGCACCCCGAGGGCTACGGAACGCCGGCGGCCTGAAGGACGGCGGTGGCACATCCGATGCTACGCCTCGCGCGCTACGGGCTTCCGCACCGGACGCGGTTCTGGTGGGCCGTGGTCGCTATGGCCTTCTACGCGGCTGCCTCGGGCGGGCTCGTCTACCTGTTTAAGCCGATCTTCGACGACGTCCTGATCGTCGGTGACACGTCGACCGGCACGCCCTTCGGGACTGTCGTGGCCGGCATCCTTGGTTTCAGCTTGGTGAAGGGGATCGGCGCGTACTTCTCAGCCTATCTGATGACCGACGTCGGGCAGTGCGTGGTCCGCGATCTCCGAGACGAACTATTCGGCCACATCGTCGGCCAGTCGGCGAGTTTCTTCGCGAGGCGGACGACGGGTGGACTGATGTCGCGCCTCATGAACGACATCACCCGCATTCAGCAGGTGGTCTCCGAGACGTTGGGCGACCTGCTCCGCGAGTCGATCACGGTCATCGCGCTGGCGGGGCTTCTGTTCGTCGTCGACGCGCGGTTGGCGCTCGTCTGCATTATCTGCGCGCCGCTGGTGGTGTATCCGCTCGTGCGGTTGGGTCAGCGGGTTCGACGCACGACACGCCGCGGGCAGGAGGCGCTCGAGCACCTGTCCCACATCACCGCCGAAGCGTTCACGGGACACCGAATCGTCAAGGCGTTTTCGGCAGAGCGATTCGAGAGCCGCCGGTTTAGCCAGGCCTCGGAGCGCGTCTACCGCATCACGATGAAGGTGACGAGTACGCTGTCGATACTCCCGCCGCTCATGGAGTGGCTGGGAGCGCTCGGGGTTGTCGGCGTGCTGTGGTACGGCGTCAGCCGGATCACCAGCGGCGCGATGACACCGGGCGACTTCACGTCGTTCGTGGGCGCGCTTCTGATGATGTATGGACCGGTGAAGAAGTTGAGTCGAGTGAACGCGAACATCCAGCAGGCCATTGCCGCATCGGAACGCGTGTTCGAATTGCTGGACACGCAAAGTGAGGTCGAGGACCGCCCGGGCGCGGGTCCGTTGGCGCCGTTACGCGACGGGATCGCGTTTGACGACGTGACGTTCGCGTATGCCGATGGCGCTGGCGAAACCGTGCTCCGCGGGGTGTCGTTCAGGATCCGGGCGGGTCATGTTGCGGCAGTCGTGGGGCTGAGCGGGGCCGGCAAGACGACGCTGGTCAATCTGGTCCCCCGATTCTATGAGGTCAGCGGCGGCGCGATTCGTATCGACGGAATCGACATCCGAGACACCACCGTGGCGTCGCTCCGTGCCAACGTCGGGATCGTTACTCAAGAAACCGTCCTATTCGACGATACGATCGCACACAACATCGCGTACGCCATGCCGGACGCTGACCCCGCGACGATCGAGGCAGCGGCCCGTGCGGCGCACGCTCACGAGTTCATCGTCAATCTTCCCGAAGGCTACGAGACGATTATTGGAGAGCGGGGCCAACGGTTGTCGGGCGGGCAGCGGCAACGGGTCGCCATTGCGCGGGCGCTCCTCAAGAATGCGCCCATCCTGATCCTCGACGAAGCCACCTCGTCCCTCGACGCCGAATCCGAGTTGCTGGTGCAGGATGCGCTGGCGAAACTGATGCTGAATCGGACGTCGTTCGTCATCGCGCACCGGCTGTCAACCGTGCGCCGAGCCGACGTGATCATCGTGCTCGACGACGGTCGCGTTCGAGAGATCGGTCGTCACGACGAGCTCCTCGCGAAGCCGGGTAGCCTGTATGCGAAGCTGTACTCGTTGCAGTTGTTCGACCGTGACGTGACGGACCCGGAGGCGGACGTGCCGTCGGACGCTCTCAGCCCGATTGGTCGCCACGCATGATCGTCTCGATGACGGGGTTTGCGTCGTTGACGCGCGAGGACGAGCTCGCCGCAGTCAGTATCACGGCCCGCAGTGTGAATCATCGGTTTCTCGACATCCAGATCCGCGTACCCCCGGCGCTCGCAGCGCTCGAGTCTCGGCTGCGCGAGCGGATCCAGGAGCGGCTGGCGCGCGGCCGCGTCGAGCTCGGCGTGACGCTTCAGGTCAAGGCAGCTCCGGTCGTCGACGTCGAGATAAACGACGCGCTCGTTGCGGCGCTGGTGAAGACGGCGGAGCATCCGGAGATCGCCCGCGCGACCACGGCGGGTTGGGCGGTGGGAGACCTACTCCGGTTCCCCCAGGTGGTCGCGATCCGCGAACGACCCGGTGACTCCGCCCAGTCACAGCAGTTGGCCACGGCGGTGCTGTCGGCCGCGGATGATGCGCTGGTCGCGCTTGCGCGGATGCGCAACAAGGAGGGAGAATTCCTGCGCGCTGATCTTGACGAGCGGCGTGCCGCGGTCTCGGATCTGGTCGCGCGGATCACCGCTGAGGCCGCGGCGGGGCAGGCGACCGCGCGCGAGCGACTGACGTCGAGGGTGGCAGAGCTCTCCTCCGAGATTGCCACCGATGACAGCGCACTCGCGCAGGAAGTGGTCCGGTGGGTAGCGCGGTCCGACATTCATGAGGAGGTTGCGCGGCTTGAGGCGCACCTCGCGCACTGGACCATGCTCGCCGACGCGCCGGACGCGTGTGGCCGGAAGCTCGATTTTCTGCTCCAGGAAATGAACCGAGAGATCAACACGATCGGGTCGAAGGCGGATGGCACTGAGGTGTCCGCGCTTGTGGTCTCTGCCAAGGCAGAGTTGGAGAAACTGCGCGAGCAGGCGCAGAACGTGGAGTGACGTGGCGCCGGCAACAGAAACCCACGCCCGCGTGTCCGGGGAAGGGCCGCGTCCGCGACGCGGCCTTCTGTTCATCGTCTCCGCTCCGTCGGGAACGGGGAAGACGACGCTCGTCAGGCGACTGATCGCGCGCGTGGCCGGCGTGGTGATGTCTCGCTCCTATACATCGCGACCGCCGCGTGCGGGGGAGTCGGCCGGCGTCGACTATAATTTCGTGGAGAGGGCGTTGTTCGAGCGAATGATCGACGACGGCGCGTTTCTCGAATGGGCCGACGTATTTGGCCATCTCTACGGCACCGCCGCCGCCGATACGGAACGGTGCCGAGCCGAAGGGAGAGACGTCGTGCTCGTGATCGACGTGCAGGGCGCACGGCAGGTGCGAGAGCGGGGCGACCGAGTGGTCGGCGTCTTCGTTCTGCCGCCGTCGTTCGCGGTGCTCGAAGCGCGTCTGCGTGCCCGGAGCGCCGGCGACGTGGACGAGGTGCACCTTAGGCGGCGTCTCGAGACCGCCCGCCGCGAGGTGGACGCCAGCCCTGAGTACGACTACGTCGTCGTGAACGACGATCTCGACGCGTGCGTCGATCGCGTGCGCAGCATTGTCGTGGCCGAGCGGGCGAAGCCGGACGTCGTGGCCGGTGTGGCCGCGGCCATCGCGGACACCTTCCGAGTGTAGGCGGACCAGATATGGCTTTGGTTGCGCTTGGCGTGAGCGGCGGCATCGGCGCATACAAGGCGGTCGAGGTGGCGCGTCGCCTTCAGCAGCGGGGCCACGACGTCGTCACGGTCATGACCGCGAACGCGCAGCGGTTCGTCGGGCCGCTGACGTTCGAGGCCATTACCGGCCGGCCGGTGATCGGCGATCAGTTCGTGCCTGGGGCAAACGGCGATATCGAGCACATCGCGCTAGCCACCGATGTTGATCTGCTCCTCGTGGCGCCGGCCACGGCGAACATCCTGGGCAAGTTTGCGAATGGTATCGCCGACGACTTCCTCTCCTCGTTGTATCTGGCCACCACTGCGCCCGTGTTGGTCGCGCCTGCGATGAACAGCCAGATGCTCGCGCACGACGCCGTCCGCCGAAACCTCGACCAGTTGGCGGCGTCGGGGGTGCGGTTTGTTGAGCCGGGGGAGGGCTATCTTGCCTGTGGCTGGATCGGGAGGGGACGCCTGGCTGATCCAGTGGACGTGGTCGACGCAGCCCTTCAGCTGCTCAACGCGGGTGGGAGCCTGGCCGGCCGCTGTGTGCTGGTCACCGCGGGGCCGACGTATGAAGATCTCGATCCGGTGCGTTTTCTCGGTAATCGCTCTACCGGCCGGATGGGCTATGCCGTCGCCGCGGAGGCGATGGCGCGAGGCGCCCGGGTGCTGCTTGTGACCGGCCCGACAGTACTCGAGCCGCTGGCTGGCGCAGAGATGATTCGCGTCCGCAGTGCCCGGCAAATGCACGAGGCGGTGACCGCGCGCGTCTCCATGGACGGCGCTGGTGGCGTCGACGTCGTCGTGATGGCCGCCGCGGTGGCCGACTTTACAGCGGGTGGCGGCGTGCGCGGGTCGAAGATCCCGAAGGACCGCGAGGAGCTCGTCCTGTCGCTCCAACGCACGCGGGACATTCTGGCTGAGCTGGGACATTGGCGCGCCGGCCGGTCGGTTCCCATCCTCGTCGGCTTCGCCGCCGAAACGGACGACACAGTGAGACGCGCCCGCGCGAAGCTCGAGCAGAAGCAGCTCGACTTCGTGGTGGCCAATGACGTGTCCGTGCCGGGCGCCGGTTTCGCGGTCGACACGAACATCGCGACGTTGGTGACCCGGACCGGCGCCGAGGAGGTGACGCGTCGGTCGAAGCGGGACCTCGCGCGGGTCATTCTGGATCGGGTGGAGGAAAGCCTCCGTGCTCCGAAGGTCGCCGGCAACCCGCAGGCGCGCTCGTGAGCGAGCACGATCAGATCGCGGCGCATCTCGAGTTTTTTGAAGAGCTCGGTGTTGAGGGTGTCAGTCGCGACGCGGCGTGGCGCACGCGTCCAGCGGACGTTCCGATCGCGCAGGCGTCAGATCCAGACGAGTCGTTCTCACCTGCCCCACGTAATTTGACGCTGGCCGCAGGGTCAGCCGATGACCCGATATCGTCAGGCGGAGCGCATCTGCCCGACTCGAGCGCCGTTGACGTCTCGAATTTCGATCAGGTCACCGCGTCTGATGTGGCCAGCGGGCAGGATGGTCTCGATCACATCCGCACCGATCTCGGCGAGTGCACCCGGTGCAAGCTCCACACCGGTCGCACGAGGCTCGTCTTTGGCGTCGGCAACGCCGACGCCGATCTGATGTTCGTCGGCGAAGCGCCGGGGCGAGACGAGGATCGCCAGGGAATTCCTTTCGTCGGCCGCGCAGGTCAGCTGCTAACGAAGATCATCGAGGCCATCGACCTTCAGCGCGACGACGTCTACATTGCCAACGTGATCAAGTGCCGCCCGCCGGACAACCGAAATCCCGAGCCCGATGAGGTGCAGACCTGTGAGCGGTTCTTGTTTGCGCAGATTGACGCAATTCGACCCCGTGTCATCGTCGCGCTTGGATCGTTCGCCATGCGGACGCTGCTCCGGGATGAGAAGATACCAATCTCGAAGGCCCGCGGTCGTGTCTACAAGTTCCGTGGTGCCAAGCTGATTCCCACCTTCCACCCCGCGTTTCTCCTCCGCAGTCCGGACCGCAAGCGTGACGTCTGGGAGGACATGAAACGCGTGCGGTCAATCCTGCGCGGAGAGTAGACCTCACACCGCACGACGTTCCTTGCCTAACTGCCCTTCCCCGCACCACGCTCCGTTGCTCCTGGTCCCGGGCCTCGTCGCCTTTGAGTCCACGTCCTCTCGTCCCTGGTTTTGTCCTTCCGGAACATGGAACCTTGAACCCGGAACCTGAAATCCTGAACCCCGAGTACTATCCGGACACCATGTCCCACCTCGTGTCCGTCGCCGTTCCGATCCCGTTCCTCCCTGCACTCACCTACCGGGTGCCGGATGGGATGCACCATCCCGAGCCGGGAAGTCGAGTCGTCGTGCCGCTCGGGAGCCGGATCGTCACGGGATGTGTGATCGAGCGGGACGCCAACACCGCCGGGACCCCGGGGATTCCGGACGATGGAATCCGCGACGTCATGGAGTGTCTCGACGTCGAGGCCCTTGTGCCATCGGAGGTACTAGAACTTGCCCGGTGGGTGGCTGACTACTACGCATGCGGTCCCGGTGAGACGATTGCGGCCGCGATGCCGCCGCTGGCGATGGCCGCGAACCGCCGGCACACGCCGCGGTTCAAGACGGCACGCGTGGCGCACGCAACAGGGCTCGGGCGGGACACGTCGCTCGCGGACGGGGGCGGGGGTCTCGGACGACGCCAGCGGGAGGCACTTGCCTTGCTTGTGGCGGCGCCCGACGGATTGGATGCAGCGGTGCTTCGCCGTAGGGGCGTAGCTGCGGCCACACTGGGGCGGATGGAACGCCGCGGGTTGGTAACGCTCCGGACGCGGCGGGTCGATCGTGACCCTTTCACTGCCGCCGAGCCGGGCGTGACACCCGGGGCCGCCCCACCCGTGCAGCCGACTAACGACCAGCGGCGGGCGCTCGACACACTGGAGCCATTGGCCGAGTCGGACCGGTTCCAGGTCGCGCTGCTTCACGGGGTAACCGGAAGCGGCAAGACAGAGGTCTATCTGCGGCTCGCCCGCCGTGTGTGCGCTAGTGGGCGCCGGGTGCTCGTGCTGGTACCGGAAATCGGGCTTGCCCCGGCCGTGGCCATGACATTTCGCCGCGCACTGGGCGAACGGGTTGCCATCCAACACAGCGGGTTGTCCGACGGCGAGCGTCATGACCAGTGGCACCGGATTCAAAGTGGAGCTGTCGACGCGGTCGTCGGTACGCGGTCGGCCGTCTTTGCGCCCCTGACCGACATCGGCCTCATCGTCGTCGACGAAGAGCACGACACGTCCTATAAACAGGAGGAGTCGCCGCGGTATCACGCGCGCGACGTCGCGGTCGTTCGGGGACAACGGGCGGGCGCCCTCGTCGTGCTCGGGTCCGCGACGCCGTCGATGGAGAGCTTCCACAACGCGCACCTCGGACGGTATACGCGCGTCGTGATGACGACGCGCGTGCACAAGCGGCCGCTGGCAACGGTGCAGGTCGTCGACATGCGCGAGGTTGCGGCCGCTGAGGGTCCGGATGTCGTCCTCAGCCAGCCGTTTCGAGAGGCGCTGGCTCGCGCGCTGGCCCGCGGCGACCAGGCGCTCATCATGCTGAACCGCCGCGGGTTTGCGTCCGCGGTCCTCTGTCGACAGTGCGGGAGGACGCTGGAGTGCCCGAACTGCAGCGTGACGTTGACGTTGCACCGCGGGGTCGGCCGGGCGCGCTGCCATTACTGCAACTACAGCGTGGCGCGCCCGACGATGTGCAGCCACTGTGCGGGTCCCTACCTAGAGACGGTCGGGTTCGGGACCGAGCGGATCGAGGCAGAATTGGCGGAGCGGTTTCCGGATGCGACCGTTGGGCGACTGGATCGAGACACTGTCGGTCGGCGCGGCGCCGCAGCAGAGATCCTCGCGCGCTTCGCGCGTGGGGACATCCGCGTGCTGGTCGGTACGCAGATGATCGCGAAGGGGCACGACTTTCCGAACGTGACCCTCGTAGGGGTCGTCTCCGCAGACGTGGGGCTCACCCTCGCTGATTTCCGTGCAGCGGAGCGGACGTTTCAGCTTCTTACCCAGGTGGCGGGCCGCGCCGGTCGCGGCGCGCGACCCGGAGAAGCCATCATTCAGTCGTTCTATCCCGAGCACTACAGCATCAGCTATGCCTGCCGGCAGGAGTACGAGCCGTTCTTCGACGAGGAGATCCGGTTTCGCACCGACCTTCGATACCCGCCGGTCGTGGCGATGGTCAACGCCGTCGTCCGCGGGCGTTCGTCGCAGGCGGCGATGAACGATGCGCGCGAGTTGGCCGGTCTCTTGCGTGGTCAGCCGGGCTTCTTGGTCTTGGGTCCGGCACCCGCGCCGCTTGCCCGTCTACGCGGGCAGCATCGGGCGCAGCTGTTTCTCAAGGGCGATCACCGGCGGGCGATGCGTGACGCAGTCGTCAACGCGCTGAATGTGCGCCCCGATCTTCGTCGGCGCGTGAGCGTGGACGTGGATCCGCTATCGATGCTGTAGCTGCAGTCGGGACGCTCGCCCGGAGTTCCCGGTTTCAGGTGCAGGGCGGCAGAGTCGGCAGATCAGAAACAGGAGCAATTGAGCCTGAAACCAAGAGCGATCGAGCAAGAAACCAGGAAGCCTGAGTCCCGGGCGCGGACCCTACGGCCCGGCGACGAAGCTTGAGACCTCGATTGGGGAAGGTGTGAAACAGAGCAAGAAGATCGCGATCGTGCCGACGGCGACGAGCCGACGGCGGCCGTCCAAGGGGACGTGCTCGTCGACGGTGCGGGGGTGACGTGGCCCGAGGTAGGCGACCATGAGTACGATCAGAATGGCCCAGATGATCCAGGAGATCGAGATGAACGCTAACCCGACGACCGCGACAAGCGAGCCGAGCGTGACGAAGGTCGACCGGGATCCCAGGACGGCATATGAGATGTGACCGCCGTCGAGCTGGGAGACGGGAAAGAGGTTGATGGCGGTGACCAGGAGACCCAGCCAGGCAGCCGTCGCGACGGGGTGCCAGTTGAGTGTGTAACCGTCGGGTGTGCCGCCCCAGATCATCCATTCGGCGAACTGATACAGGAGCGGCTCACCGAACTCGATGCTGATGAGGTTGTCGGGCAGTGGGGTCGCCGCGTCAGGCAGCGGCACGACGCGCGACAGCCAGAGACCGAGAAAGAGCGCCGGTACGGCGACGACGAACCCGGCGATCGGCCCGGCCGCGCCGATGTCGAACAGCATTCGTTTGCCGGGGATACGCTGCCGGATGCGGATCACGGCACCTAGCGTTCCAGTCAAGAAGAGTGGGGCCGGGATGAAATACGGGAGCGACGCGTCAACCCGGTAGTACCGGCAGGCGAAGTAGTGACCAAGCTCGTGCGTGCCGAGGATGGACAGAATCGTGGCGCTGTACGAGGCCCCGTAGAGGAGCGAATACGACGTCCACTCCGCGGTGAAGTCGTAGCGGAAACCGGCATAGTGCTCGCTGCCTGCGATCATCGTCGTCACGATGGTCGTTAGAAGCAGGCCGACGTGGACCAGGGGGCGATGCCGGCGTGGGGGGCGCCAATCGAGGTCCGTGGGCGGACTCCCGGCAGCCTCTGGTGTCGGGGACCAGGGGACGGGCGCGGAGAGCGGTCGGTCGGCGTGTTCGAACGACAACGAGGCAGTTCCGCGGCGTCAGCCGCCGACGTTCTGGAGGTCTTTGCCCGGCTTGAAGCGAATCGTGCGACCGGGTGGGATCCTGACTTCTTTGCCGGTGCGCGGATTGCGACCGATGCCGCGCTTGCGGGGCTTGACCTGGAACACGCCGAATCCCCGGAGCTCAATCCGCTCACCGCGCTGCATCGACATGCGCATAGCGTCGAAGACGGCGTCGACGGCCACCTCGGATTTCACCTTGGTGATATCGGCGGCCCTCGACACCTCGTTGACGATGTCGACCTTGATCATGACGTGCGTGCTCCTCAACGTGTGTAAATATCATAGATACTGCATTTTACGGCTGTCAAGGCCGGTGAGTTGAGAGGCGTTTAGAGCGAGAGACAGATGGGAGGCCGTCCAAGGCGAGAGAACGTGGTCGTGTTGGTGGGGCGTCCCAATGTCGGGAAGTCGACTCTCTTCAATCGCGTGTCGGGTTCGCGCCGCGCGATCGTCACGGCCGTACCGGGGACCACACGGGACGCGATCCGTCACGCCGTGGAGTGGCTTGGCACTGAACTCGAGCTGGTCGATACGGGTGGGTTGTTCGGGGCGAGTGACGATCCGCTCCAGGCGGAAGTGGCGGCGCAGGGGTTCAAGGCGCTCGAGACGGCCGACGTCATCGTGATGCTCGTCGATGGGCGCGATGGAATCGTTCCAGCCGACGAGGCTGTCGCCGCCCACGTCCGCCGGCTCGGCGTGCCGATCGTGCTGACAGTCAATAAGATCGACGACAAGGAGGCGCGAGGGAACGTCGAGGAGTTCTATCGTCTGGCCATCGTGCCCGTCGTGCCGATCGCGGCGGAGCATGGCCTCGGCGTGGGTGACCTGCTCGACGAGATCGTCGCGCGTCTCCCCGGCCGCAAGCCGCCGGCAGTTGCGGATGCGATCGTCCTGGAGCGTCCCGCGACGGTAGAAATCGGAGTGGCCATCATCGGACGGCCCAATGTGGGGAAATCCTCCCTCGTCAATCTACTGTTGCAGGAAGAGCGGGTGCTTGTCAGCGAACAGGCCGGCACGACCCGCGATGTGGTCGATGCCGGTCTGACCTGGCACGGGCGCAAACTCCGGTTGGTCGACACGGCGGGCATCCGCCGGCCAGGACGGGTGGCGCGCTCGGGCCGGGTGGAAGCGGTAAGCGTGGTCGTCGCCCGACGGGCGCTCGTGCGCGCCGACGTGGCAGTGCTGGTGATCGATGCCGCCGAGGGCGTGAGTAAACAGGATGCGACCATTGCCGGGGAGGCCGAGCGGGCCGGATGCGGAATGGTCATTGCGGCTAACAAGTGGGATCTCGTCAAAGCTCGTGGCCCAGGCTTTTCGAAGGAGTTCGATGCCGATCTGCGCGACGAGCTTAAGTTTGCGGAATTTGCGCCGATTGTGCACATCTCGGCCCTCACGGGCGAGCGAGCGCCCAAGTTAATCGAGCGGGTCATCGAGGTGGCAGCGGCGCGCTCGACGCACGTCTCGACCGGCGTCTTGAATCGGATGGTCGAGCGGATCACACGCCGGCACCCGCCGCCTAGCCCGGGACGCCGCGAGGTCCGCATCATGTACGCGACGCAGGTGGCGTCACGACCGCCGACATTCGTCTTCTTTACCAACATCGCCACGCGGTTTCATTTTTCGTACGAGCGGTTCCTCATTAATAGACTGCGGGAGACCTTCGGCTTCGATGGCACACCGATCCGGCTTCGGGTGCGCACGAGTCGTGACAAGGGCCCGCGTTCCCGCCGATAAGATCGCCGGCCCGCTGCGAGCCGACTGTTATACTGGCGAAGCGTTCCCAGCCCGCATGGCCACGACGACCGACATCCCCAGGCGAGCGTTGTTCAAGACCGCCGAAGTCTGCTCGATCGCGGAAGTTCAGCCGTATGTCTTGCGTTCGTGGGAAACGGAGTTTCCTGGGCTTGGGAGGGCGAAGGGTGGTGGAGCGCGAGTGTATCGCCGGGCGGATGTCGAGTTGGTGCTCGAGATCAAGCGCCTGGTGTATCACGAGGGACTGACGCTCGGTGCGGCGCGGCGGCAGCTCGGTGGCGACCGTCAGGCTGGGTCCGTCGAAGGCGAGCCATCGATCGCTGAGCTGCTGGGTGAGGACGCCCGCGAACGGATCGCCGATGTCAAAAAGGGACTGCGGTCGATTCTCGCGTTCCTGTCGATGAACGGCGACCCTGAGCGCCGACTGTTCGACGAGGTACCGCGACCGGCGCCGGCGAAAGCCCAGGGACCCCGGCGAGCGGCGAAGGCGCGCGCGCCACGGAAAGTGAAGGCGCGGGCGCCGACTGGCGCGAAACGCAAGCGGCAAAAGTAGGCCGGGCGGCGAGATGCCGTCTCTGTGTGTGTGACGTCGTTCGGGATGTGGCGCAGTCTGGTAGCGCACCTGACTGGGGGTCAGGGGGTCGCTGGTTCAAATCCAGTCATCC
>CAZYFH010000018.1:0-69672 GCA_964646815.1 uncultured Vicinamibacteraceae bacterium | reverse complement strand
ACGTGCCGGTGCTCGATCCGGTGGGCCACGCGGCGCGCCGGGTGCCGGTGCCGGTCCGTGACCCGGAGACGCCGGTGGCGGCCGGGCCGCCGATGGCGCCGTCACCGTACTGGGGCGACGAGGCGATCTGGAACAGCCAATCCAATGTGCACAACCCGATGCTCGATCAGGACGGGCGTGTCTGGCTGACATCGCGTGTGCGCGGACCGGACAACCCGCCGATGTGTCTGGAGGGTTCCGATCATCCGTCCGCCAGACAGTTCCCCGTGGCGAGGTCCGGCCGTCACCTCGCCGTCTACGATCCGACGACGGACGAGATGACCCTCATCGGGACCTGCTTCAGCACGCACCACCTGGTGTTTGCCGAGGATGAGGACAACACCCTCTGGACCAGCGGCGGCGGGCAGACCATCGGGTGGCTCAACACCAACCTCTTCCTGGAGACGGGGGACGAGGCGCGTGCGCAGGGGTGGACCGCGCTCGTGCTCGACACGAACGGCAACGGGCGCCGCGACACCTACACGGAGCCCGACGAGCCGATCGATCGTACGAAGGACCATCGGGTGCGCAGTGGGTTCTACGGTGTTGCGGTCAACCCGGTCGACGGGACGATTTGGGGATCGTCGCTCGGGTTTCCGGGCGCGATCTTGCGGCTGGATCCCGGAAACGACCCATCGTCGGCGGCGCTGACCGAGGTCTTCGAAGTGCCGTGGGGCAATGCGCGCGCGCCGATCCAGGGTTACTCGCCGCGTGGCATGGACATCGATCGTAACGGCGTCGTCTGGACACCGCTCGCGAGCGGGCACATGGCCAGCTTCGATCGCCGCCGGTGCACCGGCCCGCTCAATGGACCCGAGGCGACCGGCCAGCACTGCCCCGAGGGGTGGACGCTCTATCCCGAGCCCCTCCCGCAGCTCAAGGGCCTCAGCGACTCGGGTAGCGCCGAGGGCAGCTACTACACCTGGGTCGATCAGTTCGACATACTCGGCCTCGGTGCCAACGTGCCGATCAACACCGGTAATGCGTCCGAGGGGTTGCTCGCGCTTCGCGATGGGGAGTGGGTCGTCATGCGCGTCCCCTACCCTTTGGGCTTCTACACGAAGTGGATGGACGGGCGGATCGACGACCCTGACGCTGGGTGGAAGGGCCGGGGGCTGTGGGCGACCTACGGCACGCGCGCTCCGTTTCACACGGAAACTGGCAAGGGGACACCGAGCAAGGTCGTGAAGTTCCAGCTGCGGCCAGACCCGCTCGCGAAGTAGGAGGACGGTCGATGCCCACTAGGTGCGGCGCGCTGGCGTTGGTGCTCGTGTTGATGGTTGCCGCGCCGGCGACGGCGGAGGTGATCCGGGTCGTGATTACCTCGCGCGAGCCGTTTGCCGACAACGTGCCGGGAAAGGTGGGTCCGTATGAGCGAATCCGCGGTCGGGTCGTCTATGCGCTTGACCCCACCTTGGACGCGAACGCCCACATCGTGGATCTCGATCTGGCGCTGACCAACGGCGACGGGTGTGTCGAGTTCTACGGTGACCTCGAGATCCTGGCACCGCGCGACCTGAGCCAGGCGCAGCCGACGGTGCTGTATGACGTGAACAATCGTGGTCGCCGTCTCTGGGGGTCCGAGGCGTTCTTTCTTCGTCACGGCTACGTCACGGTGTCGAGTGGCTGGATCGCCGAGGTGCCGGTCGGCCCGCGCCTGTTGCGGCTCGAAGCCCCCGTCGCACACGACGACGGCGTGCCGGTGGTCGGGAGGGTGCGGGCGGAGATCGTGACCGACGTGCGGACTGACCGGGTGTCGCTCTCGGATCGCAACCAACTCGCCTACGAACCCGTTCTCAGCGAGCTGGTCCACGCGACCTTGACGAAGCGGCAGCGGGAGGCCGAGGAGAGACAGGTAATTTCTCGCGGCGATTGGAACGTCGCCGTCGTCGATGGTCCACATGAGGAGGGCAGCGGCCTGGTCGAGGGTGCCCTGACGCTTCGCGGTGGCTTCGAGCCGGGCTGGATCTACGAGCTCATCTACCAGGCTCGCGGCTCGGTCGTGCAGGGGACCGGTTTCGCAGCGATGCGTGACCTCGTGTCGTTCCTCAAACACGACCGCACCGAGATGAATCCTCTGCGCCAAGCACGCGGCGACCCCGTCGCGGTGCGGGTCATCGGCGAGGGACGGTCACAGAGTGGTCGAGCGCTCCGGATGTTCCTGTACGAGGGGTTCAACGCCGACGAGCAGGGCCGGCGAGTGTTCGACGGTGCCATGCCGGTCATCGCCGGTGGCGGACAGGGATTCTTCAACCATCGGTTTGCGTCGCCAACGCGGACCGCGACGCAGCATGACGGACATCTCTACCCGATTGATGTGTTTCCGTTCTCGTACGCCGAGACGACCGACCCGTTCACGGGGCGGACCGATGGGATCCTCCGCCGCGCGCGTGCGGCCGATGTGCTGCCGAAGGTGATGCACCTCGACACCTCTTCTGAGTACTGGCACCGCAGCGCATCGCTCGTGGTGACCGATCCGTCCGGTATGCGCGACCTCGATCTCCCCAACGAGGTGCGTGTCTACGTCTTCGGTGGGGCACAGCACAGCCCGGCGACGCGGCCCTCGGACCGCGGCCAGCTGCAACCGAACCCGACCAACTATCGGCCTTTTCAGGAGGCGCTCTTCGTCGCGCTGGATCGGTGGATCACCGAGGGCACGAAGCCTCCGGTGAGCGTCTACCCCACGATCGCGGAGGGAGCCCTCGCGGGGTGGGAGGAGGCGGCAGTCGGGTGGACGCCGATTCCCGGCGTTGCGTATCCGACCGTCATCCAGCAGCCCGAGCATCTCGATTACGGTGACGTTTTCGACACCGACAGACGCATCGACCGCCATCCGCCGCTGCGAACGGGGCAGCGCTATCGAGTGCGCGTACCCAGGCTCGACACCGACAACAACGAGCGCGGCGTGCTGCGCATGCCGGCGGTCGATGTACCGGTCGCGACCTACACGAGCTGGAATCTCCGGCATCCGTCGATCGGCGCCAGGAGCGAGCTCCTGGGTCTGACCGGGGGGTACATCCCGTTTCCGAGGACGAGCGCCGAACGCGCGGCGCACGGTGATCCCCGGTCATCTGTGGAAGAGCGCTACAACGATTTCACGGACTATCTGGCAGGCTACATGACCGCGGCTAGGCGGCTGGCCAACGAGGGGTACCTGCTCACGGAGCATTTGCCCATGGTCAAGGCGGTCGCCGACTCCCATCGCGCGATGTTCGAGCGGTAGTCCTCCCATGTCTGAGGTGACGGTCTCCCTTCACGATCGGTTTGTGACACGGATGCGGTCGGTCGACCGCGTCACGATTGCCCGTGACCCGAGCAGCAACGTCCCCTTACCCAACGTTGGTGTGTCGCGCCGGCACGCCGAGATCCACAGGGTCAAACGCGCCTACGTGCTGCGCGACCTCATGAGCACGAACGGCGTGCTCCTCAACGGTGAGGGTGTCACGTCCGCCGAGCTGGTATCGGGCGATCGCATCGAGATCGGCAATTACATCCTGACCTTCAGGGTCGCGGGAGTTTGGTTCACTGCCGCCCCGTTGGAGGAAACCGTCGCGCTCGGCGTCAACACCGCCGGCGTGACGAGCGACCTCTACCACCGCACCTCATGTGAGGGTCTCGGGGACAGCCCAGAGGAGTGCCGCGTCTTCTTTGCAACGTCTGAAGATCCGTTCGCCTCCGACCGGGTACCGTGTCCCACCTGCAATGCGAACGAGTAACGGGACGATGCATCAACCGGGCTGGTACGTGACCACCGTGGTGCTGTGCCTTGCGGTCATGATCGTGGCGACGTATGCGCTCGGCCAGCGTGGTGGTGCGTTCCGCGCCTCGCGCGACCACCCGGCGATTGCGTATACCGATGGCCCGGTTGCCAACGCGGTCGCGGATCTCAACCGGCAGCTTGAGGACGGTACGGTCCAGCTCACCTTCGAGGGCCGCGGCGGCTATCTCGGTTCGGTGCTCGATGCGCTTAACGTGCCGGTCGAGTCGCAGGTCGCGGTGTTTTCTCCGACGAGCAATCAGGAGGAGCTAATCTCTTCGGAGAACCCGCGTGCGATCTACTTTGCCGATTCGGTAGCGGTTGGTTGGGTACGTGACGCGCCGCTTCTGGAACTCGCGGTCCAGGACCGGCAACAGGGCACCCTGTTTTACACACTTCCGCAAATGCCAAATGGTGTGCCGAGGTTCACGCGGAACAACAACTGTCTCGCGTGCCATCTCTCGTGGGACACGCTCGGCGTGCCTGGGCTCCAAGTGCTCAGCATGGCGCCGCTCTCGGCGGACCCCAACGCGTACGCCTCCGGCTTCGTCTCCGACCACCGGAGTCGCCTGGTCGATCGGTGGGGCGGCTGGTATGTGACCGGCGCGCACGGCGGGGTGGCGCACATGGGCAACGTCGAGGTCATGGACGTCGCAGACCCGACCGCTACGTTCGGCGTCGTCCCCGCGGCCATCGAGTCGCTTGAGGGACAGTTCGATCTCGACGGGTACCCGTCCGTGCACAGCGATATCGTGGCGCTGCTGGTGCTTGACCATCAGACTCACATGACCAACCTGATCACGCGCGTTGGCTGGGAAGCGCGACGCATGCTCTTTCGGGATCAGGGCCAGTCGACCGGTGACCCGCGGTTCGAGGAGCTGATGCGCGAGGCGGCGTCCGAGCTCGTCGACTACCTGCTGTTCGTGGACGAGGTGCCCTTGCCAGCCGGGATCGAGGGGTCGTCACGATTCGCGGAGGAGTTTTCGGCACGGGGTCCGCGCGACGACTCCGGGAGGTCGCTTCGCGAGATCAGCCTCGAGGGCCGGCTCTTCCGCTACCCGTGCAGCTACATGATCTACACCGAGGCGTTCGATGCGTTGCCGGCTCTTGCAACGGAGGCTGTCTACACGCGGATGTGGGAGATCCTCTCTGGGGGGATCACCGAGGCGCCGTACTCCAGGCTGTCTCTCGTCGATCGGCAGGCGACCGTCGAGATCCTGGCGGCGACCAAGCCGGATCTGCCTAGCTACTTTGGGCCGATTACTCGTTGACCCCCCTTTTCCTTGCTGACACCACCAAGCGAACCGTGTAAGATGAACAAAAAAAAGGCGTAAGAAAGTCAAGGGGGGGTCGGATGGTCAGTGGCCTGGGTCGGGCAGCCCGAAGCGTGCTCGCTTGGAGCGCGGTCGCGTGCGTGACGGTGTGTGTCCCAGGTGCGCCCCTCGGCGCTGCCGGTCGCCAGCAATCGGCCGGGAACGCCTCCGTTCCAACATCCGAGCGCGCCCTGCTCGACCAGTACTGCGTCACCTGCCATAGCGACAGTCTTGAGACCGGCGGGCTGTCGCTCGAGTCGATCGACGCGACCGACATCGGCGCGCATCCAGACGTCTGGGAGCGAGTTGTCCGCAAGCTTCGCGCCGGCGCGATGCCGCCGCGCCCACGCCCACGACCCGATCGGGCGACCTACGACCAGCTCGTCGCATACTTCGAGACCGCGCTCGACCGCGCGGCCGTGGCCAACCCGAACCCTGGACGCACAGAGACCTTCCGGCGCCTCAACCGCACCGAATACCAGAACGCCGTACGCGACCTGCTCGCGCTCGACATCGACGTCACGGCGCTGCTGCCGCGCGACGACGTTAGCTTTGGGTTCGACAACGTGAACACCGGCGGCCTTTCGCCAACCCTCATGGAGCGCTATCTGGCGGCGGCGCAGAAGGTGAGCCGGCTGGCCGTCGGCAGTCACCTACCAGCGCCCGGCAGCCGCGTCGTCATCGTGCCGGCCGATCGGACCCAGGAAGACCACGTGAGCGGCTTACCCTTCGGGACACGCGGTGGCACCGTGGTCCCGCACACGTTCCCGGCTGACGGCGAGTACGAAATCCAGGTGCGGCTGCAGCGGAACCGCAACGAGAACGTCGAAGGGTTGACCGAGCCACACGAGGTGGAGGTGACCCTCGACGGCGAACGGCTCCAGCTGTTCACGATGGAGCCGAGCGAGAACAAGGTCCTACAGGCCGACGCGACGTATTACGCGGACGAAGGGATCGACAATCACCTAAACGTGCGCTTGGCGGTGACGGCTGGTCCACATGTGGTCGGGGCGGCGTTCATCAAGAAAAACTCCGCACTCATCGAGACGACGCGGCAGCCGTATCACGCCCACTACAACATGGACCGCCATCCGCGGCAGCAGCCCGCCGTGCGCTCCGTGTCGGTCATTGGTCCGTTCGATCCAAGCGGGAGCGGCGACACACCCAGTCGTGATCGCATCTTCACGTGTCGTCCGGCGGCGGGGAGTGCGGCCGGGGAGGAGTGCGCGGTGTCGATCATTGCGTCGCTCGCGCGCCGCGCCTATCGCCGCCCGGTCACGGTGGATGATCTGGATCAGCTTGTCTCGTTCTACCGCACCGGGCAGACCGCGGGCGGGTTTGAGATGGGGGTCGAGACCGCGTTGCGTGCGTTGCTCGCGAGTCCGGAGTTTCTGTTCCGCATAGAACGCGATCCGGCCGAGCTAGCGCCAGGTGCCGCCTACCGCGTCAGCGATCTCGAATTGGCATCGCGCCTGTCGTTCTTTCTCTGGAGCAGCCTGCCGGACGACGAGCTCCTGGCCCTCGCGTCGGCCGGCCAGTTGGGCGATGACGCGGTCCTCAACGGGCAGGTGCGCCGGATGCTCGCCGACCCTCGCGCCGAGACCTTGACGACCAACTTCGCGTCGCAGTGGCTGCACCTGAGGAACCTGGACGCCGTGCGACCCGACGCGCGGTTGTTCCCGGATTTCGACGACAACTTGCGCCAGGGGTTGCGTCGGGAGACGCAGCTGCTCTTTCAGAGCGTCGTCGACGAAGACCGCAGTGTCGTCGACTTGCTCACGGCCGACTACACGTTCGTCAACGAGCGGCTCGCCAGGCACTACGACATCCCGAATGTCTACGGCGATCACTTTCGTCGCATCGCGTTGCCGGAAGACAGCCCGCGTGCCGGCCTGCTCGGTCACGGGAGCATCCTGACGGTCACCTCCTACGCGACACGAACGTCACCGGTGCTGCGCGGAAAGTGGATTCTCGAGAACCTCCTCGGCACACCGCCGCCGCCGCCGCCGGCCAACGTGCCGCCGCTCGAAGAAAACAAGTCGAGACTGCACGCCGTCTCGATGCGCGATCGGATGGAGGCACACCGCCGGAACCCCAGCTGCGCCGTGTGTCACCGGATCATGGATCCCGCCGGTTTGTCGATGGAGAACTTCGACGCGATTGGCCGGTGGCGAGACGTCCAGGCGGGCGCAGCCATTGACGCGTCGGGGAATCTTCCGGGTGGGCAGGCGTTCGTCGGCGCCGCGGGGTTGCGCCGGGCGTTGCTCGACCGCCCAGAGGTGTTCGTCGGCACGATGACAGAGAAACTACTTACCTACGCGTTGGGGCGTGGGCTCGACCACGCTGATGCGCCCGACGTCCGCGGGATCGTGCGCGCGGCGTCGGACGATGACTACCGGTTCTCGTTGATTGTCCTGGGCGTGGTGCGGAGCGCGCCCTTCCAGATGAGGAGATCAGAGTCATGATCATCACGAAGATGGCGTTGCCGCGGCGGACGTTTCTACGTGGCGTGGGGGCCACGCTGGCGTTGCCGTTGCTCGACGCGATGATGCCTGCGGCCTCGGCGCTGGCGCGAACCGCTGCCTCGCCCCCGCGACGCCTTGGCTACGTCTACATCCCGATGGGGATGAATCCGGTGGCATGGACGCCGACAGAGGTGGGACGACTGACGACGCTTTCGACGTCATTGTCGCCACTGATGCCCCATCTCGATGACGTGACGGTCGTGACGAACCTCGAGATCAACGAGGCACATACGACCGGCAACCATGCATCGGCAAATTCCTCGTTCCTCACCTGTGTGCGACCGAAGCGCACGGAGGGTAGCGATTTCGTCAACGGCACGTCGGCGGACCAGATCGCCGCAAAGACGGTTGGGGGCGATACGCCGCTCCCATCGCTCGAGTTGGGGACGGACCTGATCGCACAGGTCGGTAACTGTGACAACGGTTTCGCCTGTGTCTACATGAACAGCCTTTCGTGGGCGTCGCCGACCGCTCCGAACCCGACCGAAGCCGACCCGCGTATTGTCTTCGAGCGTCTGTTTGGCGACGGTGGTTCACCAGAACAGCGCCAGGCGGAGTTCAAGACCAACAAGAGCATCCTCGACTGGGTGCTCGACGACATGGCGAGCCTGCAGCAGCGGCTCGGCACGAGCGATCGCAATCGGGTGAGCGAGTATCTCGACACCGTGCGCGAGGTCGAGCGGCGCATTCAGTTGGCTGAGCAGTCGGTCGCCGATTCACCGGCGAGCGATCTGACGCGGCCGACGATCGTGCCAGAGGTTTGGGAGGAGCACGTCAAGCTGATGTACGATCTGCAGGTCCTTGCCCTCCGGGCCGACCTGACGCGTATCATCACCTTCCAGATGGCGCGTGAGGCGAGTACGCGAACCTATCCGCAGATCGGCGTGCCGGAGCCGCACCATCCAGTGTCCCACCACACCGATGATCCCGAGAAGCTCGCCAAACTGGCAAAGATCAACCAGTACCACGTCTCGTTGTTCGCCTACTTGGTCGAGCAGTTGAAGTCGACCGAGGACGGTGATGGGACGCTCCTCGACCACACGACCTATCTGCTCGGGAGCGGCCTGGGCAACCCGAACGTGCACAACCACCGCAACCTGCCGATCGTCGTGGCCGGCGGCGCCGGGTCGAGCATCACCGGCGGGCGCCACGTTAAATACGACGAGCTGACGCCGATGGCGAATCTTCACCTCACGCTTCTCGACGATGTCGGCGTGCACGTGGACGACTTCGCTGACAGTACCGGCCGCGCGGGTGAGGTGGTCGAGCCGCTGACGCTGTAGGAGTCTCGGGGGTAGGAGTGAGACACGCGAAGCCCGCGTGCGTTGTCTGACGTAGCGAAGGCCTTCAGGCCTTCGAGATTGGCCCGAAGAGAGACTGGAGACGAGTTGATGCGCCGCTTCTCATTGCTGTTGATGACGGTGGTCGTGACAGCCATTACGGTGAGCGGTGCCGGTGCCCGCACGGCCGCGGCAGCCGAGGTCGACGCAGGTCTGCTCGACGCCATCACGTCGGTCGACGAGGCCGGTGTGCGCGCGGCCCTCAGGGGCGGCGCTGATGTCACGGCGGCCGACGCTGATGGGACGACGCCGCTCCATTGGGCTGTCCACGCGAACGCGGCGGCGTTGGTCGAGCTGTTGCTCGATGCGGGCGCTGACGTACGAGCGGCGAATCGATACGGCGTCCAGCCGATCGCGCTGGCGTGCACGAATGGCAACGCCGCTATCGTGGAGCTCCTGCTCGACGCCGGGGTCGATGCCAACACGGCGCTGGCGCAAGCGGAGACCGCGTTGATGACGGCGGCCCGTACGGGTTCGCTCGATGTCGTCGAGCTATTGCTCGACCGCGGCGCCAACGTCAACGCAACCGAGACGTGGCGGGGGCAGACGGCGTTGATGTGGGCGGCCGCAGAGGGACACGCGCAGGTGATCCCGACGATGTTGTCGCGTGGTGCCGATATCACCGCGCGGTCGACGAAGGGATGGACCGCGCTGCTCTTCGCTGTACGCGAGGGGCGGATTGGTGTCGTGCAGACGCTGCTCGAGGCGGGCGCCGACGTCGAGGAATCGCTGCCGGTCGTGGAACGGCAGCGGCGTGGTGGTACCAGCGCTGAGCGTCCGGCCACTGGGTTGAACGCGTTCCTGCTCGCCGCCGCGAATGCCCACTACGAGCTCGCCGCGCTACTCGTGGACCGTGGCGCTGACGTAAACGTAGCGTCGCGCGGATGGACCGCGCTCCACCAGGTCTCATGGGTGCGGAAGGC
The DNA here is from genome assembly GCA_964646815.1 of uncultured Vicinamibacteraceae bacterium. Lineage (GTDB taxonomy): Bacteria > Acidobacteriota > Vicinamibacteria > Vicinamibacterales > UBA8438 > CAZYFH01. The sequence goes on along the minus strand of CAZYFH010000018.1, from coordinate 59,775 downwards.
CGGCATCGCCGGGAGCAACAACCCCGCGCCAAAGGGCTCCGGCACGATGACGAGCCTCGACTTCGTGCGCAAGATCGCGGCGGCGGGCGCCAATGTGAATGCCCGGGTCACGGTACGTCCGCCGGCGGGGATCACGCGTTTGAACTTCATCGGCGGCACGCCGTTCCTGCTCGCTGCGCGGACTGGGGACGCTGATTTGATGCGGCTGCTGGCGGAGTTGGGAGCCGATCCACTCCTTCCCAATGAGGACAACACCACGCCGATCATGGTGGCTGCTGGCGTCGGGACGTCGTCACCTGGCGAGGATCCAGGGACCGAGCTTGAAGTACTCGAGGCGGTGGCGGTCGCGCTCGCTCTCGGCGGCGACCTGAATGAGGTCGACGACAACGGCGAGACCGTGATGCACGGCGCGGCGTACAAACATCTCCCCGCCGTGGCGAAGTTTCTGGTGGAGGCCGGCGCCGACATGAACGTCTGGAATCAGCCGAACGCCAAGGAGTGGTCACCGCTCAACATCGTCGAGGGGGTCCACCGCGGCATGAACATCCAGAGCAATCCCGCGACTGCGAAGGCCATTCGTCAGCTGATGAAGCGCGCCGGCGTCTCCCCGCCGGCCGGCCAGTAACAGGCTCGCCTGCCCCTGGGCGGTGCTCACTAGTCGCTCAGTCTGTGAACAGATCGCTGACCGAGTCGACGACAAGATCGGGCCGAACGGGACCACTGAGATCGTGCGAGCGGAACTTGCCCGTTCGCACAAGCACTCCGACTAGTCCCACGGTCATGGCCGCACCGACATCTGTCACGATGTCGTCGCCGATCATTGCGGTGCTGCCGGCCGGCTCGCCCAGTCCCTCGACAACTGCCGCGAAGAAGGCTGGCTCGGGCTTCCCGAACACCAAAAGCATCTTTGCCTGTCGCGTGCTCTATCGCTACGAGGAAGGCACCCACGTCGAGCTGCAGCCCGTGGGGGCCTCTCCGGTAGCGGGTGCGGCCGAGGCTAACGAGCCGTGCGCCGCGGTCGTGGACCAGACGGAACGCTCGGTTGAGTGACTCAAAGGTCCATCCGGCTCCGAGGTCGCCAATGACAACAGCGTCTGGCCGCTCGTCGTCTTGTGGGACTCCCTCAAAGTCCTCGAGTGCCGGACTTGGCACGAAGAAAGACGCGCTGGCACCTTGGCGCCGAAGCCACGCTACCGCTACCCGTGCGGGGCAGAAGACCTCCTCGGGGCTAGCTTGAAAACCGAGCCGATCAAGCTTTTCCACAATCAGACGTCGACTGAGTGAGGATATGTTGGTGACAAAGCGTACCTGTAGGCCGGCCCCGCGCACTGCCGCCACCGTGCGGGCAGCCCCGAGTATCGGCGTCTTCGCTTCGTAGAGCACGCCGTCTAGATCGAAGGCGACCGCTCTGATTCCTTGGAGCTCCGCGCGCAACCCGGCCATCGGCTCACGTCTGCGTTCACCCATCGTTGCGGACTAATGAAGCACGAACAAGCCGGTGTCACAGAAACAAAGGGTTCTGACGCGCGGGCCTACGTCGCGAACCGCACGAAACTCTGAATCGAGCGGACCGGTTCGCAGGCTTACCGACTCGACGTCTCGATTGGACGAAGAGTCCGCTCCCCGCGTGCTTTCTTGCTGCGGCCGTCGCGGAGGATGCCCGTCACTGTGAATACGCGATGCGCGAGATGGGGCACTACCTCGAGGTCGTTCCAGTCGATCCCGCGGCTCATTGTGATAATCCAAGGCCGACGACCGTGCGCCGCCTGGAACCGGTAGGGGATCCGGCTACGCAGCATCCGCCAATGGATCGTGGCGGCACCGAGCCGATCCCGCCACACGACCAGGCGCCGCGCGACTGCCTCCGGCGTTGGTCTCCCCCTCCGAACACCGAGTGGTCGCCCCACGAGACGCTGACGATGTTCCTGCCCGGCGCCGTCGACCGTTCCATGTGTCGAGCCCCTCGTCCAGGCTCAGGTCTCGCGTCAGGCCAGCGTACAACGCAACGGCTCCCGCCATCCGCTGAGAGTTGCTCGTCATCCGTCTCGTTGACCCTGGAGGTGTGTCGTTCAGTGCGGAGTCAGGCCAGTCCGATTGCAGCGATCTTGGAGCGTGGGCTGGGATGATCCACCGCGACCGCGACCGCGGCGACGAGTACCGTCCGACAGCGGGCCACGCAACAGGCCCGCCGGCCGACCGCTCGTCATGGCGTGGGCGCGCCGCAGAGACGCGCCGATTCGGCAAGCGACCCCAGCGTCAGACGCGCCGCGCCGCGATAGTAGTGGGTCTCCGCGTGTGCGCCGACCATCGCGAGACACCCGGGCACCCACGGGAGCAGGTGGTCGTGGGGGAAGTTTCGCTGTGTCTCGAAACAGCGTTCGCGGGTCGTTGTATCGTTGCGCGTCTCCGCGTCGGTCGCCAGCTCAGAGAGGTGGGCGAAGAACGCTAGTTCGAGCGCGAGGTGGTCGTCTGGTTCGCGGTGGATCATTGGCGCCTCGATGCCGAACTGCTGGTAGATCCCGCGGACCTCGAGCATCGCTTCTTGAAACGTGAGCCGCGTCCCGCTCCGATGGACCGATTCCCAGGGTGGCGCCAGCATCTTGCCTGGCCCGACGAAGAGGCGGTTGAAATCCCACACCAGCTCGTCGTGCCTCGTCGGGTCCCACTGCTCACAAAATGTCGTCAACAGGTCAAGCCCTTCGGAGGCGGCCTCTTCGGTCGACGGAAAGGGCCATGCCTCGAAGAGCCGTTGCTTGACCAGCGTCGCCAGCCACTCCTCGCGAGGAGGCTCGTGGAAACAGCGGGCAAGAAACCGATAGGCCAGACCTTGTCCCGGTTGCGCGCGCCGCCACACGGCGGCACGCAGCGCGTCCGGCTCGCTCAAATGCCCACCCTCACCTGCGTGGCATAGAAGAGGAAGCGACCACACTGCTCCGACACGAGCACGAGGCCAAACGACGCGTACGTCAAGATGCGTCCTCGTCGAGCTCGGCCGGATGTCCGGCTGCTCACCAGCACACCGCCGAGTGCCGCCGTCGCCACGACCAGCAGCCCGAGCCTCAGCATCCAGACGCTGCCGTAGTCCACGGTCAACTTGGTGATGCTCGCCGCTTCGACCGGGGACGCATCACTGCCCAACGCGGCGAGCTGTATCGGCACGGCGAAGATCTCCGCCAGCAGCATCAGGATGCCCGCGAGCGCGAGAGCGCGCAGCGTCGTCCACGACGCCTCGCCGGGTCTTCCACGCGCGTCAGCCTTCGCGGCCTTCGTCCGGCCGACCAGATCGACCGCCATGCCGAGGATCCCCAACCGCAGCGCGGTGGCGGTGAACGCGGCAGGCGTCGCGGCGCTGTTCCACGCTGGCTGGGAGGGGAGCAGGTAGATTCGGATCTGACAGTAGAGAAACGCCACGCCCGCGACGGCCGTCAGGCCGGCTAGCATTCGATGGCACGGCGTTGTCCGCCCTGGGCGCCACTCCGCGGCCACGAGCGCGGCCAGCAATACAGCGAAAAGCGTGCCGAATACGATCTCTCGGCTCAGCCAGGACGAGGCGACGTTCACGAAGGCGCGGGCGGCCTGGAGCGGAGTGGCGAGATGAAAGAGGGCCGCGAGATGATCCTGACCATCGGCGACCGCCTCGTCATTACGACGTTGCCACCGCCCAGATCGGCGCCGGCGGGATGGGCGAGGTCTGCCGTGCCCGCGTCAAGAAGCTCTATCAGGACGTAGAGCTCGGAGTCCCAGGAGAATGACTGAACTCATGCACGTAGCTCGGCAACCGAGGTAGGCGGCAAACGTGAGTGGTGCCACATCGACGTCTGTCGCATCTGCGGCCTCTTGGAAGGGTGGGACCTTCGCGGGAATCGTCAGGAACCAAGACTGGACTGACGAACTTGCCGTGTCCCAAGACGAGCTCGTACTCACCGGTCCGCTGGGGATGCGGTACGTCCTCTCTGTGTACCCGGTTGAAGAGGTTCGCATCGCCGTGGGATGACTCCTGTTATGGTCCTGGGAGTTCAAGAACGCGATCCGCATCAGTCACAACGGTGAGCACGTGCCGTCGAAACTCGCCTTCCGTTCCAGAAGTACCGCTGCTCCGGTCATGTTTAATCGACTACGTGCTCGGTTATAGCGTGCTATGAGATCGGAACCTGGTAGATGGGCGACCTCCATAGCTGACCTCTTGTTGTCGACCGCGTCCAGACGGTCGTACCAGTGTGGGGAGGGTTCAAGATGAAAGAGCGGGCACGTATTGCAGGAATGTTCGTGTGGTTGATGTTGGCCCTGGCGGCTTCCTCCGTGTGGCTCGGCAACGCGGGGGCGACCGTGACGCAAGGCCAGACCACCTTTACCGGAAACTCGTTCAGGGTGGACAACGAAGGAGTCAGGCTCTCGCGCCGAGGATTCGGCGCGGGCGCCCGGTCCCACTGGCACATTCACGGACAAGACCAACTGCTGTTCGTCCAGGAAGGCCGGATGCGCTACCAGATGGAGGGAGGCCGAATGCAGGAGGTTGACCTGTACGAAAGCACCTACCTGACCAGAGGGCTCGCGCATTGGCACGGTGCCGTGCCTGACCAGGACTTGACTCAAGTGTCCGTGACCTTCGCACGAGACGACGGCGCGGCCTTCGAGTGGCTTGAGGCCGTCACCGATGAACAGTACGAGGGAAACAGCGGCCGGTAACCGGCAAGAGGATGTGTCCGAGCGGCACCGGTGTCCAGGTCGACGCCGTGATAAGCCTCGGACGGTGGCATAAATCAGCCCACATCCCGGATATTCCCACAGGGGGCATACGCTGGTTGTGCGTAGGCGCACACGTCGCCGCATCCGGCCAAGGAGGAAGAGGCGATGAGAGGCGTGACGTGCTTCGTGCTGGCTGGGTCGCTGACCGTCAGTGCTGTCGGGTGTGGGCCCCCCACGGACTCGGCTATCGCCACCGACACACGATTTGGCCGCGATGTCGCGTCGAAGCTCCGTTGCCTATCGTCCTCGCGTGCGACCAAGGATCTTCACGTGCTCATCCACCGATGCTGCGACCTGGGACCAACTCGATCCTGACCTCCGGGATTCACTGCCCGGAACTGCGGAGCATCTGTACGCGGGGCTAGGGAGCAGCGCACGTCGCGCTGAGGGTGGCGACGACGGTGACGTTGAGCGCGTCTTGCGGACCCCGGATCAGGAACCCTTTCGTCTCGACGCGGTGACCCTCGTAGGCCGCCGGATCGGGGAAGACGTACATCAGCCGAAACGATCCGCTCCCGAGAGCTGTTCCGTCCGCCTCGGCCAGGGCGTCGCCAGCGGAGGCCGCCGGGTCGCGCGTTCGGACCGGATCGCTCGCGCCGCTGAGCAGCCAATCACCGTCGGGTCCTCGCATGAGACAGCCCACCACGTGGACCAGCGAGAAATCGGGCACTTCGTCTGGACCACCTTCGCCCTCGACCATGATGTCGGGGAGCATGTGCGTTTCGAGTTCTGCTTCGCCCGCGGGTACCGCGTTCACTTCGAGGACGTAGGTGACGACGTCAAGGTACTCATCGTCAGCGAGTCGAGCCGCGGCGCCGGGCGGCATCGTCTTGGCGCGCTCATAAAAGTGGTCGAGCGTCAGCCCGCCCCAGTCGCGAATGAACGCGTCACCCGCCAGCGGTCGCGCGTTGGCGCCGAGGAGGTCCTCGCCGTGGCACCGGATGCAGATGGCCTCGTACAGCTGTCGCCCGCGCGCGGCCTGTTCCACGGTGTAGACTCCGTCCCGAATTGTGCGCGTCGGGTCTGCCTGTGGCACCTCGGTGGGCGCGGGGGCGGCGCGAACGGCGACCATCGCTAGGCCGCCGACCACCATGGTGGTCGCCAGCGCGGCAATCTGCGCGCGCGGCCACGTGCTGCTGCCGGACATTCGCATCACAGCGTATTGTAGCCCTCTTCCGCGGCGACTCCTTGCCTTGTCGTCGGTGCGTACGCATGTCATTCTCGCGTGGTGACCTTTCTGGAGGTGTGGCTTGTCCGGCAGGGTGCGGGTGCGCAGATTGCGGCTGCGACAGCGCTGACCGTCAACATCCTCTTTGTCATCGCGGTCGCCTTCGTTGCCAATCTGGTCGCAAAACGATTCGTCGTCCGCGCCCTCGTCGGGCTGGCCGATCGAACTGTGTCGCGCTGGGACGATGCGGTCACCGCACGCCGAGTGTTTCACCGGCTGTCGCATCTGGCGCCGGCGGTGCTCATCTATCTCGCCGGGCCCACGGTGCTCGCCGACTATCCGACCTGGATCGAGGTCGTCAGACGCGCGTGCCTCATCTACATACTATTGGCCGGCGTCTGGGTCGTCGACAGCCTACTGAACGCCATCGGCGACATCGCGCGCACCTCGACCGCGTCGCGCGAGCTTCCAGTCAAGAGCTTTGTCCAGGTGGTGAAGCTCCTGGTCTACGGTGTCGCGGCGATCGTCATGCTGTCGCTCATCGTCGGCCGGTCGCCCGTGTTGCTGTTCAGTGGTCTGGGGGCGATGACCGCGGTGCTGATGCTGATCTTCAAGGACGCCATCCTCGGGTTCGTCGCCGGCATTCAGCTTTCAGCTAACCAGATGGTCGCGCGGGGCGACTGGATTGAGATGCCTAAGTACGGTGCCGACGGCGACGTGCTGGAGGTCGCACTCACAACGGTGAAGGTGCAGAATTTCGACAACACGATCACGACGATTCCGACATATGCCCTAATCACGGAGTCGTTCAAGAACTGGCGAGGGATGGCGGAATCGAGCGGCCGTCGTATCAAGCGCGCGATCAACATCGACATGCAGTCCATCCGCTTCTGCGATGCCGAGATGCTCGCCCGGCTAGCGGAGATTCAGTACATGCCGGAGTATCTGGATCAGAAGCGTCGAGAGCTCGCTGCGTGGGACGAGGCGCGTGAGGGCGAGCGGTCGAGTCGGGCGAACGAGCGACGGTTGACCAACGTCGGCACCTTCCGCGCCTACGTGGTCGCGTATCTGCGCCATCACTCGATGATCAAGCAGGACTTGACGCTGTTGGTGCGCCAGCTGGCGCCGAGCCCGCATGGTCTCCCGCTTGAGGTCTACGTCTTCAGCGCCGACAAGAGCTGGGTCAATTACGAGGCGATTCAGGCCGACATCTTCGACCACATCGTGGCCGTGCTCCCGCAGTTTGGGTTGCGCGTGCATCAAGGTCCGTCCGGCGGCGATGTGCGGGATCTGACACGGGCGCTCGGAACCGATGCGATAGCCCATCTCGCGGAGAGGTAGACGAGCATCATGCCACGCTCGATCCTCCAGTCGGTCGGCGCCGCGCTCGGTCTCGCACTCCTGTCGGGCGCCGGGGCGCAGGCGAGCGACTGGCGCCAGTGGCGCGGGGTCGACCGCCTCGCGGTGTGGGACGAGACCGGCATCGTCGACGACCTGCCAGCAGAGTTGAAGGTGACCTGGCGGGTGCCGATCGGCTCGGGCTACGCGGGTCCCGCCGTGGCCGACGGCCGCGTCTTCGTCACCGACTGGGCCGAGGATTCGTAATCACCGACGCTCGACGGCACGGAGCGTCTGCTTGCGCTCGACGAGCGGACGGGCGCGCGCCTGTGGAGTCATGAGTGGACCACCTCCTACCGCATGCTCATGACGTCGTATGCCATCGGACCACGTGCCACGCCAACAATTGACGGCGACCGGGTTGATGTCGTCGGCGCGACCGGTCATCTGTTCTGTCTGGAGGTCGCGACCGGTGCCGTCGTCTGGGAGAAGGACTATGCCGTGGATTACGACACGAGCGTGCCGACCTGGGGGGGCACCAGCGCTCCCCTCGTCGACGGCGATCGCCTGATCACGCTCGTCGGCGGCAAGCCCGACGCGCTCGTGGTCGCCTTCGACAAGCGTATGGGCGCGGAGATCTGGCGCGCCGTCTCGACCACCGGCGAGATGGGATACAGCCAGCCGGTTATCTACGAGGCCGGCGGGGTGCGTCAGCTGATCATCTGGCACGCGACCGCCCTCGTCTCGCTCGACCCGGAGACCGGCGACGTCTACTGGGAACAGCCCTGGGAGGCGGGCGCGGGGATGGCGATCTCGACGCCGGTCAAGAGCGGCGACTACCTCCTCGTCACACAGCTTTACAACGGCTCGATGATGATGCGGCTCAACAGCGACCGGCCGTCGGCAACGATGGTGTGGCAGGGAGAAGGGCGGAGCCCGGACGATCCCAAGGGCCTCCACTCGGCCATCATGACGCCGCTCGTCATCGACGACTTCATCTACGGCCTAGGCGTCAACGGCGAACTCCGGGCGCTCGACGCGCCCACCGGCGAGCGGCGCTGGGAGAGTCTCGCGATGAACGCCGAGGCGCGGCGTGAGTGGGGGGGTGTGCGATGGGGCACGGCGTTTCTCGTCCGACAAGGTGATCGCTACTTTGCCAACACGGACGACGGCTACCTGCTGACTGGCCGATTTACGCCCGACGGTTACGAAGAACTCGGTCGCACCGCCTCATCGAGCCGACCGCCAGCGCGGGGTTGGGGGCCCGCAAGGAGTTCGACCGGCTAGTCAAATGGTCGCACCCGGCCTACGCCAACCGTCACATTGTGCACAGGAACGACCACGAGATCATCCGGGCGTCGCTCGCGGCTGCCGACTACGACTAGCGGCTTGGATCGGATGAATCGGTAGTGGTCACCGGCGCCCGGCTGACAAGGCGCGACGAGGGAGCACATACATCGTCTGTGACCGCGCTGACGCATGATCCAGCGCCGGCCATCGCAGGGTGCCCCGCCCGGTGAGCGCTCTTGATTCACCCGATGCCGGCGACTAGTCGGTGTCAGGTGGCTTCCGGGCCCGCGGCTCGCTACAATGGCCGGGTTATGGGCGGCGCGCGTGGGTCGCGGCGCTGCCGAGGAGATCGTCGATGCGCAACCACTGTCTGATGCCGCTCCGTGTGCTGGTTCCTATGCTCGCCATCGGCTTGCTCGCGCCGGTGCCGGGCTCCGCGCAGGCAACGAGCGGAGACTGGACGCCGCCCCGCACGGCGGATGGACGTCCTGACCTTCAGGGTGTCTGGGCAAACAACAACATCACGCCGCTTGAGCGCCCGGAGGCGTGGGCCGGCAAGGAGCGCCTGACGGCCGAGGAACTGGCTGCGCTCGAGGTCGCAGCCGCGCAGGCGGTCGATGACGGCGACGCGCTGTTTGGTGATCAGCTGGTGCTGGCGGCCATCGAGAACCAGCAGGCGGACTCCTATGATCCGACGACCGGTAACTACAACCAGTTCTGGATCGCCGACCGAGATTTTTCCGATCGGACCTCGCTGGTGGTCGACCCGGCGGATGGGCGCATTCCGGCGCTGACCGCTGCGGCCAAGGACCGTCGCGCGATGCGGTTCGCGCGCGCACGCGAGCACCCGGCCGACTCGTATGCGGATCGGCCGCTGAGCGAGCGCTGCGTCACCTATGGGGTGCCGCGCCTCGGCGCCGGCTACAACAGTTACTACCAGCTTTTCCAGAGCCCGACCCACGTTGTGTTCTACATGGAGATGAACCACGACTCGCGCGTTATCCCGATCGACGGTCCGCCGCCGCTCGATGACGGCATCCGACAGTGGCATGGCGACTCCCGCGGCCGCTGGGAGGGCGACACCCTCGTCATCGAGACGAAGAACTACTCCCCGAAGAGCACGTTTCAGGGGTTGCCGTCTGACAACCTGCGCGTGACCGAGCGCTTGACGCGCGTCGGTCCGACGACGCTCAACTACGAGGTCACGGTCGACGACCCGACCACGTATTCGCAGCCGTGGACGGTCATGATTCCGCTGATGGGGACCGAGGACGCGGTCTACGAATACGCGTGCCACGAGGGCAACATCGGCATGGACGGCATCCTCTCCGGTCATCGCGCCGAAGAGCGGGAAGCGGCCACGACGACGGAACCGTAACGCGAGGAGAATCGGATGAAGACGACACGGCCCGACCGCCGGAGGTTCCTCAAGGAAACGAGCGCGCTTGCCGGGCTGGCCATGGCGCCTGGCGTCGTGGCCGTCGCGCCGCGAGCCATCAGGGCTGCGGCGCCGGGCGCTGCCGACCATAACGCGCTTGAGCACGTGCTCTACGGCCAGCGCTCGCGCTTCGTGACGACGACGCGCGTCATCGAGGGCCGAAGCCACCCGGATCGACCCCCGGTTCGACCCACACCGCATCGGCCCAGCGCGCGCACACCGCTCGGCGAGTTGGTGGGGACCATCACACCGACGTCACTGCACTTTACGACCCAGCACCATTACGGGATTCCGGACATCGATCCGGCCGATCACAAGCTGATGATTCACGGCCTGGTGGATCGTCCGCTAGTGTTCTCGATGGACGAACTGAAGCGCCTGCCGTTCGTCTCGCGCATCCACTTCCTCGAGTGCATTGGCAACCGTCCGAGTCCGCGGGCCGCGACCGTCTCCGATACGCATGGGCGGATGGCCTGCAGCGAGTGGACCGGCGTCCCGCTATCGGTGCTGCTTGACGAGGTCGGGCTCAAGAACACCGCGAAGTGGATCATCGCCGAGGGATCGGACGGCGGCAAACACATCAAGAGTGTCCCGTTGCCGAAAGCGCTGGACGACGTGCTCGTGGCCTACGGGCAGAACGGCGAGCCTGTGCGTCCCGACCATGGGTTCCCGCTACGACTCGTCGTCCCCGGGTTCGAGGGCATCTACAACGTGAAGTGGTTGCGACGGATCAAGGTGGTCGAGCAGCCGTATCTCTCGTTCCAGGAGCACTCACGGTTCCTGACTCCCAACCCGAAGACCCAGTTGGACAGCTACGACTTCGGGCCCGAGTCAGTCGTCACCTATCCATCCGGGACGCACCAGTTGGCCGGCCACGGCGCGTATGTCATCAGCGGACTCGCCTGGTCGGGTGGCGGCGCGGTGTCACGTGTCGAGGTCTCGACCGACGGTGGACAGACGTACGCGGATGCCGAAATGGCCGGGCCGGTGCTCCCGAAGGCTCATACCCGGTTCTACCTGCCGTGGCGGTGGGACGGTCAGGAGGCGGTGATTCAGTCGCGTTGCACCGACGAAAACGGACTCGTCCAGCCGAGCGAAGCCGAGTACGCGAAGTACTGGGGGCTCACCCGCCAGCAGCTCTACCGGACCATCCAGAGCCAGCTCGGGCACTGCAACTGGATGCAGGCATGGCGCGTCAATCCCGACGGGCGTGTGACCAACGGACTCCCGCCGGTCGAAGAGGTCTCGGATGTCCACGGCTAGCCGCGTCCGCGCGGCCACGTTCATCGTCGCGGTCTTCTGGGGGACGGCGGCGATGGCGCAGCCGCCAGGATCAGCTTCGGGCCTCGGACGGGCGCCAAGCGACGCGGAGCTTCGGGCGTGGGATATCGCGATCGGGCCGGCCGGCGAGGAACTCCCAGAGGGCAGCGGCTCGGTGGGACAAGGGGCCGGGGTCTTCGTCAACCGCGGCTGTACAAAGTGTCACGGTCCGACGGGCGTTGAAGGTCCGGCGGTGGTGTTAGTCGGTGGGGAGGTCACGCCCTCGACCAACTACTTCCCGCTCGCGCACTGGCCGTTCGCGCCGACGATCTTCAGCTACATCCGCCGCGCTATGCCCTACGACCAGCCAGGGCATCTGACCTCTGACGAGGTCTACGCCCTGACGGCGTTCCTGTTGAACCGGAATGACATCATCCCCCCGGACGCCGTGATGAACGCCGACACGCTCCCGCAGGTCACGATGCCGCACCGCGCCGACTACACCGTGCCAGAGCCGTGGAAGCCAGGCACCCCCCGAGGCTTCAGGTTCTTGCCCTAGTCGGCGATACGAGACGTCGTGTCGGTGAGACACGCACCGCGCTAATCCCGACCCTGCTGCCGGCGGGTCGCGATCGCGACCCAGGACGACGACGGTACGGGTCAGCCGAGGGCGTCAGGGTCCGGTGCATCAAGCGTCACTCCGTGCTCCGCGCTGTATTGGCGGATCACGTCGAGCACCGTCTCACCGAGATCCTCTGCCTTGCGCGCGCCAATGCCGTGTACGTCCAACAACGCGCGGTCGGTCGACGGCCGCCGCCGCGCGAGCTCGCGCAGGGTGTTGTCATGAAAGACGACGTAGGGTGGAACCCCGCGACCACGCGCGATGTCGAGGCGACAGGCGCGCAGCGCTTCGAACAATCCCATATCGACCCCGTCCCACGACGCTGCCCCTGACCTGCCACCGGACGTGGCGCGCCGCCCACGATCGCGCTGACGGACGGGACGTGGCTGCCGGTAGAGCACCAGCGATCGCTCTGCCCGCAGCGCGGCCAGTCCCTCGTCGGTGAGTCGCAGCGTCGGGAACGTGTCGCCCGCTCGCACGAGGAACCCCTGGGACGTGAGCTGATCGACATAGCCGCGCAGCTCGGCGATCGGCGTCTCGGCCAGGAGTCCGAACGTGCTGAGCGTGTCGTGCCCGCGTGCTGACACCTGGTCCGTGACCCGTCCGCGCAGGACGTCGATCACGTGGGCCACGCCCCAGCGTTGTCGGAGGCGTGCCACGGCGGAGAGGATTTTCTGCGCCAGCGTCACAGAGTCATCGACCGGCTCGAGCTCGTGGAGACACCAGTCGCAGGCGCCACAGCCCGACCCGCCGTACACGTCGCCGAAGTGCTCGAGCAGCATCCGATGCCGGCAACGCGTGCCGCCCGCATATCGCTCCATCTCCCGGAGCAGGGTCCGCGCGCTGTCCGTCAGCTCGCCGCTCGTGTCGAGCATCTGCCGCCACTTCGCGAAGTCGGCGGGCGAGTACGCCAGCACACATTCAGCTTCGAGCCCGTCCCGGCCCGCGCGTCCCGATTCCTGCTGGTAGTGCTCCACCGACCGGGGCGCGCCGGCGTGCATCACGAAGCGCACATCGGAGCGGTCGATGCCCATGCCAAACGCGACAGTCGCGACGATGATGTCGATCCGCTCGTCAAGAAAGGCTTCTTGATGCTCACGCCGCGTCGGGTCGGCCAGCCCCGCGTGATAGGGCCTCGCGCGATATCCCAACTCGACGAGCCAGGACGCGAGGGATTCGACCTCACGCCGGGAGACGCAATAGAGGATGCCGGCCTCGTGAGGGTGTCGCTCGACCACCCGGCGGATCTGTGCTTTCAGGCCTATCCGCGGCACCACGCGATAGACGAGGTTGGGACGGTCGAACGAGCCGACGAGTCGCACCGGGTCGTGCAGCGCGAGCTGCGTCACGATGTCGTCGCGCACGCGTTCGGTGGCCGTAGCGGTGAAAGCGTGCCACGCAACGTCGGGCAGCGTTCCACGCACCGTCGCGAGCTGGCGATACTCCGGGCGGAACTCATGGCCCCACTGGCTGATGCAGTGGGCCTCGTCAACGGCGACGAATGCCACACCCCAGCGCTGCAGTTGGACGTGGAATGCACGGCTGCTTTCGCCCGCAAGTCGTTCCGGCGTGACGTAGAGCAGTGAGTACCGCCGGTCGTCGAGCCCGCGCAGCACGGTCTGCCGCTCCTCGGGAGTGAGCGAGCTGTTGAGCGCGGCCGCCGCGACGCCACTCGCCACGAGGCCGTCGACCTGGTCCTTCATCAGGGAGAGGAGCGGAGAGACGACGAGTCCGAGCCGACCGCCACCCGGACCATCGACGAGCGCCGGCAGCTGGAAGCAGAGTGACTTGCCGCCGCCGGTGGGCAGCACGACGAGGCTATCCCGCCCGTCGAGGTTGGCCTGAATCGCATCGCGCTGCAGCGGCCGGAAGGCACGGTAACCCCAGTACTGCGTGAGGATCTCGGTAATTGATGCGTCGGTCATCGATCTCGTCAGTCTACCGATGCCGGCCCCGCGGTGTCGCGACTGACAGTCGCGTGGCCATTCACGTTGACAGGCCGTAGTCCCACCGCGAGAATGACCTTGACAATGGTGAGAAATGTGTACGCAGCCGTGAGCATAGTAGCGAGCATCATCGCGGCTGGCTCTGGCGTGCTCGCCACCGGCGGTGGTCAGGCGACGCCGGTGGCCAACGCCTCAGAGCTCCCAGCTCACCGCGCCGTCCTCGACCAGTATTGCGTCACCTGTCATAACGAACGGCAACGCGCGCAGGGTGCCGTCCCGTTTGCGTTCGACCCGTTCGACCTGGCCGACGTCGGGTCCGACGCCGAGGCCTGGGAGAAGGTCGTCCGGAAGTTGCGGCTCGGCATGATGCCACCCGCCGGCCGGCCGCGGCCCGACGCACGCGCGTCCGACCGCTTCGTGACCTGGCTGGAGACCGCGCTCGACCGAGCGGCAATGGCCCATCCCAACCCGGGCCGTCCGGCGGTCCGCCGGCTGACCACCGCGGAGTACATCAACGCCGTCCAGAGCTTGCTCCACATGGACGTCGACGAGCGGTGGTTGCTGTTCCCGGCCGACGACGTGGACCAACAGGGGTTCGACACCAACGGTAATGTGCTCTCTGTCTCTCCGGCGCTGTTCGATCGCTATCTTGCTGTGGCGAATCGGGTCAGCCGTCTTGCCGTCGGCGACCCGACCATTGGACCGGGGTACGCTGCTTCGACGTACAGCACGCCGCGGCTGTTGTATCAGGATGATCGTCTCGATGACCAGCCGTTCGGGTCGCGCGGGGGGATGGCCATTCGCCACTACTTTCCGCTTGATGGCGAGTACGAGGTCAGGGTCCGGCTCCGCCGGATGATCTACGACTACATCGTCGGGATGGGCAGGTCACACGAGCTCGAGGTGCGGCTGGATGGCGCGCTGATTAAGCGGTTCGCCGTCGGCGATGCCGACCGTGTCGGCTATCCGTCCGCCTACAGTTTCTTTGGCACGATCCGAGGCGACCCTGCCTGGGAGAACTACGTGTCCAACGGGGCGGATGCGGATCTCATCGTGCGGTTTCCCGCGACGGCGGGGCAACACGTCATCGGCGTGTCGTTCGTAGACGCGCGCACCGAGCCGACCGGAATTCTCGAACGACGGCTGTCGGGCTTCTCGCTCAGCGGACTCGGCTTCTATCACGGCAACGCGGCCGTCGATCGGGTCGCGATCACCGGTCCGCGCGACGCCACGGGACCGGGTGACACGCCGAGCCGGCGCCGGCTGTTCAGCTGCCATGCGACGACGCAAGTCGACGAGCAGCAGTGTGCGACGCAGATCCTCACGAGACTTGCGCGCCGCGCCTATCGCCGCACCGCGACCGATGCGGACGTTGCGACGCTGATGCCGTTCTTCGAGACCGGGCGGCGCGAGCGCGACTTCGAGGGCGGGATTCAGAAGGCGCTCGAACGGGTGCTGGTCGCCCCCGAGTTCTTGTTCCGCGTCGAACGCGATGCCGTCGACGTCGCGCCCGGGACGGCCTATCACCTCAGCGATTTCGAGCTCGCCTCCAGGTTGTCGCTCTTCCTGTGGAGCAGCATTCCGGACGACGAACTGTTAGGCGTGGCCGAGGCGGGGCGTCTTCGCGACCCGGGCGTGCTCGAGCAGCAGACACGGCGCATGCTGGCCGACGCGCGCGCGACGGCCCTCGTCGACAACTTTGCCAGCCAGTGGCTGCAGCTTCGACGCATCCGTGGTGTGGCGCCGGATGCCGATGTCTTCTACGAGTTCGACGAGAATCTGCGAGCCGACATGGAGCGGGAAACGCTGTTGTTTCTCGAGAGTCACCTCCGCGAGGATCGCGGGATCCGCGAGTTGCTCACGGCAGACTACACCTTCGTCAACGAGCGACTCGCGCGCCACTACGGCATCCCCGGCGTCTACGGCGAGCGATTCCGGCGGATTGCGCTCGACGCATCGGAACGCGGCGGCCTGCTCGGGCATGCCAGTCTGCTGACGTTGACCGCCTATCCGACACGGACGTCGCCGGTGCTGAGGGGAAAGTGGGTGCTCGACAACATCCTCGGGCTGCCGCCGCCCCCACCGCCGGCCGACGTGCCGGCCCTCGAGAAGAATGATGGGGCACGGGAGGTGCGGTCGATCCGCGAGCGGATGGAGCAGCATCGGGCTAGCCCGGCGTGCGCCGGGTGTCACCGGATCATGGATCCGCCCGGTTTTGCCCTTGAGCACTACGATGCGATCGGGCGATGGCGGGTGATGAATGAGGCGGGGGCACCGGTGGACGCGTCCAGCGTGCTCGCAGATGGCACGACGGTCGACGGTCCCGCTTCGTTCCGAGAAAGACTGGCGTCCTACGACGTGAGCTTCGTTAGAACCGTCACGGAGAAGTTGTTGACCTACGCGATTGGGCGTGACGTCGAGTACTACGACCAACCGACGATCCGAGGCATTGTCTCGGCGGCAGAGGCGGCCGATTATCGCTGGTCGTCCATCGTGCTCGGTATCGTCGGAAGCCGGCCGTTTCAGATGAGGAGTGCGGAGTCATGATGATCACGAAGAAGGCGATTCCCCGCCGGCGGGTGCTCCGGGGCCTCGGCGCGACTCTCGCGCTGCCGTTGCTCGACGGCATGGTGCCGGCGCTCACCGCGCTGGGCAAGACGGCGGCGACACCGGCGCTCCGCTTCGGTGCGGTGTATGTGCCCAATGGGATGGTCATGCAAAACTGGACGCCGGCGGTCGAGGGAGCCGCGTTCGAGCTGACGCCCATCCTGACGCCACTCGCGCCGTTCCGTGATCGACTGCTCGTGCTGTCCGGGCTCAACAGCACGCCGCCGGCAGGGATCAACGGCGGGACGCATTCGCGTGCCGCGACCAAGTTCCTGACGGCCGAGCATCCGGGTGCGTGGAACCCGACGGCGGTTTCCATGGATCAGATCGCCGCACGGGTGCTGGGGCGGCAGACGCCGCTCGCGTCACTCGAGCTCGGGCTGGAAGGCGCCAACTTCGCCGGCTCGTGCGACAGCGGCGGCTTCAGCTGTGCCTTTTCCTACACGATCTCCTGGGCCAGCGGCTCGACGCCATTGCCGATGGAGCACAATCCCCGTGCGGTCTTCGAGCGGTTGTTCGGCGACGCCGACAGCACCGATCCCTTGGCACGCCGTGCCCGGCGCCGCGAGCAGCGCAGCATCCTCGATTCGGTGAGCGATGACGTCGAGCGCCTGCGGCCGGCGCTCGGCCCGAGCGACCAAGTGAAGCTCGGCGCCTATCTCGACGCGGTCCGAGACGTCGAGCGACGCATCGAGATCGCCGAGGAACAAGGCGACCGGGAGGTGCCGTTGCTGGAACGGCCGCTGGGCGTTCCGTCGGGCTTTGCCGAGCACGCGGAGCTGATGTACGACCTGCAGCTGCTGGCGTATCAAACGGATCGCACGCGGGTCATCACGTTCATGAGCGGTCACGAACTGAGCGGTCGCACCTACCGGGAGATCGGAGTCCCCGATGCGCATCACCCACTGTCGCATCACCGGAACGTGCCCGAGGCGATGGAGAAGCTGACGGCGATCAACACGTATCACGTCGACCGATTCGCGTCGTTCCTCGACAAACTGCGGTCGACTCCTGACGGTGATGGGTCCTTGCTGGACCACGTGATGATCATGTACGGCGCTGGCATGAGCGACAGCAACGCCCATTCGCCTTACGATCTGCCGATCCTGCTCGTGGGCGGTGGCGCGGGCCGACTGGCAGGTGGTCGCCACCTCGTCTATCCGGCACGCACGCCGCTGGCGAACCTCCATGTGTCGTTGCTCGACAAACTCGGGGTGGACGTCGATCGGGTCGGAGACAGCACGGGGGCTCTCCCGCGCCTCGGAGCCGCGGACCGGTTGTCGGGAGTTTAAGAGCGCACGCGTGTCGCAGACGTAGCGCGGGCCTTCAAGCCTGCGAGACACGGCTGAAGCCTTGTCTTCCGACGCGGCACCTGAGATTGGAGCTATGGCCGCGGAGCGCGCATGACAAAACACCACCGGGAACTCGGTTGGCCGCTGGCTCTCCTTGGCGTGCTAGCGGCCGGGTCGCTCGACCTACGCGCCCAGGGTGCTGATCTCTCTCTGATCGAGGCGGTCAAGCGGCAGGATCACGAATCGGTGCGCCTCGTGCTGGAACGGGGACTCGACGTGAACACGACGCTGGCCGATGGTGCGACGGTGTTGCACTGGGCGGCGTATCTCGACGATCTGGAGATAGTGCGGTTGCTGATCGGCGCAGGCGCGGATGCCTCGGCCGCGAACACCCACGGCGTCGTCCCGTTGACGCTGGCCTGCACGAACGCCAACACCGCGATGGTCGAGGCACTGCTTGAGGCGGGAGCGGACGCCGGCGCCGCCGTCGACACGGGCGAGACCGTGCTGATGAGCTGTGCGCGCACGGGTGATGTGGCCGGCGTGACCGCACTCCTGGCTAGCGGTGCGGATGTGAACGCGGCCGAGTCAGCAGAGGATCAGACCGCGCTGATGTGGGCCGTGGCCGAGCGCCATCCGGCGGTCGTGCGGGCGCTCCTCGACCATGGCGCCGACGTGCATCGCCGGTCGCGTGTCCGGCGCCTGGTGATCAGTCGTCGTCTGCAGTCGAACCTCAAGTACGGCGAACTCGGCCGGCGCTACGGCACGGACGCCGAGGAGACCGACGTCGGGGGCTTCACGGCGCTACTGTTCGCGTCGCGGCAGGGTGATGTCGACTCCGCGCGCCTGCTGCTCGCGGCGGGTGCCGACGTGAACGACACTGCGCCGGACGGCGCCAGCGTCCTGCTCGTGGCGACGCACAGTGGTCACCGTGCGCTCGCGAAGCTGCTCTTGGCCGAGGGTGCCAACCCCAACTCGGCGGCTGCCGGCTACACGGCGCTGCACGCCGCGGTCCTGACTGGCGACCGTGTCGTCGTCGACGCCCTGCTCGCTTCCGGTGCGCGTCCAGACGCGCAAGTAACCGAGGCGACCCGCGTCACCCGCAACGGGCAGGTGTTGATGATCGGCGAGCATCTGCTTGGCGCGACGTCCTTCGCGCTGGCCGCCAAGTTCGCCGAGGCTGACATCATGCGTGCGCTAGCGGCAGCCGGGGCCGACGGCACGCTCCCGCTGCGGACCGGATGGACGCCATTGATGCTCGCGGTAGGCGCCAGCTGGCGATACGGCGTCTGGGATCGACGGGAACGCGCGCTGGCCCGCGACATTGCGTTCCAGGCGGAGCACGCCGACGAGTTGGGGACGCGCGCAGCGGTGCGCGTGGCACTTGATGCGGGCGCCGATGTCGCCGCCGTCGACGGGGAGGGCAATACCGCGCTGCATCACGTGGTCGACAAGGGCTTCGACGGGGTCGTCGAGATGCTCGTCGAGCACGGCGCCGACCTAAACGCGATCAACGCGCGCGGCCTGACGCCGCTGGCGCTGGTGACGCGCCGCCGACGGGGCAACCGGGACGCGGCCCCCGCGACCATCGCTTTGCTGCTCGCGATGGGGGCGCAGGAGAGCGGCTCCCGGTAGTCTCGTGGTCGAGCTCCGAACCGGCGCTGCTGTGCTCGCCGTGTCGCCAGACACGGGCGGAGCGATCATCCGCTACGCGTCCGAGCACGACGGCGCGATCATCGAGTGGCTGCGTCCGGCCGCACCCGACGCCGTCGCGCGCCGCGCGGCCGGGGAGACGTCGTGCTTCCCGATGGTGCCGTTCTCGAATCGTATCCGTGACGCGCGGTTTCACTTTCGCGGCCGGCTCATCAAGCTCGACCAGAACTTCCAGCCCGAGCCGCATGCGATCCATGGCCATGCCTGGCGGAAGCCGTGGGCTGTCGTCGACGAAACGGACACCCGCCTCACCATCGAGTACCGGCATCTGGCCGGCGCATGGCCATGGACGTATCGCGCGCGCCAAAGTTTCTCCCTGTTCTCCGACCGATTGCAGGTTCAGTGCAGCGTGATGAACGAAGCCTCCGAGCCGATGCCGGTCGGTTTCGGGATCCATCCGTACTTCACCCGGACATCCGGGGTGCGGGTCCGCGCCGCTGTCGGGCGGATGTGGCGAGCCGATGAACGGAAGATGCCAGCGGAGTTGGTGACGCCACCGGCCGACTTGTCGATGGATGGCCGCGGGCTGAGTCCTGATGCCACGCCGCTCGACAACAACTTCGTCGGGTTCGGCGGGCGCGTCGAGATCGAGTGGCCGGAGTGGGACGCGCGGCTCCGCATGGTCACCGACTCGGTCTATGCGTGCCTGGTGGTCTACACGCCCGCGGGCCGAGACTTTTTCTGCGTGGAGCCGGCGACGAACTGCATCGACGCCTTCAACCTGGCCGACGTCGGGCGCCCCGATACCGGCATGCTCGTCCTTGAGCCCGGTGGCACCGCGTCCGGCGCTGTCACGTTGACGCCCGAGGTCGGCGCGTCTTTCTGACCCTTCCCGCGTCACCGGTCGAGACTTGTTGACTTGAAAGTTCTGATTCGCGGGTGCTGACTTGCCAGCCTCCGTGCGCAAAGCTGGTGGGACTTCCGCCGCCTAGATGATTTTCTGTTCGTCCACTTCGCGGACGTCCTCTCGGCTCTCGACGGTCAGATGCGTCGGATCTTGAGTTGCCTGAGGGTGCCGGTCGATGAGTCGGCCTGGCCGGACCTGGTTCATTCGGTGACGCTCACCGAGATGAAGGGGGGTGGCATACGGCGCGCCCCCCGGTGCGGACAAGGGCATCTGGAAGGACCCGAAGAACTTCTTCCACAAGGGCACCAACGGGCACTGGGAAGGTGGGTTGAAGGATGAGCAGGTGGGGCGCGCTACGAGGCACTGATCGGCGACGTGTTCAAGTCGAGCTGCGCGCGTTGGTTCGTGCATGCCGACGGGTTCGCCGATCCGAAGGACATCTGAGGTTAGTGTTCCGGTAGCGCGAAGACGAAGAGCGTGTTGCTCCCGCTTGGCGTGTTTAGCTCAGGCGTGAGCTGCAGGAACCCTGTGCCTTGGGTTTGCCCGCCGGCACCGATCGCAAGGTACTGCCGTCCGTCAACGCTGTAGGTCATTGGCCGACCGCTTACCGGCCCGTTGAGGATCGTCTCCCAACGGATCGCGCCGGTCCCAGCATCCAGGGCTCTGAACCGGCGAACCACGTCGCCCGAGAACACGAGGTTCCCGCCCGTCGCCAGCAGCGATCCGTAGATCGGTGCCCGTTGCTGATAAGTCCACAGGGTCTCGCCCGTCGAGGCCGACACCGCCTCGACCCGCCCGACCGGCGCCGTGTCGGGATCCACGTCTGGCACGTGCCGGACCTGTACGCGAACGTCGTAGCCGTCGCTCGGTCCGGCGACCTCGACCGACATCGCAATGTCCATGCAGGCGTTGTTGAGCGGCATGTACATCGCCTTGGTATTGGGGCTGTAGGCGCCCGACGGCTGGTTCTTGCCACCGAGCAGATGTGGGCAAGCGAGGACGGCGTGCTCGACCGACTGCGGCGTTGTCGACTCATCGATCATCGGGCGGCCGGTCTGAAGGTCGAGTGCCGTCATGATGTTCTGATACACGCTCGGGCGCGCCCAGAGGAACTTTCCGGTTTCGGCGTCAAGAGTCCAGATGAGTCCGGTCTTACCAGGAATGCCCGTGATGACCTTGCGCGTTTCCCCAGGACGGACGTCCGGGCTGATCCACGGGACGGCTTCTGGGTTCGGCGAGATCGTGGTCTCGACGATCATCCGCTCGAAGACGTGGTCGAGGTCCCAGTTGTCGCGCGGGAGATGCTGGAAGTACCACATCAGTTCGCCGGTGTCAGGGTCGAGGGCAAGCGTCGAGTTCGTGTAGAGGAGGTCGGCTTTTCCAGCGCCTCGGAGCTTTTCGGGCAACGGCGCCGGCGGTCCGGTGCCCCAGAACGTCAGGTGGAGCGCCGGGTCGTAGCTTCCAACCATCCATGCTGAGGCATGGCGACGAGCCGACACTGGCAGGCCGCCCCAGGTGTCGCCGCCCGGCTGGTCGGGCGTGGCGGCGGTGTTGATGCGCCACACTTCCTCGCCGGTGCCGACATCGTGCGCACTGATGAAGCATCCCCCTGGGCGCGGGCTGTTGGGGTTGCAACGGGAGCCGTTGACCACCTTGCCGTTGATGATCACGGGGCCAGCGGTCTGCGCGACTCGCGCCTGGTAGTCTGCGCGTTCGGTTTCCCAGACGACCGCGCCGGTCCGGGCGTCGAGCGCCACAAGAAACGCGTCGTTGGTGGCGAGGAGGATCTTGTCGTCGTAGATCGACACGTTGCGGTAGCGATAACGGGTGCCGGTCACACCAGCGATGTTGTCCGGAAGGGCGCGCCGGTACTCCCACAGCAGATCGCCCGTCGTCGCATCGAGCGCTTGGACGATGTCTTCGACGTTAGGGAGAAACATGATGCCGTCGTAGACGAGCGGCTCGACCTCCTGGTACCCCTCGTTCATCGCGCGCGACCAGACGAGTTGCAGCCCGTCGACGTTGCCGGCATCGATCTGATCGAGCGAGCTGTAGCCCCATAGGGCGTACCCGTTACGGAAGCTGATCCAGTCCTCCGGGTCCGGGTCGCGCAGCATCTCATCGGTGACCGGTACAAAGTCCTGAAGGAGTGCAGGAACGGGGGTTTCCTGGGCGGCTATGCCAAGACTCAGTGCGAGAAGGGCACAGCCGACGAGGAGCGCCGACCTGAAGTGGGAGATCATGACGTCTACGGTATCTGACCTGTGCTCACGAAGCGACCCGACCGGTCGGCTTGTTCGCCGCCGCCGCCCCGGCGCAGGCGCCACCGTCGGCCCGTACTCCGGCGGCGGACGAGACCGTGTACGTGCAAGACTGATTCGAGGAACTGAGCGACAAAATGGTATGTTGCTCCGATGAGGTGCACTGTTTCCACGATAGTGGTGATCGTCGCGGCCCTATGGGCCGCCGGGTGCGGCGGGTTAAGCCCTGACGGCATGGTGGATGTTCCGATGACCGACGCGGAGGCGAATCCACTCTTCACGCGAAGCACTCTGCCATATCAGCTGCCCCCTTTTGATCAGATCGAGAACGCGCACTATCGACCCGCTTTCGAGCGTGGCATGACGGAGCATCTGGCCGAGATTGAGGCCATCATCGACGTTACCAACGCCCCGACCCTGGAGAACACCCTCGTGCCGTTGGAGCGCTCCGGGGAGTTGCTGACGCGCGTGGAGTCGGTGTTCTTTAGTCTGAACTCGGCCGATACGAACGACGCGATGGACGAGATTCGCGTCGAGATGGCACCGAAGCTGGCGGCCCATCGGGACCGGATCCTACTGAACGGCGAGCTGTTCTCACGGGTGAAAGCGCTGTACGACCAGCGTGACGTGTTAGACGTCGATGCCGAGTCGCGGCGTCTAATCGAGGAGTACTACATCGACTTCGTACGCGCCGGCGCCGAGCTATCCAAGGCGAAGCAGGAGCGTATGCAGGAGATCAACGCCGAGCTAGCCGGGTTGGAGACAACGTTTAGCCAGAATGTGCTGGACGAGGTCAACGCCTCTGCTGTCGTGGTCAAGTCACGCGACGCACTTGCCGGCCTGTCGGAGAACCGGATTGCTGCGTCTGCCGCGACCGCCACGGCTCGCGGAATGGAGGGGAACTACGTGCTGGCGCTCCTAAACACGAGCGGTCAGCCACCGTTGTCATCCCTGAAGGACCGCGCGTTACGCGAGCGGATCATGACGACGTCGCTGGCGCGCGGCAGCCAGGGTGGCGAGTTTGACAATCGGGGCGTCATCGTGCGGATGGCCGCACTGCGCGCGGAGCGTGCCGCCATGCTCGGGTACCCGAATCACGCGGCCTACATTCTCGACCAGCAGACGGCGCAGGCCGTCGACGCCGTCAACGAACGGCTGGCGAGCCTGGCGCCGGCTGCCGTCGCGAACGCTACACGGGAGGCGGCAGATCTCCAGGCCATGATCGATGAGACCGGCGAGGACGCCGACATCGCGGCGTGGGACTGGGCGTATTACACGGAGCAGGTGCGCGTGGCGCGATACGACTTCGATGAATCGCAGCTTCGTCCCTACTTCGAGATGGGAAATGTGCTTGAGAAGGGTGTATTCCACGCCGCGACTGAGCTCTACGGTCTCACATTCGAGGAGCGGACCGACCTGGCCGTCTATCACCCAGACGTACGGGTCTTCGAGGTCTTCGACGTCGATCGGGCGCCGCTGGGGCTGTTTCTGGCCGATTACTACGCACGTCCGTCGAAACGCGGTGGCGCCTGGATGAACGCATATGTGACCCAGTCGGGGCTCCTGGGGACGAAGCCGGTTATTGCCAACCATCTCAACGTGTCCAAGCCGCCGGCCGGCGAGCCGACGCTGCTGACGTTCGACGAAGTTCGGACGATGTTCCACGAGTTCGGCCACTCCCTGCACGGCCTGTTCTCAGCGGTGCGCTATCCGTACTTCGCGGGTACGAGCGTTCCCCGCGACTTCGTCGAGTACCCATCCCAGGTGAACGAGATGTGGGCCACCTGGCCGTCAGTGCTCAGAAACTACGCTGTCCACCACGACTCCGGGGACCCGATGCCCGGTGATCTGCTCGATAAGGTGCTCGCGACCGCGACATTCAACCAGGGCTTTGCTACGACCGAGTATCTGGCGGCGTCATTGCTCGACCAAGCCTGGCACCAGATCACGGTCGAGGAAGTCCCGAACGCCGACGGCGTCGCTGCCTTCGAGCGCGCGGCCCTGGCTGATGCCGGTGTGGGGCTCGATGCTGTTCCGCCACGTTACCGCAGCACCTACTTCTCGCATATCTGGAGTAGCGGATACTCGGCTGGGTACTACTCGTATATCTGGAGCGAGGTGCTCGACGCCGATACGGTGGAGTGGTTCAAGGAGCATGGCGGGCTGACCCGCGAAAACGGCGACCACTTTCGGCAGAGCCTGCTGTCGAAGGGCGGGAGTGTGGATGCCATGTCGCTCTTTCGCGAATTTCGCGGCGCCGAGCCCGACATCACGCCGCTCCTGATACGCCGCGGGTTGAACTGAGTCCTCACGGGCTGGTGCGACGGAACGGGTTGTGCGGTGTCTTCGTCCCCTGGGGCGGGGGAGTGACCGGGGACCGGGGGTATAATTCGTCCGAACGCCAACCGGGGTTGGCCCACATGGGAGCGCACCAGATGACGACTCACAACACCCGTCGAGACATCCTGAAGGGCGGCCTCGCCATGGCCGGGCTCGGGGTCCTTGGTCTGCCCGAATGGTCGCTACCAGCGCTCGCTCAGGGCGAGTCGTTGATGGAGTTCACCGACCTGCCCGACGAGATCGTCCTGCAGCGGACACCGGATCGCCGCATCATCGACGTCCGCTACATCGACGGGTTCTTCACGCCGATTGATCAGTTTTTTACGACACAACATTACGGCCACCCCGAGATCGACACGGCGATCTACCGTCTCCACGTCTCGGGACTCGTGGACGAGCCGCTCGCGTTGTCGCTTGCCGACCTGCGTGCGATGCCCAGCCGCGAGCTCGTGTTTGGTTTCGAGTGCTCGGGCAACCGGGGTCCGCTCAACGGGTTGTCGAGCAACGGTCGCTGGACTGGCGTGCCGCTGCGCGCGGTGCTCGAGCGCGCCGGCGTTAAGGCCGATGCCCGGGAGTTCGTGTTTTTTGGCGCCGACCATGGTGAGGAGGAGGTCGAGTTCCGCGGGCGCACCTACAACGTGGATCAGCAATACGGCCGGAGCCTCCCCCGCGACCGCGCGCTTTCGGAGGAGCCGCTGTTGGCCTACGCGCTGAATGGTGAGCCACTCACGGCGTTTCAGGGTCGCCCGTTGCGGCTGCTAGTGCCAGGCTGGTACGGAGCGCCGAACGTCAAGTTCCTCTCCGAGATCCACGTCCAGCAGGATCAGTATCTCGGGAAATACCAGGCGCGCTGGTATCGCACGTTGAAGGGGGAGATGGTCAACGGCGAGATGAAGTGGAAGGAGACAGCGATTACCACTATGCGGCTGAAGTCGTATATCGCGCGCGTGACCGCCACCGGCGGCGGGCACAATGTGTTTGGCGTCATCATGCACGACGGCACGCCGATTCACTCGGTGGAGGTCAAGGTGGACGACGGCGCGTGGATGCCCGCGACGATCGATCCCGCAACGACGGGCGAGAAGTATTCCTGGAAGTTCTTTAACTACACGTGGAACGGCGCGGCACCTGGTGAGCACACGGTCGTTTCGCGCGCGACCGACGCCAATGGGTATGTGCAGCCGACCGCCGAGGAGCTTGAGGTGAAGCACACGTTCCTCGAGCACAATGCGCAGCATCCGCGCACGGTGATGATCGCGTAATTCAGAGTCTTCGAGGTGTGATCATGTCTAAGTTCAGTCGAGTTGGAGTCTCGGTCGCGGTTGCCGCCGTCGTCGCGCTCGGTGCGGGGGGCGAGGCCGTCGCACAAGTCCTTCCGAACCCGTATCGCCAGGTGGAGGGCTGGGCCAAGCTCCCGGGCGACCGGACGATGGGCGCCGTGGGTGGCGTCACGACGGACGACGACGCCAGCCACATCTGGGCTGTGATCCGGTGTGATGCCACGGCGCCCGAGCGGTTCGGCAATGAGTGCCTCGACTCGGATCTGGACCCGGTGGTGCAGTTCGACCTCGACGGCAACGTCGTCACGAGTTTTGGCGGCGGGCTCTTCATCTGGCCGCATGGGATCGACGTCGACTCAGACGGCAACGTCTGGGTCACCGATGCCGTCGCTGAGGCGCGCACGCCGCCGGGTACCCGCGGGCACCAGGTGATCAAGTTCAGCTCGCGGGGCGAGGTGCTGATGACGCTCGGTACGCCTGGCGAAGCCGGGAGCGGGCCGGGCCATTTCAACGCGCCGGCCGACGTCGTGGTGTCCGATAACGGCGACGTCTTCGTGGCCGACGGGCACGGCAACGAGACGAACAACCGCGTCGTGAAGTTCTCGAAGGACGGGACCTACATCAAGGAATGGGGGAAGACCGGCTACGCGCCTGGCGAGTTCCGGACGCTGCACGCTATCTCCATGGATAACGACGGCCGGATTTACGTCGGCGATCGGTCGAACAACCGGGTGCAGATTTTCGACCAGGAGGGCGAGTTCATCGCGCAGTGGAATCAGTTCGGACGGCCGAGCGGTGTCTTCTTTGACAGCCACGGCAAGATCTACGTGGCCGACTCAGAGTCGGACGACCTGCAAAACCCCGGATGGGAGATGGGCATCCGCATCGGCGAGGTCGCCACTGGGTGGGTGACCGAGTTCATCCTCTACCCCTGGGGCGACCCTCGCGACCCGGCAGGGAACGGCGCAGAGTTTGTGGCGGTTGACCGCGACGGCAACATCTATGGGGGAGAGCCCCGTCCGAGACGGCTGCAAAAGTACGTTCGGGTGAGGCCCTAGCGGGACACTGAACCGGGTCGCGCGCACACATACCCCATAATGGTCCGGTGGCTGCGCCGCTGGACGTCGCGTTTCTCGGGTGCGGCTTCATCACCGGCGTGCACAGCCGTCATCTGCGACACCTCCGCCGAGACGTTGTCTGCAGCTATGCCAGCCGCGATCCGGCGAAGGCCGAACGATTCCGACAGCGGTACGGGGGCGCCCGCTGCTACGGTGATTACGCTGCCGCGCTTGAGGACCCGGCCGTCGACGCGGTCGTGGTCGCCGTCCCGCCGAGATTCCATCTTGAGTTAACGCTCCGGGCCCTCGCCGCCGGCAAGCACGTGCTGGTCGAGAAGCCGGCCTACCCCACGACGGCCGACTTCGAGCGCGTGCAGGATGCCCGCGATCAAGCGCAGAGGGTCATCCTTGTTGGTGAGAACGACCACTACAAGCCGCTTGCCGTCTGCCTCCGGCGCCTCCTCCGTGAGGGCGTGATCGGTGATCTGGTGTTCGCGCACTTCACGACGCTGGTCAAGAAGCTCAAGCGGGCGGACGACTGGCGCAACGATGAGACGATGGCGGGCGGCGACGCTTTTTTTGAGGAAGGGATCCACTGGCTGCACTTGGCCAATAGCCTCGGCCCCATGATGACGTCGGTACACGGCTACCGACCGGCGCTACCAAGGAGCGAGCCGGATATACGCGCGAAGAGCATGCTGGTGGCGTTCAGGTACGACACCGAGGCGGTTGGGGCACTCTACTATTCGCGCGAGGTGCCGTCGCTGCTCCGCGGACTTCGTGTGTCGAAGCTCTTTGGTCGAGACGGCATCATCACGTTTGAGTCGCATGGTGCGTTCGTCCTCGTGCGGAGTCGCGGCGTGCCACGCCTGCTCCTGCCGGGCTTTCGCGACATGCGCGGGTATCAGGCAATGTATCGAGATTTCATCGGCGCTATTAGACACGACCGCGCGCCGGAGATGAGCCTTGAGGCGGCGATGGTGGATCAGCGACTCATGGACGCGATCTACGAGAGTGCGGGTCAAGCCCCGGCCGTACTGAACCGGGCGGACTAGCCCCGACACCACGTTCGACGTCTCGATGGATCAGCCGCACTACGACGTCATCATCATCGGTACCGGCGCCGGGGGCGGCACGGTGGCCCAGGCGCTGGCTGCCACCTCTGCGCGTCTGCTCATCCTCGAGCGGGGCGACTTCGTACCGCAGGAACCGGCCAACTGGGATCCGGAGGCCGTGTGGAAGCACCTCTGCTACCGCACGACGGAACGCTGGCTCGATGGCGACGGCAAGGCGTTCCGGCCCTACACCCACTACTGCGTTGGCGGAAACACGAAGTTCTGGGGTAGCGTCCTCTACCGGCTTCGTCCCCAGGATTTTATGGCGGTCGATCACGTCGATGGGGTGTCGCCCGCGTGGCCCATCGACTACGACACGTTGGAGCCGTTCTACGAGCGCGCCGAGCAGCTGTACCAGGTGCACGGGGCCAGCGGCATCGATCCGACGGAAGCACCTCGCGGGCCGTTCCCGCACCCGCCGATCCCGCATTCGGACGAGATGACTCGCACCGTCGAGCAACTGCGCGAACAAGGGCTCCATCCGTCGCCGTTGCCACTGGGACTCCTCGACCCCGGGGAGCCGAACGGCTGCATCCTCTGTAATACTTGCAACTCGTTCCCCTGCCAGCGCCACGCGAAGAGCGAGGCCGAGGTCTGCTGCATCC
Organism: uncultured Vicinamibacteraceae bacterium; assembly: GCA_964646815.1. Lineage (GTDB taxonomy): Bacteria > Acidobacteriota > Vicinamibacteria > Vicinamibacterales > UBA8438 > CAZYFH01. Next base: position 30,849 of record CAZYFH010000018.1, on the reverse strand, counting down.
GTCCGACGACGACGCAACCCAACGTCACGCTCTGGACCGGCGCGTTCGCGCGCCGGCTTGTCACCGACGCCACCGGTCGCACGATTGAGGCGGTGGAAGTGGAGCGCCACGGTAAGACGCTTCGGGTGTCCGCACCGCTGGTGGTCGTGTCGTGCGGAGCCGTGAACTCGGCCGCGCTGCTGCTGCGGTCGGCGAACGCACGGCATCCCACCGGGCTGGCCAACTCATCCGGGCTCGTCGGCAAGCGATACATGGCGCACCTTGCGACGATGATGGGAGCCTTTCACCCCTTCAGGAGAAATTACACCGTCTTCCAGAAGACCGTGGCGATCAACGACTACTACTTCCAGGGGCCGCACACCGGTTATCCGCTCGGGCAGATCCAGTCACAGGGCCGCACCCACGGTGTGATGGTGCAGACCGTCGTGCCGTGGGTGCCGAGCTGGGCCTGGGACGCCTGCGTCGCGCGCGGTGTGGACTGGCTCGCGATTTCAGAGGACCTGCCGCGTCCGGAGAATCGGGTAACCGTCGAACCCGACGGACGTATTCGCCTCGACTACCGTCCGAACAACCTTATCGCTCACCGTCGCCTGGTGACGGAGATGAAGCGGATCCTTAAGCGACTCGGGTTCTGGATCGTGGTCACGCATTCACACAAGACGATGAACACGACCCATCAGTGTGGCACGCTCTGCTTCGGGACCGACCCGCAGGCGTCCGTGCTCGATCCGTACTGTCGGACCCATGACATCGGGAACCTGTTCGTGATCGACGCGTCGTTCTTCCCGTCGTCGGCTGCGGTCAACCCTGGATTGACGATTGCGGCGCAGGCGCTGAGAGTGGCCGACCATATCGCCGAGACCGACTTGAGGAGCACCTCATGAAAGCGCGATCGTTTAGCCATTGCGGCATCACCGTGTCAGATTTCAACAAGGCCGCGCAGTTCTACTGGGATGTCTTCGGCTGTCCGCTGGTCGGCGTCTCGGAGGCGCCGCCCGAGCGGGTCCGCGCCTTCTTCGGCGTCGAGTCGGATCGGCCGAGCTGCAAGATCGGCTGGATCCGCGTGCCCGGGGGCGCCGTCATCGAGGTCTTCGGGTTCGTGCCGAGCCAACCGCCGGTCGAGATTCCGTGGAATCGGGTCGGGCTGACGCACATCTCGTTCAACGTCTGGAACATCGAGCGCTGGTACGACTACCTGGTGAGACTGGGCGTCGAATGCGTCAGCACGCCCGAGCGCTCGCCAAACGGCCAGAGGTTCTTCTTCGCCAGGGACATCGACGGCAATCTTATCGAGCTCATGGACCTCGGATGGATGTACTACGTGGTCGGCTGGCTGCCGTTGAGCGGGTGGCTCTTCCGCCGGGGGATCTTGCCGCTGGGTAATGGGAAGGCGGGCGTCCTCATCCGCCGAAACCGTGGCGGCGAATGAGAGCGGTTGCGGATACACTGGCGTCGTTCCTCGAATGTGAGGAGCGCCAGCACGCGACATGACGCCTGAACGTTGTATGGTCACACGGGGCAGGGATTTGCCTCGCGTTTCGCGACCTCTGTCCCTTCGCAGTAGTATGGAGCACATTCCGTGTATGCGTAACAGACCGGGGAGGTCTCAGATGACCGTTAGGTTCCCGCTATTATCAGCGGCCGTGATCGTGACAGTGTCACTCGTCCTGCTGACGACCGTAGCGCACGCGCAGGGCGCCGGCGCCCAGGCGGAACCGCCACGGACCCCGTGGGGCGCACCAGATCTCAACGGCGTCTGGGATTTCCGGACGCTGACGCCGTTTGAGCGGCCGGAAGCGCTGGCCGAACGGGCCTTCTGGACTGAAGAGGAAGCCGCGCAGTTCGAGGCCGATCGGCTCGCCGCGTTCGCCGTGCGCGACGACCAGGAGCCGGCAGATATCGTCGGCAACTACAACCAGTTCTGGTTCGATCCTGGTGACAGCGTCAGTGCGACCAACCAGACGTCGCTGGTTGTCGATCCTCCGAGTGGTCGGGTCCCCTCTCTGACGCCGCAGGCAGACGCCAAGCGGGAGGCCGCGCGTGCGCTGCGCGAAGGGGTCAACCGGCACTCGCCGACCTACGGCGGATTCGTCGAAGATCTCGGTCCCGGGATGTTCGCTGTCCGCTGCATTCTCGGCTTCAACTCCGGCCCGCCGATGACGCCCGGGGGCTACAACCAGAATGTCCAGCTCGTCCAGACCCCCGACTACGTCGTGCTGCTGAACGAGATGGTGCACAGCTCGCGGGTCGTGCCGCTCGACGGGCGACCGCATCTTCCGGATCACCTCCAGCAGTGGATGGGAGACTCACGCGGGCGGTGGGACGGGGAGACGCTGGTCGTCGAGACCACCAACTTCCTGCGCGAGACGAGCTTTCGTGGCGGCGTGACCACAGCACGTCTGCGTCTAGTCGAGCGATTCACGCGCGTGTCGGACGGGACGATGATGTACGACGTTACGGTCGAGGACCCGGACGCCTGGGCCGAGCCGTGGGCCTATCGGATTCCGATGGTCAAGAGCGAGTATCCGCTCTACGAGTACGCCTGCCACGAGGGCAACTACGGCCTCTACAACATCCTCGCGGGCGCGCGCGAGAAGGAACAGGCGGCCGACGCAGCATCTGGATCGCGATGAGGACGATGGAGGGTGTGATGCGCAGTCGAATTCCGGCGCTCGCTTCGGTCGTCGGACTGGCAATGACACTGACGCTGGTGGTGTCGGTCGCGCTGGCACAGCCTATCCAGGACGGCATCCCACGGACGCCGGACGGGCGTCCGGATCTGTCAGGGACCTTCGACACGGCGACCCTGACGCCGTTGCAGCGGCCGGAGCGCTTCGGCGACCGGCTTACCCTCACGGATGAGGAGGCGGCGACAGTGGAGGCAGATCCCACTGCGCTCAGGACGCTCTTCAACGTGGCGCCGTCCGGCTCGGACGAGCGGAGCGGAAACTTTGAGGTCGCCCCAAGTGACCCAAACCGGGAGGCGCCGCCCGCAGGCGGCGATGGGTCGAGCGGCGCCGCCGGCAACGTCGGTGGGTACAATACGTTCTGGATCGACCGCGGCACCGGCGTCTTCCAGATCGACGGTGAGTGGAGGACGTCGATCATCACCGCTCCGGCGAACGGGCGGCGGCCGTCGATGACCGAGCAGGCGCGGGAACTTGCCGTCGCGCGCAGGGGGACTTTCCGCGAGAATACCGGAACCGCCTACTGGCTGATCGAGAACGGCCCTGGCGCGCCGGGGCCCTACGACGACCCAGAGATCCGCCCGCTCGCCGAGCGGTGTCTGCTCGGGTTCGGGTCGGTCGGCGGACCCCCGATGCTGCCGGTCCTCTACAACAACCTGAAGAGGATTGTGCAGACCGAGGATCACGTGATGATCCTCGCGGAGATGGTCCACGATGCGCGGATTGTCCGGATGAACCAGGAGCACGCACCGGCGGCGATCCGGGGCTGGTTGGGCGACTCGGTCGGTCGCTGGGACGGCGACACGCTAGTGGTCGACACGACAAACTTCAACGACACTCCGGCGCTCGGCGGTGCGTCACAGAACTTGCACGTGGTGGAACGCTTCACGCGTATCAACGCCGATGCGCTGCTCTATCAGTTCACCGTCGACGACCCGACGATCTGGTCCGCGCCGTGGAGTGGAGAGTATGTGTGGCCGGCGAGCGACACGCGCGTCTATGAGTACGCCTGCCACGAGGCGAACTATTCGTTCCAGGGTATTCTCGGCGGGGCGCGGATTCTCGAGGCCGACGTCCGCGACGCCACTGAATCAGGGTCCCGCTAGTCGCCCTGTACGGGCCAGATGTAACGCGGCTTCCTGGCCCTCGGCACCAGGTTTACGGGGGCGAGATCGCCACACGGAACCCCATGAACGGGCGGCGGGCGCCGGGGTCGCCGCCGCCGCGGACGGCGGCGCGCACGTTTTGCGCGCCGTCGGCATACGACCCACCACGCATCACCCAAAGGGCATCGGCGTCGAGATCCTTCCTGTCGTTCGTCTCGTCGTAGGGGTAGGTCTGATAGGGGCTTCGCGTCCACTCCCAGACGTTTCCGCTCATGTCCGAGAGACCGTACGGGCACTCCGGGCACGCGACGGCGCCCACTGCTCGCGTGCTGCTGCCGGCGTAGTTCGCCCGATCGGCTCTCGCCGTATTGCCCCAGGGGTAGATCTGGCCATCTGTTCCACGAGCGGCTTTCTCCCATTGCGCCTCGCTTGGTAGGCTGACGCGCCAGCCGTCGCGGAACAGTCGGCCGAGCGGCGCCGGCGTCTGGGACCATGTCCGGAGTTGGGCGTCTAGCCATCGACAGTAGGCGAGCGCGTCGGGCCATGACACCGAGGCAACCGGGTGCGTCGGTGGCCCCTCCAGCGCGGCGGCGTCGACCTCGAAGCCGGTCGCCTCGACGAAGGCGCGGAACTGCGCGACGGTGACCTCGAACCGACCGAGGTAGAACGCGGGCAGGTCGAGGCTGCCACGGGCCCGCGTGTCATCCCATCGTTCGTTCCCGAAGGCGAGCGGGTCGTCGGCCGGGTCGCTGCCCATAAGGAAAAGGCCGGCAGGAACCTCTACGAACCCGAGGAGCGTATCCTCCGGAAGAAACCAGGCATCCGTCCGGAACCCGTCGAGAGCGGCGGTTGCGGTCGCCGACACGAGGACGGCGCCCGCGGTGCCGGTGTCCGGCGCCGGTCGACAGGCGATGCCGACGATGACACCGAGTCCCAGGATCGCTTGCCCGAGCGCTACCGTTTGTCGCATGCGAATGTCCATTCGTGCGCGCACGCCCTGGCGTACAGATCGGGTTCTGATAGCTCCATCAGGTTGCGGCCACCCTCGCGGATGAGCAGCCGCAGGTCGAGCGGCTTCGGATCGGTCCGTGCGACGACGGTCGCGTCGAGGAGGTTGACGCAGGCCGCCTGAAACCGGAGCTCGCAAGCCCGACCAAAGAACGCGCGCGCGCGTTCGGGATCGGCATCGGTGATCTTCCCCTCCGCGTAGTGACCGCCGAGCTCGTTGCACGCCCAGCCCGCGTTGTCACCGCAATAGGACGACTCGATCTGCAGGAGGCGATCGCACGCGTTGCGCCGGCCCTCCGCGCACGCCTGCTGCCAGAATGGGACCCGATCCCCGCGATGTGTGCCGTCCGTTGCGCCGATGGCTGACATCACGCCGAAGAACACCACCCAGACCGCCATCTGCGCGAGGTTGGTACGCACTGGTGTCCATGCCGGGCGCCACGCCCGCCACCGCGGGAGAGCCGGGAGCGCACTGACGAGGCGGTCGATGTGCATCACGCCCAGGTTGAGGAGCGGCACGCAGAGGAGCTTGTCGTAGAACGTCGGGACGCCGAGCATCCCGAGGAGCGCATAGAGGACGAACACCCCCAGGCCGTAGAGCACACCGAAGAGGGTCTTGCCGAGCGGTGTTCGTGGCGAGGTCGAAGGATCGGTCACGAGCAGATGCAGGCCGAGAAATACCGCCGTTGGGATTTCCGAGTCGATGAAGTAGGGCACACTCGTCAGCACGCCATAGAGCGCGCTCAAGCCGAACAGCGAGGCGGCCGCGCACCCGGCCACGAGCGTGATCGAGAAGAAGTACATCACCACGAGGCCAGCGAGAAAGAGGAACAGGTAGATGTCGGGGGCGAGGGTCAACGTCGTCGCGATGTCCTGACCCCAGGTGATCTCCGTCGTGCCGGTGGTGATCAGCGCGAGCGAGAAGAGTCCGAGCGAGAAGGCCGAGGGGTTGAAGATGTGCACGCGTCGACCGTCGCGTTGCCACTGCACGAAGGCCTTGCCCAGAAACCCAACCGCGATCATCACAAATTGCAGGGCAAACCACTCGTCCGTAAACCAGAGGAACAGGTTGGTGCTGAAGATGATAGGAAACGGACCGAAGCCCACCACGTAGGTGCCGCGTCGTGACCAGGCGAGGAGCATGTCGAATGCGTAGGCAAAGGTGAGCTGGGCGACCAGCAACCAGGCGTGGTCGTAGACAGGCTGCCAATGCCAGCCCCAGTACACGAACACGGCCATTTGCACGGCCGCCTGCACGTAGTGCTGGGGGCGTAGCTCCACACGGACCGTGGGTCGCTCGGATGTCCGCCGCGTTCGCAGGTAGAGCGCCGCGTGCCAGAGGAGGAGCGCCAGCGCTGCGCCCCAGAACGACCGGGCGAGCAGGGGGTTGGCTTGGATGCGCGGAAGGAACGAGAGCAGGAGGATGCTAGCGGTCAGCGCGAGCGGAACGCCGAACACGCGACGTCCGGAGGCCGGCGGGGGAACGGGTCTGTCTGGCGCGCCTTGGTTCGCACGCGTCTGGCGCCGTTTCTCCCTGCGCAGTCGTTGTGCGGCGGACATGAAGGCCGAAAGGAGTGTTGAAGCAGAATCAATCGGACGAGCCGCTGCGCTATCTCGTCAGACAGTGCCTATCCTCTGAGTCGTTCGAACTTCTGCAGGCGCTGTCCGACGTTGACCTCGGTCGTGTAGAGGTTGCCGCGAGAGTCGATCGCGAGATTGTGCAGCCGGTAGAAGTGTCCCGCGTTCTTGCCGAGTCGGCCGAAGTGGTCGACGACGGTCAGCGACGCTCGGTCGAGGATCCAGACGACGTTATTGGTGCCGTCCGGTATGAAGAGCCACCGCTGGTCCGGGTCCTCGGATAAGGTGACGCCCGAGACAGATCCGCTCCCGAGTGTTTCGGTCCGCACGAACGCCTCCGTTACGAACTGTCCATCTTTTTGGAACAGCTGCACCCGATTGTTCGTCCGGTCAGCCACGTAGACCAACCCGTCGCGTGCAATCGCGACGCCGTGGACCGGACTGCGAAACTGTCGGATCGGGTCCGCGTCGGGGTCGTAGGGCAGAAGCGTGCCATCGTCCGGTCGCTCTCCGTACGCTCCCCAGTGGCGTTTGTAGTCGCCGGAATTCGCGTCGTAGACGATCACGCGTCGGTTGCCGTAGCCGTCCGCGATGTAGACCTCGTTCGCCGACGGATCGACGGCAATCGCCGCGGGACGACCCAGGTTGTTCCGGTCGTTGCTGCCGCCGCTTTGGCCCGCGCGTCCGAGCTGCATCAGGAACTCGCCGTCACTGGTGAACTTCAGCACGTGGGCATCGTCGGAGCCGTTTCCCCCGATCCAGATGTGTCCCTGGGGGTCGACGTGGATGCCGTGCTCGCTCTGGGGCCACTCGAACCCCTCCCCTGGCCCCCCCCAGCTCCGCACGACTTCGCCGTTCGGATCGAACTCGATTACCGGCGGGGCCGGCACGCAGCACATGCCTTCTTCGCCACGTTGTCGGGCGTCAAGTGTGCCCGGCCGGTGCACGATCCAGACATGATCCCGCTGGTCCACCGCGACGCCAGAGACCTGACCCAGAATCCAGTCATTGGGTAGCTCGCGCGCCCAGAATGGGTCGACACGGAATCGCGGCGTCGACGAAGGTGAGGTCGTGGCTGTGGCGTCCGCGGGCTCCGGTCGCTCGTCTCCCGGCGCCTCCGAGCCTGCGCATGCCGCGGCGAGCAGTGCCACCACGACTAGGCCGCACGTCGAGGCTCCGGCCAGGCGTCGCCCGGGCGCAAACGGCTCGCTACTGTGGCGCATCTCTTGGGGCGTAGCGCCCCTCGCGGAACTCGCCGCAGAGTTGGGCGAGCAGCGGATGGACGACGGGGTCACCACAGTCGTCGGGTTCGAGATGGCGCTCGGCCACGTACGTGGTATGGGCGACGCCGTCGACGAGCACGTGGTACCACGGCTGGTCTCGTGGCGGGCACGAGCGCGCCACCGTGTCGTACCATTCGTCCGAGCCCTGAAAGGTGGCGTCGGCATCGAACACGACACCCCGGTAGTCGAACTTCCGGTGGTGGACGATCTGACCGACGAAGAATCTGGCGGTACGCTGCACGGCTATCCTCTCGTTTCGGGCCTCGCCCTGGCCCGGCACACTAGCACAATTGCACACGGAGAGGCCGTCAGACGCTTATAATCGGTGCCGAGGTGCTGCGATGACGATGACACGACGCGAGGCGCTGGCGTTGTCAGGGTCCACGGTGGCGGGTTTGTCGCTCGGCGTGGTGCGGCCCGGGAGCCTCGCGGCGGCGACTGAGCAGGCGCCGGAGGAGTGGCCGGATCAGCTCGTGGAGCGGCCGCTCCGGGAGGGATTCCCGGCCCCTCTTCCGCTCAACGCCGATGGATCCGCGCCGGAGCATCCAGAGAGCGCCGCTGGGCCCATCACCGACCCGCTGATGTGGCGTACCGAGGGGCGCCAGACCCCCGAGATCGCGTTCGACTATCGAGCGCTTGAGATCAAGGTGGACACACGTGGGCTCGCGCGACGTACCGGCACGTTGCGGTTTTCGGATCTGGAGGCGCTCCCGAGACTGTCCCGGACGTACCTTCTCCAGTGCGGGGCTCCCAATCCGCGCGGCATCGTGAAGTGGACCGGCGTTCGCTTCAGCGACTTCGCCGACATGCTCGGTCTCATTCCGGAGGCACACTACGTCCGGTTCATCGCGTCCGACCATTTCTACACCGACGAGCCGGTCGCCACGCTACGTCATCCACAGGTCATGCTTGCCTGGTTGATGAACGATGAACCGATCCCGCCGCGGCACGGCGCCCCGTTACGGCTCATTGTGCCGTTCCGATACGGCAATCGGAGCATTAAGGCAATCACTGAGATGATGTTCGCCACCCCAGGTCTGCGGATGCCGCCGTTGCCAGCGTAAACGAGCGGCCCACAGATGTGGCGGGCGCCACGTGTCGGACACGCGCGCCGCTTGCGAGGAGGATTTCGATGAAGCGTGTTGCAGCCGGACTCATCGTTCTCGCGTTCCTGCTGCCGGTCGCCGTGAGCGCCCAGCAAACGGAGAAGTACGACTACTGGCGACACAACCGGGAGATGGTCCGGTATGGCCAACAGGCGATCTTCATGTGCAACGGCTTGTTCACATCCAATCGGACGCTCGCGCAGGTTTTTGACCAGGAGCTCGCCTTTCTCCCGCGGCCGGTCGGGACCTCACGCGGGGGTGACTATGTGGTCGACACCGCGCGTCACGCCGTGACCATTGGGGCGGCCGGTGGCACGCCCCAAATGCGGGCGGCGTTTCGCGAGGGAATCGGTTGTGTGATTCTCGCACCGGACCAGACGCTGGAGGACATCAACACGCTCCCGGCCCTCCACCTGCCGCCACCTCCGGGTGATCCGGCGTCCATCCCCTGGCCCGATGGCGACCTGAACGCGTCGTCGGCGGTGGCGTCGTACGTCGATGCGGACGCGCTCCACGCCGCGTCCGAGTGGGCGTTTCATCGAGACGCGCCTGAGCAGGTGACGCTCAGCCTCGTCGTCGTGCACGGCGGGAAGATCATCCACGAGCGCTACGCGCCGGGGATCGACGTCACGACACGGACACGCACTTGGTCGACAGCAAAGAGCATCGCTGGGACCCTGATTGGCATGCTCGTCGACGAGGGGCGGATGGCGCTCGACGAGCCGCTCGCGTTCACCTGGTTCCCGAAAGCGGCCGCGCCGGCGCACGACCCTCGCGCGGCAATCACACTGCGCCATGTGCTCAACATGTCGAGTGGGCTTGCGCCGGTCGACAACGCGGGGCTCGAGTACGCCATCGGGTCGGGTCTGTCCTACTGGGCGGGCGCCAGTTCGGTCCGGGGCGCGCGGAGCCGTGCGTTGATCCGCGAACCGGGTACGAACTGGGACTACGAGAACTACGACACGCTGCTCGCCGTCTACGCGATGAAGCTGGCGATCGGTGACGGGCAGGACTACCGCGAGTTCCCGCGGCGTGCGCTACTCGACCGCATCGGTATGCGGAACACGCTGGTGAGTACCGATCGCTTCGGCGACTTCATTCTGAGCAGCCAAGTGTACACCAACGCCCGGGACCTTGCACGATTCGGTCTACTCTATTTGCAGGGCGGCGTGTGGAACGGCGAGCGGCTGCTGTCCCAAGAGTGGATCGACTTCGTGCGCACACCGGCCCCATCAACGACAGCACGCGGTAGCTTCTACGGTGGCCAGTGGTGGCTCGTCCCCGATGACCGCAGCGACGTGCCGAAGGAGGCCTACTCGACCTCGGGTAATCGCGGGCAGTATGTCGTCGTCGTCCCCTCGCACGATCTTGTCATCGTGCGCCGGGGACTGGATTACGGTCGACAGGGTTTCGACCGGTGGGATATGACGCGAGAGGTGTTGAAAGCGATCCGGATGCGGCCGTCTCAGGAGTAGGGGACCCGATCCGAGGAGGACTGACATGAGGCTACTGCCGACCGCCATGGTCGTTTGTGCGCTCGCCACCCCGGTGTCCGCTCAGCTCGCGACGCCGGACGAGAACGGGATCACGTACGGGCACGTGCATCTGAACGTCGCCGACATCGAGGTGCACAAGAAGCTTTGGGTCGAGCACTTTGGCGGCGTTGTGGTGGAAAAGGGTCCGCTCACCGCGATCCGGCTACCGAACTTTCTGATCGCGCTAACCGAGCGTGAGCCGACCGGTCCGATGCAGGGATCGGTGCTGGATCACTTCGGGTTCAAGGTGCGGAGCACGGCGGCCTTTCTCGCCAAGTGGCGCGCGGCCGGGCTCGAGGTTGGGCCGGAGTTCACCGGGGCCGAGGGGATGCCGAACGCTTATGTCATGGCACCCGACGGAGTGTGGGTCGAGCTGCAGGAGGATCCGTCGCTGCACGTGGAGGTGGCCGGCTACCACATCCATTTCTTCACACCCGATTACGAGGAACTCCTCGACTGGTATACAAAGGTGTTCTCGCTCGAGCGTCGTCCGCGGGGGAGAATCCAGTCCACGACCGACGTGCCCGGCATGAACATGAGTTTCGGAAACGCCGACGAGCCGACGGTCGCCACTCAGGGCCGGGCGCTCGACCACGTCGGGTTTGAGGTCGACAACCTCGAAGCGTTCTGCGGGAAGCTTGAGGCGATGGGCATCGAGTTTGACATCTCGTATCGAGAAGTGGAGAGCGTCGAGCTTAAGATCGCGTTCATCACGGATCCGTCCGGCGTTTTCATCGAGCTGACCGAGGGGTACGACGCGTACTGACGTACCCGCGCGCGAGGTCTAATCTTTAAGCGTATACACGGCTCGCACGCTCGGGAGTCCGGTCGGCGGCCTGTCACGGCGCGGCGAAGCGGCCGATCCGGTCGCCGCCCCCGACGCCGCCCACCCAGATTTCGTTGCCGACCTGAATAGCGACCGTTCCGAGAATGATGTGGTCGTTGGATGGATACCGCACGATCTCCTCAGCAGTCAGACGCTCCGGATCGACCTTGGAGACCCGCGATGTCACGCCGTCGCACTGGCCCTGTCCGAGGCACGCGAAGATCGATTCTGGCGTGTCCCCGCGGTGACCCGCCGCGAACAATGACCCGTCGGGGGCCCATCGCACGTTGTCGATGTGGAACCCGACGTCCACCGTGTCTTTTTGGACCGGGGTCTGCCCGCGTGAGAGGCGGATCAACGAGCGGGTGCCCCACCCGCCGATGTAGAACCAGCGTCCGTCCGCCGATGCTTCCAGCCCGTTCGGGCCGGCCGTCTCGCTTCCCGGCACCTTGACCCAGCCGTCCGCGGGCTGCCACTCCCATAGTTCGCCCACCGGTCGAGTGAAGTGCGTTACAGCAAACCCGCCACCTGGCAGCGCTGCCACAGAGTTGAGGCTCACCTCGTCCGGCGCCACGACACAGCCCACCCAGGTGAGGGCGGGGGTCCCCCCGCGTGCATCGACCTCGAACACCTCGACGGATTCCCGTTCTCCGTGTCGCACGACGTACAGGGTGTGAACGTTGCCGTCGCCGGGACGCAGGCTGAGGCCGTGCGGACGGAACTGGCCGCTGATCGGGCCGGGGCAGTCGCCGTACATCGCAGTGTCGTGGCGCGGTCTCGAGGACGCGATAGGATACAGCGACGTCGTGCGGTGGTTGCGCGTGTCGGCCGCATGGAGGCGTCCGTCATCCTCCATGCTCGACACCATGATCCACGGTGACTGCGGCAGTGGGACCAAATCTTCTGGGCTCACCGGCCCGCAGACGAATTCCACGTTGCCGTCCGGTTCGCACTGCGCTGCGGCCGGGCCGGTCACTCCAAGGAGACACGCGACCGCCACGAGCGACACCAAGCACGTTGGAACTCTCATCGATCCTCCTAGGTTGAGTCGAAACAGCGCGATTATGCCACTTTGCGCGACACCACGACGCGTATAATTGGCCCATCTGACCGTGCCTTTTCCAGGAGCGACGAGTCCCGTGCGCGCGTTGGCCGGCGGGCTGCGCCGGTGGACGGGCGCCTCCGTCTCGGCGAGAGGTCGCGGCGGCGCCCTACGCAGGACCTGGCGTGCGTGTCTGTTCGTCACCCTACCCGCGATGGCGTCGGCTCAGGTCCTCCAGGACGTGCCCCGCACGCCGTGGGGTGACCCGGATTTGCAGGGCATCTGGGACAACCGGACGATTACACCGCTGGAGCGGCCGCGCGAGTTCGCGCAGCAAGCGATGTTGACGGCCGGCGAGGCCGCGGCCTACGAAGCGTCGACGGCGGAACAGCGAATCAATGATCGGTACTGGTGGGATCGCGGAACGAGCACGGTGAAGGATCGTCGCACGGCCCTGATCACCGATCCGGCCGACGGGCGGTTGCCTCCGTTCACGCCCGAGGGGCAGCGGCGGGTCGAGGACGGACGTCGACAAGGTGTCAACGGCGCGGAGGAGCGAAACCCCTCTGAGCGATGCATTACACGTGCGGTGCCGCGCCTCCCCGGTCTCTACAACAACAACTTCCAGATCCTTCAGGCACCGGGATACGTGGTGATCTTCATGGAGATGATCCACCACACGCGCGTCGTCCCGCTCGATGGTCGGCCGCATCTCGGCAGCGACATCCTGCAATGGAACGGCGATTCACGCGGGCGCTGGGAGAGCGACACGCTCGTCATTGACACCACGAACTTCACGAGCAAGACCAACTTCCGCGGCTCCGCCGAACGACTGCACCTGGTGGAGCGGCTGAGGCGCATCGACGCGGACTCGGTCGACTATCAGTTCACCGTCAGCGACCCCACCACGTGGAGCCGGCCGTGGACTGCGAGCATTCCGCTCAATCGGAACGCGGGTCCGCTCTACGAGTACGCGTGTCACGAGGGGAACGATGGCTTGGCGAGCATCCTCCAGGTCAATCGCAACCTCGAGAACGCCGCGGCGTCCATCCGGTGAGTGGTCGGTGCCGGGTCAGGACACCCGGGTCACGGCGGTCATCCCCGAGAGTGCGGGCACGCGGCGGAACGGCACCGTGTAGCACGACCGGAGCCCCTCCCGAATGGTCATGCCGGCCGCGCGCCCTTTCATCACCCAGTAGCTGACCATCGGCATCGTCAGTGTCCGATGACCGACGCGGAGGTCCCCGTAGAACCGCTCGGCCACGCGGTGGGCGCAGGCGACGTCGCGCGCGAGCACCCGCCACCTCGGGTACGAGTGCTGTCCGAGACCGAGGTCCATCAGGACATTTCATCGGCGGGTTAGCGGTGCGCGGCAACTTGGCCCACGACGCGCATCTCGTCGCGCTGGCGCTCGAGCACGGGGTGCACGAGATTCTGACCCTGGACGAGGATTTTCGCCGGTTCCCCCAGGTGGCCAGTCGGAATCCGTTCCGGTAGGAAGGTAGTCGATTCGCGAATACCGGCTCCGATACCGTCACGTAGTAATAATGATGAAGCGATCGGCCCGTCGCATGATGACACTGGATCCCGGCGCCACGCTCGGCCCATACGAAATCTGTGCCGCACGCAGCCGGGCGGGATGGGCGTCGTCTACCGCGTTCACGACCCGCGTCTAGATCGGCAGGTGGCGATCAAAGTCCCACCGCCAATCGCCATCCCGGTGGCATAATTTGATCCGGGCTCCGTCGGCGGCCGTTGCGGAATGACGGCGCGCGCTGAAGAGAAGCATACAAAGGAGGCGTCATGACGACTGTCTTATCGCCGACCCTTCCCGGTCGTCTGGGACGACCGGATTTGCTTCTACAGGATGACCCGCGTGCGGATCCACGAATGCTCGCCGCATTCGCATCGTTGGGCTTCGACGTGCCTCCTGCCACAGCCCCCGTGACAGCCGGCTCACCACTCGACGCGAAGCTCGCGTTCATCGCAGCCATTGAGGAGGCCAACGAACCCATGTTCGAGGTCCTGTGCGCCGGGTTGGCTCCGGTGGCGGGTGTCTCTCAGGCAACCGAGACGATCACCGGTGTCGACGGGAACGAGATCCCGCTCTATATCCATCGGCCCGTGGAAACGAGTGGGCCAGTGCCCTGTCTGCTCCAGATTCATGGGGGCGGGATGGTCATCGGGAAAGGGTCAAGCCCAATCTCGATCCGCTGGCGCGACGAGCTGGCGGCATCGGGGATGGTGGTGGTGGGCGTGGAGTTTCGAAACGGTGCCGGGACACTCGGCGACCACCCGTTCCCGGCGGGCCTCAACGACTGCGCCAGCGGGCTCGACTGGGTCTTTGCCAACCGCGATCACCTTGGCATCTCCACGATCGTGGTGGCGGGCGAGTCGGGTGGCGGCAACCTGTCGCTCGCGACGGCGCTCAAGGCCAAGCGCGAGGGCCGGCTCGATAGGGTCGGAGGTGTGTATGCGTTGTGCCCCTACATCTCGAACGCGTATACCGAGAAGACCGCAGACCTCCCGTCGCTCTTCGAGAACGACGGCTTCATGCTCGACGTGGCGATGATGGGCGTCATGGCGTCGGTCTACGATCCGGACCGGAAAAACAGCACGGACCCCTGCTGCTGGCCGTTAGCGGCCAGCGTCGATGATCTCGAAGGCCTCCCGCCGCACGTCATCTCGGTGAATGAGCTGGACCCACTTCGGGACGAGGGATTGGCCTATTTTCGCAGGCTCCAGCGAGCAGGTGTGAGCGCCGTCAGCCGGACTGTGAACGGCACCTGTCACGCCGGTGATTTGATTCTCCCGAGCGCGCTCCCGGATGTGTATGCCGCGACCATTCGGGACATCAAGGGGTTTGCAGACTCGCTCTGACGCGGCGACTCACAAACGCCCATGTCCTCGGGCACGCACCGGTGCCGGAGTGACCCGCGAGACACGAAGAAGGGAGCATAGCGTGCCACTCGAACCTGAAGTCGACGCCATTCTGAAGCAACTGGAAGAGGCGGGTGCGCCGCCGATAGGGGAGATGACACCCGAGATGGCCCGTGAGGCGTTCGCCGGACTGCTGCCGCTCCAAGGGGAGCCGGAGCAGGTGCGCGCGGTGGAGAACCGCGACGTGGTCGGGCCCGCCGGGCCGATCCCGGTGCGCATCTACCGGCCGGAGGGCGTCTCGGACCCCGGTCCCGCCCTCTTCTACATCCACGGCGGCGGATGGGTGATCATGGATCTCGACAGCCATGATCCGCTCTGTCGCGCGCTGGCCAACGCGGCTGGCTGTGTCGTCGTTGCCGTTCATTACCGCCGCGCGCCGGAGGCGCGCTTCCCGGCGGCGGTCGATGATTGTCGCGCCGTCTTGAAATGGATGGTTCGGGAGTGCGGCGCGATCGGCATCGATGCCGCCCGCGTTGCGGTCGGTGGCGACAGTGCGGGGGGCAACCTTGCCGCGGTCATGACGCTCATGAGCCGGCGCGACGGGGCCCCGCGTCTGGTCGGTCAACTACTGCACTGCCCCGTCACCAACCACGACTTGGACACACAAAGCTACCGCGAAAACGCGGAGGGCTATCTCCTCACGGCGGATGTGATGCGCTGGTTCTGGGACCATTACCTCGGAGATGATGGGGACGGTGCCGACCCGATCGCCTCGCCGTTGCAAGCCGACACGCTCGCCGGCCTGCCACCGGCGCTGGTCCAGACCGCGGAGTTTGACCCGCTGCTCGACGAAGGCCGCGCCTACGCCGATCGCCTGAAGGAGAACGGCGTTGCGGTGACCTACACCGAGTATGACGGGGTCGTGCACGACCCGTGGATCATGTTCGGCGTCGTGCCGAAGGGACGCCGGGCCATCGAAGAGGCGGCGGCCTTCCTCAAGGAGCGCTTCGCGGCCGCGGAGTGATCGACGACCCACGCTTCTATCTCGCGGCTGCGGTCGCCGTGCTGATTGCGGGCGTCGCCAAGGGTGGCTTCGGCGGCGGCGTCGCCGTGGTCAGCGTCCCGCTCATGGCGACCATCGTAAGCCCCATCCAGGCTGCCGCCGTCATGCTGCCGATCCTGATGGTCATGGACATGCTGGCGGTCAGGGCGTACTGGCGCCGCTGGGACCGGCGTAATCTCCAGATACTGCTGCCGGCCTCGCTGATGGGCACCGCGCTCGGGTTTGCGACGTTCCGCTACTTCTCGGCGGATGGGCTCCGCGCACTGGTGGGCGTGGTCGCCGTCGTGTACGCGGTGCGGTACTTCACCCAGCGATCGCAGACGACCGTCTCGCCGGCGCACCGCGGTGCCGGCGTCTTCTGGGGCGCGACGTCGGGGTTCGCCAGCTTCGCGATCCACGCCGGCGGTCCGCCGCTCCAGGCCTACCTCCTGCCGCAGCGGCTGCACCGGACGACGTTCCACGCGACGAGCGTGCTTTTCTTCTTCGTCGTCAATTGGTCGAAGGTTGGACCCTACGCCTGGCTGGGTCAGTGGAGCAGCGACAACCTGCTCACGTCACTCGTGTTGCTGCCGCTGGCGCCGGTCGGGATCTGGCTCGGCCGATACCTGCACCTCCGCGTTGACGACGCACTCTTCTTTCGGGTCGTGCATGCGTCGCTGTGTCTCATCGGCATCAAGCTGCTCTACGATGCGACGGTCGCCGCGTGATCCGTACCGCACTGGGCGTGACGGTGGCGTGTCGATAACGCCCCAGGGGAAGGGTGTTGTTGCCCCGTGCTGGCCGTGCCGCATCCAGCGCCATCTCACCGGCCGGCCGCCTGAGTGCTTGTGAAGAGGCACTAGAGAATGTCGCGTCCCGCTCGGCGAGGTCATCACTCGGACGCGCGCTCTACGTGCCGATTCACGTCTTTCGCTCGTGCATCGCGCTACTTCCCAAGGCCATCTATACGGTCTTGCTCTGGGTGAATGGTGTTGGGTTTACCTGGGCGCCGTTGCTCCGGTCGCTGCAGGCCTGATCATCGAGTAGGTCCCATGCGCCGGGACGGGGCGGAAAACGATAAGCTTACGGTCACGATGAGAGGGCAACCGGCGTGCGGCGCGCGACGTGGGTGGCGCCTGGGGGCGACCGTCACGCTTGCCACCCTGATCTGCGGTGCCCTCTGGCTTGCGCTGCCTGCGGCGCAGCGTGGTGCGGGTCCACGCTATCGCGTCGACCCCTTCTGGCCGAAGCCGCTACCGACCATCACCGACAGCGACGGCTTGGCTCACCAGTGGGTCACCGGCATGGTCGGCGCGAGCTGCATCGATTCGCACGACCACATCATCACCGTTAACCGCGGTTTCCTGCCCAACGGATTGCTCCCTCAGGAGGGCTCCCAATCGATTCCGTCACCGCCGGTGATCCTCTACGACACAGCCGGTGACGTGGCCGGGAGCTGGGGCGACCCGAGCCTCACGCCCGATGGTGCGGCCGCCGTGCTGCCGCACGGCATTCACGGATGCTTCGCCGACGGGCAGGATAACATCTGGATCGCGGGGAATTCCGACGGGGTCGTCCAGAAGTGGTCGCACGATGGGTCGCAGCTGCTGCTGCAGATCGGGACCAAAGGTCTCTGCGATGGGCCACCCACGTTGAACCCGCGGTCGGCGCATCCCACGTGCGGGGAGCCTGGCAACAACCGCAGCGAGAACCTGTTGAACGCCCCGGCGGACATCGCGGTGGATCCGAACCCGGATCCGGTGACCGGCGAGCGCGGGTCGGTCTACATCGCCGACGGTTATGGGAACCATCGCATCGTCGTCTTCGACGGCGAGGGGAACTACCTCCGGCAGTGGGGCTCGGCGGGGAGCGGGGACGGGCAGTTTGTCGAGCGCGGCGGCGGCCACCCGCACTGCGTCGTGATCGGGAACGACGGGCTCGTCTACGCGTGCGACCGGGGCCAGAATCGCATCCAGGTGTTCGACCGCGAAGGCACCCTCCGGCGCATCATCACCGTCGACCCGCCCGAGTACATGATGGCGACGTTGCGGGCCACCGATATCGAGTTATCGCGCGATGCCCAGCAGCGTCACCTCCTGGTCGTCGATCTCGGCAGCAATCGCATCTGGATCCTCGAACGCGACAGCGGCGACATCGTCGGGAGCGTCGGCGGGTCGGGTCACATGGCGGGCGAGTTCACCTTCCCGCATACCATCGTGACCGACTCGGATGGCAGCATTTACGCGGCCGAGACGCTTGGTGGGCGCCGGAATCAGAAGTTCGTCAGAACTAGCGGCTGACCCGTCCCGGTACGGCTACTGTCCGTCCACCGAGAACGCGAGCAGGACGTTGCCCGGCATGAAGTTGGCAAAACCGTAGCCGGAGCTGACGAAGAGCATCCCTCCCGCGAGGGTGGCCCCGGGTCCATTGAGCGACCCGCCGCGGCCGGGAACACCGTTCACGGTGTCGACCTCGCCCACGGTATCGACGTCCCAGATCACGTTGCCCGTCTCGGTGGCGTAGGCACGGAGGTGGCCGTCCAGGCTTCCCGAAAAGACCACGCCGGGAATCACCGTCACGGCGCCCGGCTGCGCCGTGTGGCATCCCTGGCGGTTGCCGCAGGTGTCCTGGAAGGGTGGCGCCTCCCAGACCACGCCACCGTCGGCGATGCGCACGGCGGCCATCCCCCCCGCATCACCGGGGGCCTTCTCCAGGGCGTCCGAGATTGACGCGAACACCGTTTCCCCGTCAGAGGCGAACCCCCACTCGATGCCGCCGAGCACGCCGCCGTCGGCGACCCTCGTCTCCCAGACGATCTCGCCGGTGTCGGGATCGAGGCGGTACATCACGCCTGACTTTTGCCCGGCAAGCAACAGCGACCGTCCTCCGATCTCGGTGAGCACGATCGCGCTGCCGTAGTCGTGATCCGGACCCGCGTCCTCGGGACAGTTGGCGCGCAGCGCCGCGTCGGGTGACAGGCACGCGCCGACCCAGGCGTCGCCCGGCGTTGTTTGCGAGACCCAGAGGACGTCGCCGGTGTCCATGGCCAGCGCCATGATCGCGTCACTTCGTGGCGACACCGGATTGGAGTAGGAGTCGCCGGTGGCGACGTATATCCGGTTGCGTTCCGGGTCGAGCGTTGGGGATGCCCAGATGCCGACCCCCGACGGTCCCCACCGCGCGACGCCGGCGGAATTCGTGCCGGTGCGCGCCGGCGTCTCCTCGATCGGATAGCGCTGCCAGAGTTGGCGTCCGGTGGCGGCGTCGAGCGCGGCGATGCTGCCACGGAACGTGCAGCATTCGTAGGTCGGCGCCTCGGCTGCGACTTCCTCGAGCGAGGCGACCGGCACGTAGAGGCGCCCTCCGTGGAGCGCGGGCGCGCCGGTGATACGCGCTTGGCGATGGTTGTCCAACTCGACCTGCCACCGGCGCTCGCCCGTTTCGAAGTCGACCGCGTAGGCGTTGCCCGTCAAATCACCGAAGAACGCAGTGGCGCGGCCGTCGGGTCCCGGTCCGACGGTGATGGTCGACCGGACGCCTGCGTCGGTCTCATGGGCCCAATGGATGCAGCCCGTCTCCGCGTTTAGCGCGTAGACGACGCCGACGCCGGTTCCCACCAGCGCACGCCCCCCGACGATCGTCGCCTGGAAGGACGCGGTCGTGACTCCCGGGAAGCCGAAGGCCCACTTGAGCGAGAGATCCGGCACACTCGTCGCCGTCAGACCGGCGGCCTCGGCGGACTGGAACCGCGCGTTGCTGCGGTCGGGGCTCCAGCCGTTCCAGCTCGGCCCCGCATATGGGTCGCCTGGCGGCGTGGCGCCGGAGCTGCAATACGCCGTCTGGGGAATCTGGTCGAGCGGCGCCGCCAGCGATCCCGGCACGCTGCCGGACACGTACTCGGCGACGGCGCGTTTGTCTTCCGTGCTCAGCCCCGTCGCCTGCGCCGCCATGAGCCCGGCCGAGAGCGTCTCGTAGATCTGCTCCGCCGGATATTCCCGGATCGGTCCAGACGAGAAGAGCGTGGGGAGGTTACCTTCATGGCACCGCGCGCAGTTCCGATCGTAGATTCGTTCGCCATCCGGACTGGCCTGTCCTGCGGCTGCGGTGGTGGCGGCGTATGCAAGCACCAGCGACAGTGAGACAGCGATACGGGGTTTCCTCATCACTTCCTCCTCGGTGGACCGAGCCTACACCCAGGCGCGGTCACGGCCAAGCTGCCGTCGACGTGGGGTAAGGGGCGAACCAGGTCGCCGGGACGATCCGCATCTGCGGATCCGAGACCCTGCCGGTATCGTTGGCGGCCAACGCCGAGCGCGGCCGCGCGCAGCTACTGAAGACCCTGTACCGTATCGCCTTCCGCGGCGTCGCCCTCGACGAGGCGGCAGATGGCCGACTGCGACAGCACGCGCGTCACTTCGAGGACGCCGACCCTGTCGGTGATCCGGTCGAGCACGCGGCCGCTCGCGTCTTTGATCTCGTCAATCACTCGGTGAACTTCGAAGCGCTGGCCGATCTGGACGTCGAAGTTCTCGCCGCGGTCGATGAAGATACCGCTGTCGCCGCGGCCGACGATCTGGCCGGCGGGGATGACCGGCTGGAGCGCCGTGAATCGGTCGCCCTGTCGGTTGATCTTCTCGACGACGTGCTCGATGGCCGGACGAAGCGCCTCCCCGGCCACACCCGCGTCGAACTCCCGCTCGATGCCCGCGCCTCGGAAGAAGCCACCACCGAAGCGCTTTCGGCCCTCGCCCTCTTCGGCAAACAGGATCTCTCCGGTGTTGGTGTCAACCAACCGGACGTCTAGCTTGCTCTCCGCTTGCGACACCGACGCCCCCAAGCTCCGGAAACCGCCCGACACTCGCTCGATCGAAAACTGTGTGATCGACCCGGTGAGAATGAGTTGGGCGCCCAACAGTTGCCCGATGTTCGCCGCCGAGGCCGCGCTCACCGCTCCGCTTGCCCCGAGGTCCTGCTCAGCCAGAATGGCGTCGAGTTGCGCGCGCTCGATGACGCTGAACAAGTTGCCCTTGAACAGCTGCGTCGTCAGTTCGTCGGCGGCTGCGCGACCGAGATTGTCGCCCCACCAGCTCCACGTGCTGTTGTTCTCGAAGTTCATGACCGCAACGCGGACCTTGCCGTTCTGCGCCGCCGCCTCGGTCACGCCGAAGATCGCGAGGGCGAGTGCGATGCAAAGACAAACGGTCAGGATGCGACCCTTCATGCGACCTCCTGCGGGAGCCACCGACGCTCCACGCACCTTGATTCACTATAGCAAACGGCTTGTCGTAGCGCCCGACGAGCGTCTGTCGCGCCGACCGAGCGACGACGGCCGCGCGCGGACGTGGGTGGGTGGTCGACCGCTTACTCGGGCAGCGCGAACACGAAGAGGTTGTTGCCGGCCCCCATCCGCAGCTCAGGGGTCAAGCCGATGAAGCCTGATGCGGTGCCCGCGCTACCAGTGCTCACCGCGACGTACTGGCGTCCGTTAACGGCATAGGTCACGGGGAACCCTGTCACCGCAGAACCGAGGTTGATCTCCCAGAGCACCTCGCCGGTCTCGTGGTCCAGGGCGCGGAACCGCCCGTTGACATCGCCCCCGAATACCAGCCCGCCCCCGGTCGCGGCCAGCGACATCGTGGCCGCTCGCTGCTCGTACGTCCACGCGGTCTCGCCGGTTTCCGCGGAGATAGCGTGCACCGTGCCGAGCTGGTCGGTGCCGGGCGCGAGCTGATTGCGCATTGCCAGCGCGTAGATCTCGAGCCCGCCCTCGCGCGTCGCGAGGAGTCGCGCGCAGGTGTTGCGCAAGGGGTAGTACATCGTGTTGGTCAGCGGGCTGTAGGCGCCCGCCTCCCAGTCCTTGCCGCCAATCAGGGTGGGGCATGCGAGGACTTCCTGTCCCAGCCCGCTGAAGACGACTTCCGAGTTCTCGGAGACCGCGCCGGTGGCGCCGTCGATGTGGCTGATCACGTTCTGCGTGACCGTCGGCGTCGCCCACAGAAACTCTCCCGTTTCACGGTCCAGGGTGTAGACCACGCCGGTCTTTCCGGGAATGCCGGTGAGCACCTTGCGCACGTCTCCCCGTCTCAGACGGGGGTTAATCCAACTCACCGCGCTTGG
This sequence comes from uncultured Vicinamibacteraceae bacterium, assembly GCA_964646815.1. Lineage (GTDB taxonomy): Bacteria > Acidobacteriota > Vicinamibacteria > Vicinamibacterales > UBA8438 > CAZYFH01. The sequence continues at coordinate 8,639 of CAZYFH010000018.1, read as the reverse complement.
ATCCGGCGACACCGCGGTGTCGACCAGCAGGCGCTCAAAAGGATGATCGAGGTCCCAGTGGTCGTTCAGATGCTGGTAGTACCAGGTGATCTCACCGGTATCGCCGTCGAGCGCGAGCGTGGAGTTGTGATACAGGTGCTTCTGGTCGGCCCCGCCGAGCAGAAACTTCGGCGCGGGCGACGTGACCGACGTTCCAATGTAGACGAGGTTGAGCTCCGGGTCGTAGCTTGGGACCATCCAGGCCCCGACGTGCTTGCGATCCTCGAACGGCACGCCCCCCCACGTCTCGTCGCCTGGCTCCCCCGGCGCCGGAATCGTGCGGCGGCGCCACAACTCTGCGCCGGTCGTCGCATCGTGCGCGGTGATGACGCAGGCGTTCGGGCCACCGTCGGGCATGCAGCTACGTCCGGAGATTACCTTGCCGTTGGCGACGATGGGACCGGAGGTCTGCGTAGCCGGATTCACGTGGTAGTCGAGGATCTCGGTCTCCCAGGCCATGCGGCCCGTCGTCGCGTCGAGCGCGAAGACATGGTCGTCGATGCTCGTGTCGATGATCAGATTGCCGTAGATGGCGAGATTACGGTTGGTCTGGGAGAGGCCGGCGAACACGTACTCCTCGATGTCCTCCGGGACTTCCCGGCGGTGCTCCCAGAGCAGGTCGCCGGTAACAGCGTCGATCGCTTGGATGACGTCGCCGGGGTTCGGCATGTACAGCACGCCGTCGTAGACGAGCGGCGTGCCTTGCTGGCTGCCGACGGCCAGACCCCGTGTCCACACCATGCGCAGATCCCCGACGTTGTCCCGATTGACCTGGTCGAGTGGACTGTAGCCCCAGCCGTTGAGCGTACGGCGCCACATCAGCCAGTCTGCCGGCGCCGGCTCCTTGAGCATCGCGTCAGTGACCGGGATGAACTGGCGTGCCGGTTGCGCGCCGACCGTGAAGGTTGCTGCTGCGATCAGCAGGGTCGCAAGCGCGATGGTATCGACGGCTCGTCCGGCATCGTTTCGTAGACGCATCTCACGACTCCTTCGTCATCCGTCAGTGGACGTGGCCGGACGCGAGAACTCGACGTGGCCGCCGCGCGCGCGGAATGATGCCAAAAGGAGGTCGACCCTCTGCCGCAGGTCCTCGCCGACGAGCCAGCTCCGGCCGAGGACGCGCAGCACCTCGGCGTCTTGCAGATCGCGGTTCACGTCACGGAACAGCTCCGTGGGGGGCGGCGTGCCGACCACCGCCGGCGGCTCGCCCTCCCAGGGGTCAACGTCCCCCGCGTCCGCGCCCATGCTCCGCTGACCACCGGTCGCCAACGACTCGGCGTAGCGCATGTACAGGCGTTCGCAGGACAGCTCGACGACGCGAATGGCGCCCTCGGTTCTGAGCAACAAGAAATCGCGCCGCTTCATGATTGATGGGCTTCGCCCCAGCCCCCCGCGACCGCTGTGTGGGGACCTCAAGTGCCCTACTTCGCGGTCGCGAGGCGCGCCGTGCGCGCCTTACTCGTTCGTGTTCGTGGCGACGTCGTGGGCGCTCAGGAACGCGCGAATCGCGGCGTAGATGTGCGCGTTCTCGGTCGCCGAAAACCCACCGTGGCCGCCGCCCGGCACCGTGACGAGCTGGTTCGGCACGTTCGCCGCGTCGAGCGCTTCATGCAGGCGGACGCCGTGATCGTAGGGAACGATGGGGTCGGCGTCGCCGTGCACGGTCAAGATGGGCGGCAGCCCCGGGCGCACGTAGGTCAGCGGTGAGACGCGTTTCGCGATCACTTCGCGGTCGAGCGTGCTGCCCAGCCACGCTTCGGTGAAGGACCCGGAGGGACCCGGCGTCCGGTGAATTAGGTCGACGACATCGGTAATCCCGTACCAGTTAATGATCGCGGCGACCTTCATCTCCTCGGTCGAGGTCGTGCCGGTGGACCAGGTACGGCGCCGGTTGCCGGGGCACTGGCGGTCTAGGCCGGCCGATTCTGGGATCAGGCCGGTCGTGAGTGACAGATGACCGCCAGCCGAATTGCCGGTCACCACCACACGGTCGAGGTCGAAGCCGTACTGCTCCGCGTTCCGGTAGACCCACCGCAACGCGCAGCGGCAATCCTCGACCGCCGCTGGTGCGTGCGCGACATCCGCCAGCCGATAGGCCACGTTGACCACCGTCCAGCCCATCTCCAGATATGGCAGAAAAGTTAGCGCGGAGCCCTCCTTGCTTCCGTTGGTCCAGCCCCCGCCGTGAAAGTAGATCAACGTCGGCGTGGGCGCCGTCGCCGTGTGCGGTTGATACACGTCGAGCGTGAGGTCGCGGCCACCGGCCCGCAGATAGGTCATGTTCGGCGCGATCCGGTAGGCGCCGGCCACGCGGACGAACGCCGCGGCGGCGTCAGGGAGCTGCGCGTTCGCGAGGTTGGGCGCGGCCATGCCCAGGAGCGTTACCGCGGTCATTGTCGCAACAGATGAGGATCTCGTCACAGGTCACGTCCCTTTCCCCGATCCCACCGGCCCGCTGGTGGCATAATCGGCGCGTGTCGCCGGACGCCGACGCGCGAGCCCGACGGTCCAGCCTACCAATGCGCACGTCGACCATCAACTACAGAGTTGCCGATTTCCTGAAACGCTTCCCGCCGTTCGAGTTTCTGGAGGAGGCAGATTTACTCGATCGCCACACGGCCGCTGGCGACGGATTCATTACGGGTCAGGTCTTTCAACGGCTGCTCCAGCTTTCGCGCGACGCAGGGCGAGGCACGTTTGGTGCCGTGACGGAGCGGGTTTCGGTACCCGACCGGCGAGCCCCGGCCCGCCTTGACGTGACCCTCTTCCAGCCACTCCGTAAGCGCAACTTTCGACTGTTGTGGCTGGGCGAGACCGTCTCCCTGTTCGGAGATTATTGCGACCCGCGCCCTCCGCGACGTGTGATCGCCTCGAGCAACGACGAGTCCGCCTCCGCAGGACAGCTGGAGTCGCAAGCGGTTGAATCAGTAGAATGGGACCGTGTGCGCCGTGCGCGGTAGCCCCTCGTCGCGCGGACGGCGCCGGACCGAGCGAGACAAGGCAGGATGACAACGAGCCGACGCGCGTTCCTGAAGACGACAGGCGTCGTCGGTGCCGCCGTGGTCGCCGGGCGTCGCTCGGAATTGGGAGGTGCTGCTGCCCAGAGGGCGCCAGGTCAGAGTGTGCACAGCGTCCAGACCCCCGTGCTCGAGATCGGCTACGAAGAGCACGGCGCCCGTACCGGATTTCCGGTCGTCTTGCTCCATGGGTTTCCGTACGATGTGCGTTCGTGGGACGGCGTCGTGCAGCCGTTGGCCGATGCCGGGTATCGCGTGCTCGTGCCCTATCTTCGCGGCTACGGCCCAACGCGGTTTCGTGATCCGTCGGCGCCGCGGATGGCGGAACAAGCGGCGATCGCCCAGGACGTGATCGACTTCGCCGATGCGCTCGGCCTCGGGCAGGTGGCCCTTGCAGGGTTCGATTGGGGCAACCGGGCCGCCTGCATCACGGCCATCCAACACCCCGAGCGGGTGCGCGCGCAAGTCGCCATCGGCGGGTATTCCGTGCAGAACACGGTCACTCCGGGACGCCCCGCGCCAGCGGTCGCGGAGGCGCGGCTCTGGTACCAGTGGTACTTCAACACCGAGCGCGGTAGAGTGGGGCTTGCGGCCAATCGCCGCGACATCTGCCGGTATCTGTGGGACACATGGTCGCCTGGCTGGCGATACACGGATGAAGCGTTCGACCGTTCGGCGACGTCGTTCGACAATCCGGACTTCGTCGACGTCGTGATCCACTCCTACCGGCACCGTCACGGGAACGCGGCGGGTGAGGAGCGCTTCCTCGCGGCGGAACGGCGGTTGGCGGAGCGGCCGCCGATTCGGGTGCCCGCGATTGTGTTGCGGGGGGCTGAGAACGGGTTCGGCCGACCCTCGGCGGATCCATCGGGCGACCAAGCGAGGTTTACGTCGCTCGTCGCGCGACGGATCGTCGACGGTGCCGGGCATGATCTGCCGGCGCACCGGCCGGACGCTGTCACGGCGGCGCTGAACGAGTTGTTGGCCTAGCATGAGGCCGTTGTGTTGCTCGAAGCGCGACTTCTGTACTCGTGTGGGAACGTCGGCGCCGGCCACGGCGCGCTTCTGCGCGCCTCGCTGGCGCGTAACGGGGCTTTCGGGGTCCCCGCGTAGGGTCAGGGGTCGCAGACCCCGTCCGGTTTAAATTCGAGGTGGAGTGATGATCAGGATGTCGAGACGGAGTACCAGTGTGCGGGTGCAGCTCTTCCTGCGGCTTGCCCTGACGTGTGTGATGCTAACCCAACTTGTCGGGGCCGCCTGGGCCCAGCGTGGCGCGTCGGGTCCCCCCGAGCATGCCGACGTCGATCCAGTTAACCATTTGCCCAACCCCTACGAAACGTCCAGGAATTGGGGGACGCTGCCGAACGGAAGGACGTGGGGATCGGTCAGCGCGGTCAACGTGGATATCGACGGGCGGCACGTCTGGGTCGGCGACCGGTGCGGGACCAATTCGTGCGCAGAATCCGACGTCGACCCCATCGTCAAGCTCGATCCCGCCGGCAACGTGGTTCAGAGCTTCGGCGCGGGGTTGATCACATGGCCTCACGGCATGGATGTGGACCGGGACGGCAACGTCTGGGTGGCGGATGCCCGTGCGCCGAATGCCCGCGAACTGGAGCGGACACCGAACGCGCCGCGCAAGGGCCACCAGGTCGTCAAGTTTAGCCCCGAGGGTGAGGTATTGATGGTGCTCGGCACACCGGGTGAGCCGGGCGACCCGCCGACGCACTTCACCGAGCCGAACGACGTACTCGTCGCCCCCGACGGCAGCATCTTCGTCGGCGAGGCGCACGGCGCCCAGTTTCTCGATGAGCCCGGGCCGAACGCCATCGGCCGCATCTCGAAGTTCTCCCCCGACGGCACGCTGATTAAGAGCTGGGGTAGTTGGGGGTATGGGGATGGTCAATTCCGTGCGCCGCACTCGTTGGCCATGGATTCGCAAGGGCGCCTGTTCGTTGCAGACCGCGGCAACCGGCGTATCCAAATCTTCGATCAGGAGGGGACGCACCTCGACACCTGGTATCAGTTCAGCCGCATCAGCGGCCTGTTCATCGACGCCAACGACGTCCTGTACGCCATTGATTCGGAGTCGGACGACAACTACAACCCTGGCGGCTGGCGAAAAGGGCTCAGGGTCGGGAGCGCCCGGACCGGCGAGGTGTGGTACTTCATTCCGGAGCACGTGTCGGAGCGGCCCTCGGGGATGGGTGGCTACGGTTCGATGGGCGAAGGGGTGACCGCCGATGCCGAGGGCAATGTCATTGCTGGGGAGGTGGGGCCCGTCCAGGGGCTCACAAAGTTTATCCCCCGCCTGATTCCGTAGCCACGGTGGGGAAGAGGAGCTGGTCATGGTTCTGCAACGTCGCGCAAGTGCCCAACGGACATTCGCGACCGCCCTGCTCGCCGGCGCCATTGCGGCGACGCCGGTCGCGCAGGCGGGGGGACGCGTCATGGGCATCGTCGTCGACCAGGACGGCGTCCCGATTGTGGGCGCGATGATCACCGCGACCGCAGTTGGCCTGGCCGAGGAGCGACCCGCCGCGGACTTCGAGACGACGAGCGGCAGCGATGGACGCTTCGCGATGATCGGGCTGGCGACCGGAAGCTGGCATTTCACGGCGAAGGCCGAGCGTTATCAGCCGGTCGAAGGGCCATGGTCTGTTACGCAAGGACGCAACGTCCCGATTCGCTTCACCCTCGAGGCCGACCCGCTGCGCCCGCCGGCCCCCTCCCGCGGCGTGCTCGCCGGCGTGACGGCCGACGAGCTCGAGGCGGCAATCGACGCCGCCAACGCGCTGTTTGACCGCGGCGACTTCGATGCCGCGATCGACGGTTATCAAGCGGTGCTCGATCGTGCGCCGCTGCTGACGAGCCTGCACCTCCAGATTGGACACGCCTATCGCGAGAAGGAAGACGTCGAGCGGGCGCTCGAAGCGTATCGAGCCGTGCCAGTGGATCAGCCGTCGGGCGAGGAGGCGCAGGCGGCGATCGCGGCGCTGGAGGCCGGCGCCACCCGACGATAGACGACAAACGTCACGTCGCGTTGCCAAGGAGGGTGAGATGAGCCATCGACCTCTCGTACTCGTACTGGTACCGCTGGTCGCGGTCGCGCTCGGGGTGCTGGCGCTGCCACCCGTCACGGCGCAGGCTCAAACCGCGACAGTCGAGCGCACGCCGTGGGGTGATCCCGACCTACAGGGTGTCTGGAACAACGCCACGCTGACTCCGTTCCAGCGTCCAGCGGAGCTGGCCGACAAAGAATTCCTTACGGAAGAGGAAGCGGCCACCCTCGAACAGCGGACCGCCGATCGAAACGACAGCCTGTGGAGCGCACCCGCGCAAAAGACCGAGGCGGGTGGCAACGTCGGCGCCTACAACAACTTCTGGATGGAACGCGGCACGAGGGTTGTCCCCACCCGGCGGACGTCGGTCATCGTGGATCCTCCGAATGGTCGGCTGCCGCCGCTGACGGTAGCGGCGTCCGAGCGGCTGACGTCGCCGGAGGCGGCGCGGCTCATGGACGTGAGACGAGGCAACCTCCCCGCCGATTCGTGGGAGCAGCTCGACCTCGGCGATCGGTGCCTGTGGTACCGAGGAATCCCCTCGTTTCCCACGGGCTACAACAACAACTACCACATTGTGCAGAACCCCGAATTCGTCGCGATTCTCCAGGAGCACATCCACGACGTTCGCTTCATCCCGCTCGATGGACGCCCGCATGTCGCGGGCGATATTCGTCAGTACGCGGGCGACTCCCGTGGCCGTTGGGAGGGCGACACGCTCGTCGTTGAGACGACCAACTTCAACGACCAGGCCTTCATCAGAAATTTCAACGGGAATCTCAGCGAGGCGTTGCACGTGGTGGAGCGCTTCACCCGCATCGGGCCAGACACGCTTGACTACGAGTTCACGGTCACGGATCCGAAGACGTGGACGAGACCCTGGAGAGGCTCCCTGCCGATGGCGCGTATCGAGGGCCCGATGTTCGAGTACGCGTGCCACGAGGGGAACTACGGGCTGCTGAATATCCTCGCCGGTTCCCGCGCCGCGGAAGCAGCGAACCCGGGCAGGTAGGGCCTCATCCCGGAGTTTGCCTGTGTCACCGCCAACTAGACGACGGTACCACCCCGCTGCTCGTGGCGGCCGGGGTGGGGATCTGGTCTTCCAGCGAAAGCCCCGGTAGCGCGGAGGAGGCGCTCGAGGCGGTCAAGCTGATGCTGGAGCTCGGTGATTCGGTCGCCACCGTCGATGCCCACGGTGATACGGCGCTGCACGGCGCGGTGATGCGCGGCTCGAAGGAGTTCCTCCTCTTCCTCGTGGAGGAGGGGGCCGCCCTCAACCCCGTGAACGAATAGGGGTGGACGCTGCTGACAATCGCGTAGGGCATCTTCTACGCCAACCTCGGTAGGCGCGCTGGCCGGAGATGGAAGCGGTGCTGCTTGAGCTCGGTGCCACGTCCCCCACGGCGCCGGCACCGCCGCGGTGGGCCACTAGGGAAGCGCCAGCGCGATCAGCTCCGGCGTTGCGGCCCCTCCGCCACCGCCAACGGCGACAGCGATGTATTGCTTGCCCTCGTGCAGATAGGTGATTGGGTTGCCGTAGGGCACGGAGGGAAGCGTCACCGACCCGAGGTAGTCGCCGTTGTCCTTGTGATAGGCCGTGATGGTGCGCGCGGATTCGATCTCGTCCGCGACGTACCGACCTCCCGAGTTGACGACCAGTAGCGTCTTCGTCACTAGCGGCCCGCCACCGTGCATGCCGCTGTGTCCGCCGAGGGCCGGCAGGTTCAGTTCCTTGAGTGCCGGATGGTTGCGCGGGCCGTCCCCATGCGGGCTCATCCAGGCGTGGTCCCCGGTGTTCAGGTCGATCGCGGTCACTCGCTTGTAGGGCGGTTTGACCAGCGGAAGGCCCCGCGGACCTGGCACGGCGACGGCCCAGGGGTCGGTGAAGTACCCAACCGTCGCCGGCGGTGGGTATTCGACCAGCTCGACCGCACGCAATCGCGTTTGTGACGGGACGAACAGCCGGCCGGTCTCCGGATCGACCGCGGTGCCGGGCCAGTTAATGCCCCCGCCCGGCCCGGGCACCTGGATGATTGGTTTGGCGGTGCCGCGGACTGGTGGTGGCGCAAAAATAGACACAAGTTGCGCGCGCTCGGCGATGGCGAGCGCCTCGGCGTGCAGCTCAGGGGTGAAATCGATCAGATCGTCGACCGTGATCCCTTGCAGATCGAACGGCGGCGGCTTGGTTGGGAACGGTTGCGTCGGTGAGTACCACTCGCCGGGTACGTTACCGGCGGGCACCGCGCGCTCCTCGATCGGCCAGACGGGTTCTCCGGTGACGCGGTCGAACACATAGGTGAAGGCCTGCTTACTCGACTGCGCGATGGCCTTGATCTCGCGCCCATCGACGGTGATGTCCAGTAGGTTGGCCGCCGTCGGGAAGTCGTAATCCCACAAGCCGTGGTGTACTGCCTGGAAGTGCCACACGCGTTCGCCGGTCTCCGCATCGACGCAGATGATGCTCTCGGCGAACAGGTTGTCGCCGGGCCGCATCCCGCCGTACCAGTCGTTGGTCGGCGTG
>CAZYFH010000017.1:0-74171 GCA_964646815.1 uncultured Vicinamibacteraceae bacterium | reverse complement strand
CCCCGCTCTCAGGGTGCAGGATGAGACCCAGCGTATTGCGATGTCCGAAGGTGTAGATTTCCGGTCGGTGGCCTGGTTGGCTCACGAACGGGTTGTCGTCCGGCACTGAGCCATCGTCGTTGACCCGCAGAACTTTTCCGCGCAGGCTCATCGGATCTTGCGATACCGTCGCCACCCTGCCGCCGGTGGACATGTAGACTTTCCCGTCACGCCCAAAGGCGACACGGCCGTTGAGACCCGAGTTCCCTTCGTATGCCTCCGTGACGAGGAGGTCTCGGACGTCGGTGAGCGCGCCAGCCTCAAGTCGGCCCCGCGCGAGCGCCGGTGCGCCCCTGCCGCCACCCGCGGGCTTGGTATAGGTGAGATAGACGAGGTGATTGTCGGCAAAGTGGGGATGGAGGGCGACATCCATCAGCCCGCCATTGCCGTCGGTTCTGACCGGTGGCACGCCGGTAATGGCGGGCTGCTCGAGTACTCCGTCGCGAACGATGCGGAGACGACCGGGTCGCTCGGTGACTAGCATGCCTCCGTCGGGGAGGAACGCGATGGCCCATGGATGCGAGAGCCCTTTGGTCACGACGCTGACCCGGACCCTGTGCTGTTCGGCTGTGTCGAACACCCATGGTCCTGCACCCAACGGCGGCACCGGTACGCCGATAGAGGGTTGCTCCTGAGCGTGGCTGAGCGCGAACATGCACAGTAACAAAGGCGCCGCGAAACGGACAGAGCTGCTGACCTTCATGCGAACCTCCCGCGCAATCCGCACCAATGGCGGTTCAGCTTGATATCGGTGGCCTGGTGGGCCTGGCCCAGCGCCCAGCGGGACTTGGAATCCATAGGGGCCGAGCGTGGTGCCGGACTGAAGTGGCATGCGGTTGACGGCAGCTTACGCTGGTTCGCCCGCTCGCGCCATCGGCCCACGAGGCTCGGGCGCCGCTCGTAGACCCACGCGCAAAGCTGCCGTCTCGCCGTTGAATCCTGCGAAGCCGATGACGGTTCTTCCGCATGCCCAGTTGTGGTTCGTGCGTATGCAACTCTTGGACGACGCCCGACCTCACCTGATCAAGGAAAGCCGTCCGCTTCGTACGGCAAGGGGCATCTCGCGATTGCCGCTCTTCAGCCGTCAGATGCGCGGATGATCACCTCTGCCGCCCGCCCGACTCCAGCACCCGAGGCTCTCGTTCCCAGGAGAGGTATTCCCGCTCGGGGAGGAAGTACATGTGCGCGGTGTAGCGCCCCGGCGCCTCCGGTCGCGCGCCGTTGTAATGGAGGATGTGCACGTTGTCGATCGGGGGAATCGGGACGCCGTCCAGCAGGAGGTCCGACCACGACGCACCGTCGGCGAAATCGCGCTGATTGAAAACGTATTCGATAAAGATGAGCTTCCCGGCCGCCTCGCCGTACCACACACTGTGACTGCCGGTCGTGGCGGGAAGACGACTCGCCGGAGTGGACGAATCACGTCGATGGCGCCCCATTCGAGGATAGAAGTCCGCGGGATACGACTCGTTGCGAACGATCGTGAACGTCGGCGGGAGGCGCGTGACCAGCTGAAGCTCGCCGGACCGTAGCAGCGGCCGGACGCGGTTCGGCCGGGGAACGAAGTGCCAGAGCCACAAGTACTGATCGGACTCCTGCGTCCCGGCATCGACGAGATGGATCGTCAGGAAGCGGGCGGCGGGGAAATCGAACTCGCGCAGTGTCAGGCCGTGAAAGCTCCGTCCGGCAACCAGGTCGGCATGACGAATGAGGTACCCGGCCGTGGTCACCCTGCCGTTGTCGATCCCATAGATCAGCCCCTGCCTCTGGGCGTCCTCGTCCTTCAGGCTCGCTGCCCAGGCTACGGTCGCCGGCATGCCATGGTGCGCGTCACCGTCGTCGACCCGGTGGAGCGGCGTTCCGGCGGCGTAGAAGGACCCCCGCCCGCCAAGCGTCCCGATCGGACGGTAACTTGCCGGGAGGTCGCTGACCCGTGGCAGCGGCGGCAGTACGGCGCTGCCATCCGTTCCGGGCTGAGGCTCGGCTCCGACGATCCAGGCGCCGAGCACCACGAACGCCGCGCACAAACGGTAGGTCATGACATCCTCCAGCGAACAACTGCTATTAGCTGTTTTCACCGCGCGGCGTTCGCTCGCGCACCACCAACCAAGTCAGGGAACTCCGCCTGTCTCTCTAGAGCATCGCCGCTACACCGGCGTTGGCGGCATCCTCATCCTGCTGCGCCGATGCACCGCTGCAACCAAGGGCGCCCACGAGGTTGCCATCCTTCATGATCGGGACGGCTCCCTGAAGGAACAACATCTCCCCCCCGTCGATGACCTTCTCCAGCCCCAGCTCGCCGACTCTCGTCAGCCCGCCAGACGGTGCGCCGAAGGCCGCCGATGCCCGTGCCTTGCCCGCGGCAACGTTCGCGGTGAAGTACCTGGCGCTATCCATCCGTGTCATCGCCACGAGCGTGCCGCGGGAATCGACAACCGCGCAGCTGAGACCCACGCCCATCTCAACGGCTGCCTCTTCAGTCGCAGCCAACGCCGTCTTGGCCTCAGCCAGTGACGGAGCAATCATGCCCTGCGCGCCAGCTGTGCCCGCCATCAGACCGAGGCACAGGCCCACACCGAGACCCGCGACGTATCGACTAATTCCGCTCATCTCTTCCCTCCTGTCGTTCGTGCCAACAGTATGCCAGCAGTGGTATTTCCGACGCGGTCGACCTCCCTCATGCCGTCTTCGCCGATGAGGGCGGTCACCTCGTAATGGCTGAGGCGGTCGCCGACTTCTCGGACCATCAGTTGTCAGGGAGATCCAGACGTATTCTATCGATCGCCGGGCCACGGCTCCACCGGCTGTACGGAATGGCGCTCGGCGGTCACGCCGCTACCGTTCCGTTCGACCGGGGAGCCGCAGCACCCGTTTCGGGCCCCGCCCGTCGAACTTGCCGCAGAAGATCTGCTCCCACGGACCGAAATCGAGCCGTCCGTCGGTGATGCCGACCACCACCTCGCGCCCGATGATCTGCCGCTTCAGGTGAGCGTCGGCATTGCCCTCGCCGGTGCGGTTGTGCGCGTAGCGCTCGTGCGAGGCGTCGAACGGTGCGAGCCCTTCGAGCCAGCGCCGTCGCCTCGACGCGCGGATCGCAGGGTGCGTCAGCTCAGGCCAGACGCAGCGCCGGCTGCTGGGTGTGCAGGAACCCGTTCGCCAGGAGCAGGTGGCGGGTAAACAGCGGGCTGGCCATGAGCCACGCCGCAGCGGTCCGTGCGGCGGCCGCCGGAAGGGCGCGACTTATCGCGCGGCCCACCACCGAAGCACCGAACCGCGTTGCCAACTGCGCGGCGTACGGTTCGAGGCGGGCGCGGTCGTAGCGACCACCGGCCGCCATGATCGTCTGGGCCGCCATCAGGCCCGACTCCACCGCCGGCCGGATACCCTCGCCACTCTGCGCATAGGCTAATCCCGCCGCGTCGCCGACGAGCATCACCCCGTCCCCCACGGGAGCTCGCGGCGACAAGCCATGCAGGAGGTAGGCATGCCCGTGCCAGCGATCGGGAAGATCGCGCGGGATCTTCCCCATCGCCAGTAGCGTGGCCGCGAAGCGTCGCACCTTGGCTGGGAACCGCCGGATGTCCTGGCGGCCGAACCCGACGTTGAGATAGTCCCCTTTCCGGAAGCACCAGCCGTAACCGCGCATGTCGGGGCAGAAGAAGAGCTCCGGCGTGTCGCCGTCGATCGCCAAACTGGCACCTATCACTTGCGCTTCGATTTCCTGCGCGGCAACGATCGGCTCCGTGCGGATGGGACCGTTCAGGAAACGGGCGACAGGACAGAAGTGACCGCCGGCGCCGACCAGGACCGGGGCGCGGACGGCGTCGTTCACGATCCACTGGCCACCATCTCGTCGGAGCGTCTCGACTGACTCGCCGAGGCGGACGCGCGCACCGGAGCGTTCGAGCAGATAGTGATCGAACTCCGTGCGACGAATGCCGTAGCTGACAGGCCCGTCGAAACGCGTCTCCAGCCCTGCGCCCAGCACGTCCGGTCCCAGCCGGCTTGTGCGAAACCCGGTGATCGGCTGAAAGGTGCGACCCTGCTGATAGTCGCGCGTGTCGATCTCGAGCGACTCGACGATCTGAGGGGTAATCCAGCCGGCACACACCTTGTCACGTGGAAACCGCGACCTGTCGAGCACGACGGCATCGATCCCGGCACGCCGGAGTGCCCACGCACAGCTCGAACCGGCGGGTCCGCCGCCGACAACGAGCGCGTCACAGTGATCCATTGACTAGACGGGGCTTCGCCCCGAGCCCCCGCACCATATGCGCCTTGGCCGTCCGGGCGCTCCAAACGAGTACAAAATCAACTCTTCTGGCCGCATAACGCTCAACCATTCATCGGCGGCGCGTCATGGTAGAGGTCCGCGCGTGTCCACGGCACCGAGTCGTCGCCGCTGCGCGCGAAGTTGACCTGAAAAAGTTGCATCCAGCCAACATTGAACGACGCCTGCGACCCGGCGAGATACAACCGCCACGTCCGGTACAGCTCGGGTCCGAGCATCTCGGTAACGCTCTCCTCTGCCGCCTCGAACCGTGCCAGCCATTCGGCGCAGGTGCGCGCGTAGTGTTGGCGCAGGTTCTCGATGTCGAGGACGGAAAGGTCCGCCGGCTCGAAGATCGCCTCGGCCACCTCCGCGATCGTCGGTGGGTACGCGCCTGGGAACACGCGTTTGCGAATCCATGCGTTGAGGGGCCGAGGGTAGTTTCGGCCGATGAAGTGGAGCAGGCCCCGGCCGGCGGTGGGCGGGAGGCAGCGGTCGATCGCCAGGCCCAACGCGGCATAGTGGTCGGGCCCCACATGTTCCAGCATGCCGACGGAGACGAAGGCGTCGAATTGCCCACTGACGTTGCGGTAGTCGTCCTCGACGAACTCGACGCGACCGGCCAGCCCCGCCACCCGCGCCCGGTGCCTGGCATAGTCGACCTGCTCGCGCGAAATATTGAACGCGCGAACCGTGACGCCGTAGTGCCGCGCCATGTGCAAACTCAGGGCGCCCCACCCCGAACCGGCTTCGACGACTCGCTCATTGGGGCGCAGCCGGAGCTTGCGGCAGACGTGGTCCAGCTTGGCCAGCTGAGCGTCCTCCAACGTCATCGACGGCGATGCATAGTAGGCGCACGTATAGACCATGTGACGGTCGAGCCAAAGGCGGTAGAAGTCGTTGCCGAGATCATAATGATGATGAACGTTCGCCTTGGCTCGGTGCACCGTGTTCGACTGCCGCCTCCGGCGGAGGGCTCGATCGCGGGGTGCATGCTCCTTCGCAGCTCGAAACACCGCCTCGACCGCGCGGGCGAGGTCGCCGTCGACCGTGATGCGGCCCGAGCGAAACCCGTCTCCGAAGCCGATGTCTCGGTTCCAGGCCAGGCTCCAGAGGGCGCGTCGATCGGCAAAGCGGACAGTCGCTACCGGCTCGGCGTTCGATCGGTAGCATGACGACCCGTCCCACAGCGCGAGCCGAACCAGGGCATCGCCCAGCGCGGCCTGCACCGCGCTCAGGATCCAGCGATCGTACGCGGACGTCGGCCGTTGGCCAGCCGAGCCGTCATCCCGGTCCCGGGGCGTGTCGTAACGCGACGACTTCGACAGCGACGCTGCCCGCTGGTCGGGCATGACTCACCTCCACGTCGGCTTGGACGGCACTCGAGATGTGGGCGTTCGACTCCCGAGCTTATCGGGGACCTCCGACCCCTGCAAGGGCAGAATCGACAGGGAATATTCGGTCCCGGCGGGGGATTCTACTGGATAAATGGGACCGCGCCATCTCTCAGCGCTCCACCTGCGCGACTCAACCGCCTGCGGGTATAGAGTGTGGGGGCACGCGCCGCGGAGTTCCCATGCCTACCCACCTCGACGACCGCTCGTTGCTTCGGGCGCCGGCGTTCACGGTCGTCCCCGTGCCCGGCGGCTCGGTGGCGCTCGACCCGGCGGCGCCGAACTGGATCGCTACCGACGAGCGCGGTGTGCAGCTGCTCTCGCGGTTCGATGGGCGAACGCCGCTCGGTCAGGTCGTCAAGGATTACGCTTCCCACGCCAGCGTGGATATGGTCCGTGCCTGGCTGCATGTGGAGACGTTCGCGCGCGATGGGTTGCGCCAGGGGTTCCTGTCTGCGGACGGCGCGGCGCCCGCTCCGTATTTGGGCCGAGCGGCGTATCTCGGCGTCGACCGGCTCAGCGAGCTCTGGATCCAGGTCAACGATTTTTGCAACCTGGCGTGCGAGCACTGTCTCGTGTCATCCGGTCCGGACCGAGCGCAGGGATTGGCGACCGAACCGATCGTCGATGCGATTGATCAAGCCGTCGGCCTCGGTGTTGAGCGATTCTTCTTCACCGGTGGCGAGCCGCTCGCGCGGCCAGACATTCTCGATCTCTGCTCACATGTCGTCGAGACCCATGGGCGCGAGCTAGTGGTCCTGACTAACGGCACGCTCTTCAAGGGCGACCGTCTCACGCGACTCGGCTCGCTCGCGGCGACCCGCGATACTACCGCTCCACGGTCCGGTCCCGGCTCGCCGGCGCCGGGTCTTCGTGTCCAGGTGAGCCTCGACGGGCCGACGCCTGAGGTCAACGATCCGGTTCGTGGCGACGGCAGCTTCGCGCGCATCGTCGACGGCGTCACGGCGGCGGTCGCCGCCGGGCTTCGGCCATCGTTGACGACCACCATCCTCCGCTCCAACATCGCGGACCTGGACGGCATGGTGCGGCTCGCGGCCGAGCTGGGCGTGCACAACGTCCATCTGCTGTGGCCTCACCGCCGAGGGCGCGCGCGAACAGGTCCGTTTGCGGACTTTCCATCGGCCACTGATATTCTCGCGGCCGTTCGCCGCGCGCGTGCAGTAGCGGCCGCGCTCGATGTCTCGATCGACAACGTCGAGGAGTTCCGGCTGCGAATGGACTCGACACCGGGCGTCAAGAATGACCTGGCCGGTGCGGGGTGGAGTAGCTTGTGCCTGGCTACCGACGGGTGTGTTTACCCCGCGGCCTCGATGGCCGGCGTGGCCGCACTCCGTTGCGGCGATCTGAGGCGGCTGGATCTGGAGGAGATCTGGAGGGAGAGTGACGTCTGCCAAGCCCTGCGTGCGGCGACGGTGGAGCAGAAACCGATCTGCCGGACCTGCACACTGAAGTTCCTCTGCGGCGGCGGCGACCTCGAGCACGGCTACTGGACGACGGCCGACGACCATGCCAGCACGCGGGGTAGCTTCGTCGCGCACGATCCCTACTGCGACCTGTACAAGGGGCTCGCCGACGACACACTAGCGGACCTCACCCGTGATGGGCGGGCGACGGTCCAGTCTCGGTCTGGATACGACCGCCCCGTGGTCTTCCGCGGCATGGGTGAGCAGACCCTTCATGACGATGAGGCCATCGTTCGGACGACGCATTCGGCGTGTGTGCTGTCCGAAGAGGTCAGGGCGAAGTCCCGATTGACTGTGCGCGAATTCTACGGCGAGGCCGCCGTGGAGCCGCAGGCCGAACTCTGCTGTCCCACGCGTCCCGATGAGAGCGATCTCGCGCACATTCCGAAAGAGGTCGTCGAACGCTTCTATGGCTGTGGGAGTCCGGTCACGGCTGCGGCGCTCGCGGTCGGTGAGATGATGGTCGACCTCGGATCGGGCGCAGGCATCGACTGCTTCATCGCTGCGAAGAAGGTCGGGGTTGACGGGCGCGTGATCGGGATCGACATGACCGACCAGATGCTCGCCGTTGCGCGTGACTGCCAACCGAAAGTGGCCGCGGCGCTCGGCTACGATGTCGTCGCGTTCCAGAAGGGCTACCTTGAGGAGATCCCGCTGGGCGACGGCACGGCGGACGTCGTAACGTCGAACTGCGTAATAAATCTGTCGACCGACAAGCCACGGGTGTTTCGCGAGATCTGGCGCGTGTTGAGGGACCATGGCCGCGCCGTCATTGCCGATATCGTCTCCGACCGAGAAGTCCCGCCGCGGATGCGCGCGGACGGCCAGCTCTGGGGCGAGTGCATCAGCGGCGCGCTGACCGAGGAAGCGCTGCTGGCAGGGTTGGAGCGCGCCGGTTTCTACGGCGTTTCCTTGGTGAAGAAATCATTCTGGAAAGAGGTCGAAGGCTGCACGTTCTCCTCGGTCACGGTGCGTGGATTCAAGTTCGAGAAGAAGGCGGGCTGCCGGTATGTCGGACAGTATGCAGTCTACCTTGGTCCGCAAAAGGCCGTTATCGACGAAGAGGGCCATTTCTTTCCCCGCGGCACGCCGGTCGAGGTTTGCACCGATACAGCCGCGAAGCTGGCGCAGCCGCCGTACCACGCATCGTTCGTGATCGTCGATGAGGCGACGAGCGCTCGCGACGTCATGATCGACGCGGACGACTGCGGCCCCGGCTGCTGCTGATCCTCATCCCGCACCCGCACAGTGATCCGTCGCGCGTCGATCACGGAAGCTTGGTGACGCCGTGCGCGACGGCGTACTTCGTCAGCTCCGACGCCGTTCGGAGTCCCAGGCGGTCCATGGTTCGCGTCTTGTGAAATTAACTGAGATTCGGAGCCTGGTGGCGAATGTCTTTCGCCGCGTGGCCTTCGGCGACGAGTTGCAGTGTCTCGTGCTGCCGAGGCGTCAGGTCGCCGAGGTGCTCAGGAATCGGAGAGGGCCCGACGGATGGCGACGCGTCGCGTGTGATGAGTAGTGGTCAGGTAGGTGCGGCCGTTGAGTACGGTGGAGGTTGCAATAGAAAGCTCGGATGCCGCTGACCGCTTCGGCAGGTGCCCGGCGGCGCCGGCCTGGCAGCAGGTTGAAGAGCGCGAACCGCGTTACCTCGGTCTCGTCCTTCTGCTCCTCCGCTTCGCCCTGATGAGCGACTCTAGGCGCGCGAGCTCCCGCTCGTCGACGTCAGCTTCGGTCTCGGTCAGATGCTCGACGCCCCGCGCGGTCGATCCCGCATATAGCCGCTCGACCAGCGTGCTGAGCAGCGACCCCGCGACCGTTCGATGCGGTGTCACCGGACGAAAGACGAAAGCGCGCCCGTTCTTCCGCCGACTGAGCAGACCCTTATCCGTGAGCCTTGACATCACGGTGAGCACAGTGGTGTAGGCCGTCGACCGCGACGCTTCGAGCGCCCGGACCACATCCTGTACTGTCGCTTCACCGGGATCCCAGACGAACCCGCATGGCCGCCGCTTCCAAAGCTCGTCGAGGCGGATGGCGCGCTTCTGAGACACGGGAGCCATTCCGCAATACCACTACAGGGGTAGTATTACGGCCAACCCGACTCGAGCCCGGACGGCGAGCCGCGCTCCTGAACCGTTGACGCTGCCACTAGAATACGCAGGTGGCAGTCGTCTATCGTGACGCGCGCGGTGTGGAGTACGAATCGGTGCCGCTCCCGACGCACGAAGTGACCGACGCGGTGCCGCTTGCGGCGCGTATCGTGGCGAAACGCAACCCGACGCGGACGGTCCCGGTCTACGCCGGTACCGACGGCGTCGAGCTAGCGCACCAACCGCGCGGTCACCGGCGGCACTGGACCGATGCGCAGTGGATCGCGTTCAAGGAACACCAACAGCTGGAAGCCGAGCTGTCGCAACACGACGAGCCGGTGGCCACCGCGATGGTCATCAAGACCAAGAGCGCGCTACAGGAGGGTGAGAGATGACAAACCGATGTCTCACGGCAGTGTTGATGGCGAGCCTTTTCGCGTCGCTGGTGCCCGCGTCGGTGTCCGGGCAGGGCGCACCCGCGTCGCCCCAGACGCCGTGGGGCGCCCCGGACCTTCAGGGCGTCTGGGACTTCCGTACGATCACGCCGCTCCAGCGGCCTGAAGAGCTCGGGGACCAGGAGTTTCTCACCGCGGAAGAAGCGGCGAACCTCGAACAGGAAGCCGTGGCCCGGGATGAACGCCTGTTGTACCAAGCAGCCCGGAAAACGGAAGCCGGCGGGAGTGTCGGTGCGTACAACAATTTCTGGATGGACCGCGGGACCAACGTCGTCGGGAATCGACGGACGTCGCTCATCGTGGATCCGCCGAACGGGCGGATGCCGCCGTTGACGCCGCAAAGCGAGCGGCTCGCCGCCGCACGCCGGGACTACCGGCGCGAGCATCCGGCCGACACCTATCTCACCCGAAGCTCGTTCGACCGCTGCATCCTCGGGTTCAACCAGGGTCCACCGATGACGCCCGGTGGCTACAACCAGAACATGCAGGTGTTCCAGACGCCCGATCACGTCGTGGTGCTTAACGAGATGGTGCACGACTCTCGGATCATCCCGCTCGATGGTCGCCCGCGTCCGACCATCGATTCGTGGACCGGCGAGTCCCGTGGTCACTGGGAAGGCGACACGCTGGTCGTCGAGACTACCAACTTCAGCGACAAGCACAGTTGGCGGGGCACGACGCCGGGTCGGCACCTGATCGAGCGTTTCACCCGTGTTGATGCCGAGACCCTGCTCTACGCATTCACCGTCGACGACCCCGCGACCTGGACGGCACCCTGGTCCGCTGAGGTCCCGATGCGACGGAACGACCTCCCACTCTTCGAGTACGCGTGCCACGAGGGGAACTACTCCCTGGAAGGTATCCTCTCCGGCACGCGCGCCGACGAGCGAAAAGCGGTGGCGAAGTAGGACGGCTCCTACCGGAACGGGTCGGAGCGCCGACGTGGGCGCTTGCGCAGGTACCGGTCCGCGAGCGCCCACGTAATCACGAGCGGCGCTAGGAGCGCGGCAGAGAGGATAGCGACGCTGGTCCGGCCGTTTCTGTCAGCATCTGACCGATCTGGTCACGAAACGAGTCGTCGTTCACCAGGTACGACTAGGTGGCCGCCGGGCCCTTGAGGCTGACCCCGGCGACCTGAAGATCGAGCCCGTCCCCGCGCACACGCACGGCGTCCAGCCCGTCCAAGACCGCCAGGTCGAGCACGTCCTCCAGTTCATCGAACGCGGTGATTGGCTCGGCGGTGAAGCGGGTCAACGGGTCTTGATTCCCCAGCCGCACGAGGTGAATGCCCTCCCGCAGATCCGCGCAGCGACCGAGGTGGTCCGACCACGCGCGGTCCGTATGAAACAGTGTTACCGCCAGCTCGCCGCGACGCACGGCCTCCTCGCCAACGGCGTCGACCAGCGCCGCGTGGCGGTCAGGCTCGCGGCGCCAGATCGCAGGCGTCTGGCGTCCGTGCAGGAGATCTTGCCGGCGGCCCATCACGCGTTGACGCTGCTGCTCCAACACCGAGGAATAGCGTTCGAGCGTACGGCGAATCTCGAAGTTCTGCCCTTCGATGATTCGCTGGGCGCGCGCGATCTCGCGGCGGACAATCGGGTTGTCGAACGGCTCCGGCTGTCGCGCGGGCAGGAGGCTATCGATACCGTAGCGCACGAGCACCTCATCCTTGAGGCTCACGAAGAACCGCGACTCGCCGGGGTCGCCCTGTCGCCCCGCCTCGCAACTGCAGGTCGACGCGGCGACTCTCGTGGCGATTCGTGCCGATGACGTAGAGGCCGCCGAGTGCGACGACGGCGGCGTGCTCAGCGGCGCTCGCGCCGCCCAGGCGGATATCGGTGCCGCGACCAGCCATGTTGGTGGAGATCGTGACCGCCCCTCGCGCGCCCGTCCCCGCCACGGTGCGTGCTTCCGTCGCGTCGTTCTTGGCGTTCAGCACCTGGCAGGCGACACCGGCGGCGCGTAGCCGCCCGGCCAGCCGGTCCGATTCCTCGACGGTGAGCGTTCCGACAAGAATCGGCCGCCCGACGGCATGGACGCGCCGGACTTCGACCACGACGGCCTGGTCCTTGGCCTCGCGATGCGTGAAGAGGGCGTCGGGCCGGTCGATGCGGATCATCGGGTGGTGCGTGGGCACGACCACCACCCCGAGCGCATACAGATCACGGAGTTCCGCGGCCGCAGCCTGGGCGGTCCCGGTCATGCCGCACAGCATCGGGTACCCGCGGAGGAAGTGCTGCAGCGGGAGCGAGCCGAGAATCCGTCCGTCTGCGTGCGGATCGATGCCCTCCTTGGCCTCCAGCGCGACCTGGAGCCCGTCCGGCCAGTGCCGGTCCTCGACCACACGGCCGGTGAACTCGTCGATCATGCCGATCTGGCCATCACGTACCAGATAGTCGACGTCGCGGCGCAGCAGCACATGCACGTGTAAGGCGCAGTTGAGCTCGGTGAGCAGCGGGACGTGCTCGGCGTCGTGCAGATTGCCGATGCCCAGATCGCGCTCGAGGCGCGTGATGCCCGCCTCGGTCAACCCAACGCTTCGCCCGTACTCGTAGGTGTCGAAATCGACCCCTGAGGTCAGGGCGGCGACGAGCGGCGCGACACGACAAGCCGACGTCGCCCGTTGACCGGCCTGTCCCGCGATGACCAGCGGCACCCGTGCCTCGTCGATCAATAACGAATCGGCCTCGTCGACGAGCGCCATGTGAAACGGCCTGTGCCTGACATTCCGCGGATCGGTAGCCCGCAGGTCACGCAAGTGATCGAAGCCAGCCTCCTTTGCGGTCACGTAGGTGACGTTGGCGCGGTACGCGCGACGGCGATCCTCAGCCGTCATCCCTTGCTGGACGTGGCGGACCGACAGGCCGAGTAGCCCGTAGACCGGCCGCATCCACTCGGCGTCCCGTTGGGCCAGGTAGTCGTTGAACGTCAGGATGTGGACCCCGTCGCCCGTCAACGCGTGGAGGGCCGCCGGCATCACCGCGGCGAGGGTTTTCCCCTCGCCGGTGCGCATCTCGACGATACGGCCCCGCGAGAGCGCGAGGGCCGCCACCATCTGCACGTCGAAGGGTCGCAGACCCAGCGCGCGCCGGGTCACTTCGCGCACCAGCGCGAAGCGCCCGTGCCCGATCTGCGAGCTGGTCATCGGACAGGCCGGAGACGGATTCCTCTAGCCGGCCGATCTCGGCCAACACCTCATCGAACGGCCGAAGGTCGAATTCAATGGGGGCGCCACGCAGACGGGCGAGACGATGCTGCCATCCGACACTGTTGCGCACGCGACGGTCGACGTGGGGCGATGCGGCCATGAGGTCCTCCCGCTGCTTCCATCACGCGAAGCGTGACGAGCCGGGTTCGTGGACACGGTGCGCCGGCCGTTACGGCGACGGCGGCTACACGAGGACGAGTGCGAATCGCCGGGGAGGGGCGCGGGAGGAAACGAGTGCAAGCGGTGACGCGAGCCGTTCGTTACGGCGGACGGCCGTGCAAGGTCGCCATCGCACGGCCAGTGCCGCGCACAGCAGCCACAGCGGCGCGAGGACCGCGGCGAGCTGTCCCGCGCGGCGGCTTTAGTCACCGCGGCGAGCAGCACGAGGCTGATGCAGAGCCAGGCGACTGACTTACGCAGGCGGGCAATGAGCCTTCCGATCACGCGACCGCAGATCTCGCGTCGGGGTCAAAACCCGGAGCAGGCCTTCGGCCTGCCTGGGGTAAGGCTAAAGCCTTGCTCTACGAACGGTCGTTCAGTCGTGCGCCTCGTCGTCGGGCAGGGAGAACGCGGCGAGCGACCCTGGAATTGATCCGCCCTGCCCGATCTGCACGACGATGAACTGCCTGCCGTCGTGCTCGTAGGTCATCATGCCGTACTGCCCTGGCGCCGGCAGCTCGATGGTGCCGAGCTTCGCGCCGGTTCGCTTGTCGTGTGCGTTCAGCACCGGCGGGCCGTTCGAGCCCTCGGTCGCGAAGAGCAGGCTGGCGGTGGCCATCATGACCGCGCGGCCTCGCCCGCTAACGTTCGATAAATCCACGCCGCGCAGGGCCGGGTGGTTCTTTATCTGTTCGGAGGCTTCCCCGACCCCGACGTCGAACACGCGCTCACCGGTGCTCATGTCGATCGCGGTGATCTTGCTGTAAGGCGGCTTGTGAATCGGGAGGCCCTGCGGGCCGCCCCAGCCGACGCCGCCGCCCTGCACCCAATCGGACAGGGTCGTGCCGGTGGTCGTGCATTCTCCCGAATCCGACGTGCAGCCGTGACTGTCGCCGTCGACATCCGCCCCCGGCTGCACCGTGCGGCCCGAACAACCGGGTCCGCTCGACTGGTAGAGGTAGCCGGTCTCGGGGTCGAGCACCGCCGGATTCGTGATGTTGATCCCGCCGAAGCAGCTAATCCACCCTTTCACGTCTTCGGTGTGATTGTTCGGAAGCGGCGGCATATACGGGCCGCCGATCCGGTACTGGCTCATGATCTCGAGCGCTTCCTGTTTCAGCGCCGGCGTGAAGTCGATCACGTTGTCTTCGGAGAGCCCCAGCGGATTTAATGGCTCCGGTTTCGTTGGAAATGGCTGCGTGGGGGCCAAGCGCTCGCCCGGGACGATCGACTGGGGCACCGGGCGCTCGTCGATAGGCCAGACCGGCTCGCCAGTTTCGCGATTGAAGGCGAACGTCATTCCCTGCTTAGTCGTCTGGACGAGCATCGGAACCCGTTGGCCGTCCACCGTGACGTCGACCAGAATCGGGACGTTCGCGACCTCGTGGTTCCAGATCGGATGGTGGTCGATCTGGAAATGCCAGAGCCGCTGGCCGGTCTCGACGTCGAGGGCGATCACACTGTCGCCATACAGGTTATCGCCAGGCCGGAACCCGCCGTAGTAGTCGATCGTCGGCGCGTTGGTCGGGATGTAGACGATGTTGCGCTCGAGGTCGGCCGACAGCGGCGCCCACGACGAGACGTCACCGGTCCAGCGCCATGCGTCGTTCTCCCAGGTGTCGAAGCCAAATTCGTTCTCCGACTGCGGGATGATGTTGAACTTCCATTTGTGCTCGCCGGTCCGGGCGTCGTAGGCGAGGATGTCGCCCGGCACGTTTTCGATCCGTGACTGCTGGTACCCCTGCTCGTGAGAATTCCCGACCACGACCGTGTCGTTGACGACGATCGGTGGCGACGAACTGGTGATGTAGCCGACATCCATCGGGATGCCTTCATAGGGGTCGTAGTCATGGCCGAGATCGGCGAGCAGGTCGACAACTCCCGTTCGCGGGAAGCCCGGAATTGGCACCGGGCTGCCGAAGCCTTCGAGGTGCTCGCCGGTCTTGGCGTCGATCGCATGCAGGAAGAAGGCGGGGGTGATGATGTAGATGATGCCGCGCCCATCGATCTCCCCGTAGCCGACACCTTTGCCGTAGCTCGCGCGCATCGACTCTTCCCAGCGTCGCGTGTTCGGCTCACGATAGGTCCAGAGCGTCTCGCCGGTCTCCGGGTCGATCGCCGCGATTGTGCGGCGGTAGCCGGCGACGGTATAGAGGATGCCGTCGATATAGCTCGGGGTCGATCGCGAGAGATACAGTGGGTGCGGGCTGAAGTTATCACCCCGCCAGACCCACTGCAGTTCCAGATCCTCGAAGTTGTCGGCGTCGATCTCGGTGAGCGGCGAGTAGCGGGTGCCCCAGGCGTCCCCACTCTGATAGCGCCACTCGCCATGCGGATTGCCGCGCTCCGTCTGGGCGGCCGCTACCGTGGGCATCGCCAGGAGGACGCCTAGCGCGAGCACAAAGCTTGGCCCCAGGCTGTTCCGCCAAACGCGTCCCTGGTGTGATCTCATGATGTTCCTCCCAGCGTGCGAAACCGGACCGGAGTCCAGTGTAGTCTACCGGCGTTGCGGCAGTCTGGCTACGGGTGTCTTCCAGCGCCGGGTCTCCCCCATACCGCCCCCGGTCGGTTACCGTACCCTGTTGCCGCCGGCGCTTTAAGCTCAGAACCTGCAGCAAGTGCCCCGCAGTTAGCGGCGCTCGTCGATAGCCTGGTCAACCAGCATCGTGAAAGCCTCGCGGAAGCCGTTGCCGCCGGCGGGTGAGACCTGCGCCATGATGACGATCACCATGTTCTGGACCGGATCGACGAAGAACCGCGTGCCCGCTGAGCCGTCCCACCAGAACGTCCCCTCGCTCACGGGAAAGGGAAACGCGTCGGGATCCATGACGACCGAGAAGCCCAGCGTCCACCCTCGGCCCGGGGTGGGGCGGCCGAAGCCGATGGGCTGCAGCGCGTCCGGGATACGGTTCACCGTCATCAGCGCGACCGTCTCGGGTCGAAGCACCCGTCGGCCATCGAGCTCGCCCTCGTTCAGGAACATCTGCGAGAACCGGACGTAGTCCGCCACCGTCGACACGAGGCCGACGCCGCCCTCGATCAGCGCCGGCGGATCCGTGAACGGCACCTGCTCGATCGCGTGCGGTCGGAGATCGCCGTCCGGCGAGAGCCGGTAGACCGAGGCGAGCCGATCGGCACGGGAAGGGTCGACCCAGAATACGGTGTCCGTCATGCCGAGCGGCTCGAAGATGCGCTCCTGCATGAAGACGTCGAGCGGCATTCTGGACCAGATCTCGACTAGGCGGCCGAGGATGGTCGTCGAGATTCCGTATCGCCACCGGGTGCCGGGATCTTCGAACAGCGGCACGCGCGCAGCGTTGTCGACCATCTGTGGCAAGGTGATCGACCGTAGTCGCACGCCCTCAGCGCGGTAGATCGCAGAGCTCCGGCTGCCGAGCCCTGAGGTGTGGAGCAGCAGATGCTCGACCGTTATCTCCCGGTGCCGCGCCCGCGTCTGCGCCAAGTCCGCCTCCTCGGCGTCGACGAACACGCGCTGGCCCTCGAACTGGGGCAGGTACATCGCGACCGGGTCGTCGAGCTCGAACCGATCCTCTTCCCAGAGAATCATCGCCGCCAGGCTCGTGATCGGTCTGGTCATCGAGTAGAGCCTAAACAGCGCATCGGCTCGCATCGGGCTGTGCGTCTCAAGGTCGCGATGGCCGACCGCCGCGAGATAGACGAGCCGGCCGTCCCGCGCGACGGCGGCCACGACGCCCGGGATGTCGCCGGCCTCGACGTGCGTCTGGAGCGCGGCCGTCGCGCGCGCCAGACGGTCGCTCGAGAGCCCAGCCGATTCGGGTGTGGCCGTCGGGAGGCCCTGTGCGATGATCGATCCTGGCCAGCAACCGAGGAGCATGAGAGCAATGTGTCGCCGTGTCATTCGCGTCACCCCCTCCCTCATCGCGATCCGAAACGACGCACCGACGGCGGCGGTTAGCGGTCAGTGGAACGGAATCCGCAAAGCCCGGCCGACCGCGCAGGCCTGCCCCGAGTCATAGCCGAGCCCAAGGGTCATCGCCATCGTTCCCACCACCGAGTCGCGCCGGTAAGTGTCGAAGATCCGGTCCCAAACGGAGAAACTGAACCCGAAATTCGAGCCGTGGTCCAACGGATCGACCGAGTGGTGGAGGCGGTGCATGTCCGGGGTGACGAACAGACGACGCACGAGGAGGTCGAGCGACCGCGGAAGCGCGACGTTGCCATGGGTGACCATCGATGTCGCATTGAGGAGCACCTCAAAGGTGACCACAGCCAACGCGGGGGCGCCCAACGCCACGACCACGGCCGTCTTGATGACCGCGGACAGCAGAAGCTCGATCGGGTGAAACCGCAGGCCGGTCGTCACGTCGACGTCCGTATCAGCGTGATGTACCCGATGCACGCGCCAGAGCAACGGCACCCGGTGAAAGATGACGTGTTGCGCGTACACCACGAGGTCGAGGACGACGACGGCCAACGGCACGGCCACGGCCACCGGCACGTCGATCGCATGCAGCAGACCCCACTCGAGGCGCCCGGCCCACTGCGCGGTCTCCGCCAGCGTCAGCGGTATTGCCACGCGTACCAACGCTAGGCCGAGCACCAGCATCGCCACGTTGGTCGGCCATCGTCGTGCTCGGCGCACGGTCAACGCACGCGTCGACGACAGCAGTTCCCAGATCGCCATCGTCGCGAACACCGTGACGAAGCAACTCACGCGGAGCGCGTCCGCGTTCGACACCATGCACTCGTAGCGTACAATCTCGCGCGGGTCCGGCGCCGCGGACGGTCGCTGCGGCGGGAAACCGGTAGACAAGTCGCCTCCTCGAAGTCCAGGGCGCCTCGGCGCACCCGAACTACCGCGGCGCCGCGACTCCGACGCCGTGCTCGTAAACGAGCCGGCCGCCGCGCTCGGCCGTCTGGAACAGCAGCGCGAGGCCGAGCACGCCGCCTGCGACGACTGGGATCCAAACGCGCCGCGGTGCGACATATCCGGAAACGGCCAGAGCCGCGCGGACGAGAGACAGCACCCCGAAGTAGAGCGTCGTCCGCAGCGCCCACGTCCAATGGGCGTCGATGATGGCGTGTGCCATCCCCGGCACCCGTAGCGCGTCTGCGTCGGCGCGCCCGCTGAAGTAGGCCGCGACGAGCGATACTGCTCCTGCGACGTACAGGCCGGTGGCGACGTGCCGCACGGCCGACAGTGGCCGTGTGGCGAGCGACGCGACATCAATCGCGGCGGCGCTCACAAGCAGGCCGAGCGGGAAATGGACGATTAGCGGGTGAAGCGGCTGCGTCCAGTCCGTCACCGCAGGCACCGGGGAGAACGCACGGCTTTCATCTCGGGCTACAGACGACCTACGGCGCAACCCGCCATGGCGAGACGTGCGGCCAGGTCCGAAGCTCGTCGAGCGCCCACGCATCGGTTTCCTCCGTGTGGCACGAGGTGCAGGGGTTGGGGACGCCGTAGCGTTCGGTGTCGGCCGGCGAGATGAACCGGAACGTATGGCTGCGCACGTTGACGTCGCCGACGGTACGGGCAATTTCTGGCATATGACACGCGATGCAGGAGCTGCCCGCCGTGCCGGCCTCGTGACGCGTGTGGTATTCAATCGACCCTCGCGGCCCGGGCTGAAGCTGCGACGTGTGGCACGAGAGACACAGCTCGTCCGCCGGCGCGATCAGATCGCCTGGGTGCTCGGTGCCATGCACGTCGTGACATGCGTAGCAGCGAACACCCTTGACGTACATCTGGCTTTGCACGTAGTCGTTGCCCTGCATCCGGTTCTTGTGCGCCGATCCTTCCGGCCAGTGCGTGAACGTCTCCTCGCCGAGATGCGGACCGTCGAGTTCCCAGACATCGCTGAGTCGATCGCCCGGTCGGAACCCCACTGGCCAGTCGAAATAGCGCCCGGCGATCGGGTTGTCGACCGGTACGCCCTGCGAGTGGCACTGAATGCAGACGTCGTTCGCCCTGACGTCGTCGAGCCGAGCCGGGTTGACGATTGTGTCGGCTACCGGGTCGAGGACGTGTTCCCGTCCGGCGCCGTGACACGCCTCGCACCCGACGTTCCACTCGGTGACTGTCTTCGTCCGAACGTCGTAGTTGACCGAGTGGCACCCGTCGCACAGCGGGCCGGTCGGGCGCTGCATCTGGTCATCGGGGTAGTGCTCGACCCACCACTCGGTGCCCGGCCGTGCACCGTAGCGACGCCAACTCCCGTTGCGCACGTCCCACTGGGCGGGAAAGACAAAGAGGTCGTCGCCGACACGCGTGAAGTAACGCTGCTTCCATCGGCTGCCATAGGTGAACGCGACATCTGCGGGACGGAACGTGACAAGCGGGTCATTGCGGCCGAAATCCCCGAGGATGGCGTCCGGGTGCTCGCGGGGGTTCAGCAGCACGTTGGCCATCAGCGTGTCCTGCCACCGATCGTGGATGTCGAGATGACAGTCCCGGCAGACGCCAGAGCCGGTGAATTCGGTCGGGAAATCCGCCACGCTGGGTGGCGCCGGCCGGTCGCCGCAGGCGACCGCTACGATCACCAGCACGCCGGCCCCGATCACTCTTCGCTCGTTCGCCACGGCAGCACCAGTGTATAACTGGGTGCAGACGATCATGACGCATCGAGCGGGCCGAGACGCGCGACCGACCTCGCGGCGCCTGATTGGCAGCGGCGTCGTGTTGATGGTGCTGGTGGCCGGCCCTGTCCTGGCAAAGGACCAAGGCGACGCCGAGGACCCGCGGTGCTTCTTCCTCTGCGCACCGGAGCTCAAGGTGGAGCCGACCATGACGTTCGAGAACCTCGCGAACCGGGCGCTGGTCGAGGTTACGGACGCCGAGACCGGCGACGTGTCGACCGTCCAGCAGGAAACGGAGTCCGTCTTCGAGCTGATCCTGGCGATCGAAATCCCCACCGAAATCCCGCGTGTCGGCTTCACGCTCGAGACGATCTTCGTGCCGCTCGGGGAGAGTGACACGAACCCGTTCGGGCGGCCGGCCGCCGACCTCGCCGTCGCGTCGATCCGAGACAACGGCATCGAGTTCGAGTTCGAGATGAACTTCGATTGGCTGACGGGTGATCAAACCGGTGGGTGGGTGGAGAGCCACTTCGACATCGTCGACAAGCTGAGCGCCGCCGAACGGCCGACGGATAGGAGTACGTACACGCATAAGCTCAACTTCGAGCTCGACACCGCGTTCCTGCTGTTCAACTGGCTGCCGGACGGCAACTGGCTGAAGGACGTTGAGTTGGAAGGCTCGCTCGACTACGTCGCCACTGGGTTGCCGCGCGCCGGCGACGCCATCGGCGACGAGCGCTATCTGGGCAGCGCCAGCCGCTGGTCGTTCTCGTTGGTCGCCGTGTTGCCCGTAGCGCCGTTCCTACCATGACCGGTAGGCGGCGCGGCGCGTATCTATCGAGCGGGCTCTACCGGTCTCACACTGTCGGCGTGTCGTCCCTGGTGACGCCCGGCCGCGGCCCCGCTCGGTCGATTGACCCGCTGGCCACCAACGGTGCACGATGCATGGCTGTGAGGACTCGCCTGTACGTGGCAGCTATTTTCGGTGCGCTCTGCATGGGCGTCGGCCTGCAGGCCGAGGACTGGCCGCAGTGGCGCGGCATCGGCCGTTCCGCGGTGTGGACCGAGACCGGTGTCGTCGAGCGGTTCCCCGACACAGGCCTAACCGTGAAGTGGCGCACACCGGTCCGCGGCGGCTTCGCCGGTCCAGCGGTCGCCAGCGGCCGTGTCTTCGTTCTCGACTACGAGGAAACGCCGGGCAGCCGCACGATGGATGGCACCGAGCGCTTGCTGGCGCTCGACGAGGAGACCGGCGCGGTGCTCTGGACCCAGGAGTGGCCAGCGGCCTATCGCAACATCCACTTCAAGTTCGCCAACGGGCCGCGCGCCACGCCCACGGTGGACGGCGATCGGGTCTACGTGTTCGGCGCGGCCGGGATGTTGTCGTGCATGGACGCCGCGACCGGTGAGGTCGTGTGGCGGGTCGACACGGCCGTCGATTACGACACCACGGTACCGGCCTTCGGCATCTCGCAGTCACCACTCGTTGAAGGCGACCTCTTGGTTGCCGTCGTCGGCGGCGAGCCTGACGCGAAAATCGTCGCGTTCGACAAGGCGACCGGCCGTGAAGCGTGGCGTGCCCTCGAGAGCACCTCGGAAACCGGCTATTCGTCGCCGATCGTCATCGACGCGGGCGGCACCAGGCAGTTCATCGTCTGGCACGCGACCGCGCTCACATCGCTCGACCCCCAGACCGGCGAGGTCTACTGGGAAGAGGAATTCGCTGTCGGCGGCGGGTTGGCGATCTCAACGCCGGTTCGAAGCGGGCGCTATCTCGTCGTCAGCCAGTTCTTCAACGGGTCGATGATGATGGTGCTCAATCCGGACCGGCCGGCGGCGCGCAGGCTTTGGAAGGGGCGGAGCCGGAGCGAGTTGCCACAGCAGACCGACGGGCTGCATTCGATCATCTCGACGCCGATCATCGTTGGCGATCAACTCTACGGCATCGGGAGCTACGGTGAGCTTCGCGGCATCGACGCAACGACTGGGGAACGGCTGTGGCAGTCCGACGACATGAACGCGCAGGATCGCTGGGCCACCGCCTACTTCGTGCGCCATGGCGAACGCCACTTCGTGATGAACGATTCCGGCGAGCTGATCATCGCGCGATTTTCATCCGAAGGGTATGCGGAGTTGGACCGCACCCTGTTGCTCGAGCCAACGCTCCGCACGCGCGGCGGCGCCACCGGCCGGTGGAACGACCGCGCGGTCCTGTGGACCCATCCCGCCTTCGCAAACCGGCACGTGGTCGTCCGAAACGACCGCGAGATCATTCGCGCTTCACTTGCGGCAGCCGACTACTAACCCAGAGTTCACTTCGGTTGATTGCGGATGGCGCCGGTCTGGTCGTCGAGGAAGAGGCGCGACGAGGGGGAGTGGTGGGCCCAAATGGCCGAGGAGCAACGCAGCCGTCGGCGTCTAGACTCAGAGCTCACTGCCACCAGTCCTCGTCCGCCTGGTAGTCGTCGCTGGTCATGCCGGAGGCGGCCACGAGCCGTCCAAGGTTGTCGGCGACGAGCAGCGGGTCAAGGCGGATCGGATCCCCAGCCTATCGCTGGCGTTCTTCACCTAGCACGACAAGATCGAGGACCAGCATCGCGCGCATGTCTGTAGCGAGATCGCGGATTGCTACGACTCCCCAAGATTTTCAGAAGGGCCGTTCGTCAGTGCGAGCATCACAATGTTGGAGGCGGCACGGGGCGTTCACGACGGGCGCTGGGATGAGACCCCATGCCGCCAGCGTGCGCGTCTGCTGTTCCACCGCACTCGCCCCGGCCCGGCCCGGCCCGGCCCGGCGAATTCAACATCCGCGTCTGCGAGTAAGATCGGCCCGATGAAACAGTGGGCGTTCGCGCTCATCACGCTGGTCCTCGGCGCGGTCGTCGCTGCGCAGGACGGCGAGGCGGGACTCGAATGGCGGCAATGGGGTGGCCCGCATCGCGACTTCACGTCGGAGGCCACGGGTTTGGCCGAGCGATGGCCCGCGTCCGGGCCGCGTCAGATTTGGAGCCGCCCGCTGGGTGCGGGACACGCGGCGATCATCACCGGTGGCGGCCGATTGTTCACGATGTATCGCGTGGCGTACGGCGAGGGTGGGAGCGGTCCGTGGAGTGGAGACGAGACGGTCATCTCGATGGACCCCGCGACCGGTGCGACAGGGTGGGAATACAGCTATTCCTCCGATGTCCAGGACTTCGGCCAGGGTGCCGGTCCGCACGCGACACCGCTGCTGGTTGGTGACCGCCTCTACACGATCGGCACTAACAAGGAACTTCACGTCTTCGACGCCGCGACCGGCGATTTGCAGTGGTCGCGCGACTTCGTCGCCGACTTTGGGGCGCCACCGCTGCTGATTCGCTCGATGATCAAGTCCGGCTACGGCGCTAGCCCCCTGCCGTACAGAGACACGATCATTTGCCAGGTGGGCGGGCCGGGGCAGTCCGTCATGGCGCTGCGTCAGTCGGACGGTGGCGTCGTCTGGCGGAGCGGTAGTTTCCTCGTGTCGGAAGCGCCGCCGCGACTCATCAGCGTTGACGGACAAACGCAACTCGTCATCTTCGCCGGGCAGGCGGTACATGGGCTCGACCCAGACACCGGTGCCATCCTCTGGGTGCACCCACACGATGCGGGCAACGATTTCAACTTTCAAGTGCCGCTCTGGAGCGACGACGACAACGTCATGTTCCTCTCGTCGGGCTATATTGCCGGCAGCCGGGCGATCAGGTTGACGCGGGACGGCGAGACGACGCGGACCGAGGAGCTGTGGTCCGATCCCAGACTGCGTTTCACGTTTCTCAATCCGGTCCGCGTCGGTGATTTCGTATATGGCACGAGCGGCCAGAGCGCCACGGCCGTCATGACGGCCACGCACGTGGCGACCGGCGAAACCGCCTGGCGTCAGCGAGGCTTCAGCCGCGCGAGCATGGTGTACGCCGACGGCAAGGCATTGCTGCTCGAGGAGGACGGCGATCTCACACTGGCCCGGCTGACGCCGAGCGGCATGACGATCCTCGCGGCGGCTCCGCTCTTCGACACGCGGTCGTGGACTGCCCCGACGCTCGTCGGAACGACGCTCTACGCGCGTGACCGGGAGAAGATCGTGGCGATCGACCTGTCGGAATAGAACCGGAACTCGTAAGGCAAGGCGTCAGCCTTGTCTCGCGCGCCTGAAGGCCCGCGCCACAAGAGCGCCGTCGGCGCACGACTGCGAGCGCCGGGAGTTACCGCTGTTGGTCGGTGAAGTCCTTGCAGGGCGTCGCCCACGTCTCGCATGGGCCAACCGGCTGACCCTTCTTATAGACCAGCCGATTGACGGTGATGGCGTCAGGTGTCGTGGTGGTCACCACGAACGTGAAGACCTGGCCATCCGAGCTGAGGACCAACTCCTCGCGCATCGTCATGTCGCCCTGACGCCCCTCGGCCACGAGGCGGTCGCCGTCCCAGCGCGACCGCGCGGTCATGGTCGTATCGCGCCCCACGGGGATCGTGCGCTCTCGGCCGGGCGTGTAGGACCATGCTTTGAGCCCGTTGGTTTCCGTGCCGATTACCAGCGTGCCGTTGACCGCATGGGTGACGAAGAGTCGATCGATCGCGGCGCCGCCCCGGCCGCCGCTGAACGCCGGCGGCGTGATCTGACTGGCGTCGCGGTCTAGCGTCCAGTAACCCGAGAAATTCGGGGTCTGGGCCGACAGCGAGACGGCCGCCGACAGCACGACGACCAGCGACCGCCGCACCGTGGTCATGCAGGCAGGCGTTCTACGTCTAGATGGGCCTTCGCCCCAACCCCCCGCGACCGTTGCGTGGGGACCTCGAGTGCCCCACTCCGCGGTCGCGACGCCCGCCGTGCGCGCCTCGGGCCGTTGCGCCACTAGTGCGCCATCAGGGTGACGCCCGCGGCCATCGTGCCCCAGTCGAATCCCAGTGTGCCGTCCGCGATCGAGATGATCAGCTGTTCCGCCGGCTGGTCGAGCGTGCCGATCTCCATCGCGATGTGCGCGACATCATGGTCCGAGTTGTAGGCCGTGCCCCATTGTCCGGTCTCGTTGTTGACGATCAGATGGAACTCGTCGTTCATGTGGGCGGCCCAGAGCGTGTACTCTCCCGCCGGCACGTGCGTGCCGCCAAGCATGAGGTCGGTGTCTGTCGTCAGCGTCGTCGCCTCGTCGGCGCCCAGGCGCCAGACGCGGTCGGCCATCGGCTCGACGCTCTCCCCGACCACCCGGTCCTTCAGATACGGCCGGCCATAGCTGATTGTGATGTTCGCGTCGTTGACGCCCCAGTGCACGCTCACATGCGGGCTGCCCGCTTGCCCTTCGTGGACCAGCGTCGCGTGACCGCCGCCGATCATCCCCATGTCGCTGGAGGCGTCGGGCTCGGCGGGAGCCTCGGCGTCCGCGTGATCCATCGCTCCGGCGTCGTGCGCGACCTCGCCGCCGCCACACGCCGCCGCGAGCGTCAAAGAGCTGACCACGACCAGCAGCATCAACGAAAGTCCCCGCATCGTCATCGCCTCCCAAAATATGAGTTGAGGAGCATAGCACGCCGCTCGGCGTCACACGTCGAGGCCGACCGAACGCATCAGATCGACGGCATTACTCTTCTCGACAATGCCCGGCCGCATTCGGTAGTCGAACCGGAGCCGTCCGTTCTCGAGGTGATCGGCGAAATGGACGTTGCCACCGCGTGTTGCCAGGGTGTCGGCGATCTCGGTCAGCGCGAGGTCGTGAGTCGTCACGAGACCGATCGCGCCGCGATCCGCCAGGCCACCGACGATGGCCGCGGCGCCGACCCTTCGGTCGTGCGAGTTGGTGCCGTGCAGCAGTTCGTCAATCAGGAATAGCACGGGGGGGGTACCCCCGGCGGCGTCCATGATTTGGCGCAGCCGCGTGATCTCTGCGTAGAACCGGGAAGTCCCGTCCTGCAGTGAATCGAGGAGACGGATCGACGCGCCGACGCCGAGCGTCGACAGTCGAAGCGCGCGGGCGCGGACGGGCGCGCCGGCCTGGGCGAGCACCGCGCTGACGCCGACCGTACGCAGCAGCGTGCTCTTACCGGACATGTTCGAGCCGCTGACGACGAGAACCTGCGGCCCGGCCGCGAGCGACACGTCGTTGGCGACCGCGCGCTGGTCGAGCAGCGGGTGCGCGAGGTCATCGGCCTGGAACACCGACGCGTCGGTGACCAGTTCCGGAAAGACCGCTGCGGGGCGCTCGTAGCGATAGCTCGCCATCGACGACAGTGCCTCGAATTCACCGACCGCCTCGAGCCACCGCTTGAGCCCCGCGCCTGACTTCCGGCGCCACGCTTCGACCGCGTACGCGAGATGGATGTCCCACAGTATGAACAGGCCGACGATTCGCGCGAAGAAATTGTGCCGGGAGTCGACGTAGCCCATGAGCCGGTTCAAACGCGCAAGCCGCCGGGACGGCGGATCGCCATCGACCTGAAGCGAGGTCTGGAGCGCCACCAGTCGCGGGGAAGTGAAACGTTCGGCCTCAAGTCGGCGCAAGACGTCGGCGAGGAGATTCAGGTCGTGTACGGCGGCGTCGACCGCAGCGAAGATCCGCCCCAGACTGTGCCTGAGGCGCCAAACCGCGGTTCCGTTCCCGACGAGCGCGAGCACGAACACCGCGCGCAGGGTCGACGCGACCCCGGTCGTCAGCGCGACGGACCCTTCCGCCGCGAGCGCGACCGTGACGGCCCCGCCGATAGCGAGGCCACCGAAGACGGACAGGACACGCACCGCCGACCGAAATCCCGGCCCCGGAAGGAGCTCCCGCTGTTCCCCCCAAGCCGCGAGCGCGTCGGGGCGCACGCCGGTGCGCGCGTCCTCGCCGAGCACGGCGAGGTCCTCCCGGAGGTCGAGGTTGTACGCGAGCTCGCGGACCGCGGCTTGCCGGGCGACGACGGTCTCTGCGTCAGCCGGGGCCAGCAGCCACGCTGCCAGCGTCTCCTCGCCCATCCGGGTCCGCGCGTGGGTCAGGAACTGGAAGAGCGACCCCTCGCCGAACAGGTCGAGGTCTCGTGCGTAGAGGTGCTGCTCATCGAGAAAGCGCGCGCCGGTCTCGCCCGTCCCGGCCCAGCAGTCGTCGAGCCTGGCGATCGCGCGCGTGTAGAAGGCGATGGCGCGCGCGCGCCGGTCGCGTCTTGCTTCCAGGCGATTCAAGACGACGCCAAGGACGACCACGATCGCGAGCGGTGCGAGCAGCCACCAGCCCGAGGGGCCGACGCCGCCGAGCATGGCGACGCCGAGCGCACCCGCCAAGCCAAGCGTCAGGAGGCGAAGGGTGCCCAGTTGCCGGTGCCGGTGCACCAGTGTGGCGTGCGCGGCGCGCCGGGCGTCGAGTCGGTCGGTGTACGCGGCGCGGGGGTCTGCGGGGACAGGGTCATCAGCGCGCGGCACGCATCCATTGTGTCAGGTGCGGACGGGCACACCTGTCAGTGGCACGGTTCGCGCGTGCGCCAAGCGTGCCTTTATGACGCGCACGCCATCTCGAACCGCTCGGTCAGACGTGGCTTCGACCATCCGCCACCGCTCAACCGGACCGTGACCACGGCCCGACTCGTCTTTGGGAGGCCGATCGAAATCTGCAGCATATAGTTCTTGTTGTCGCGACCCATTACCCGCCTCGAGGAGGCCTTCTTCACGACGTTGTGTACCTATCATGTGTCAGAGTTCGCAGCTCAGCGAGCTGCGTCGTCATGTACCTCGGGGCGCACCGGAACTTCCCACACGAACGGCTGAGGTCTCATCGCGTTGTCTCCTGGCCTAGACTGAAGCAAAGCATGTGCCATCCAAGACGCCTTGGCGGATAGGAAACGCGTGAGGAATCGGGGCTCTCTCGACGCGGGTCGTGAGGCCCGATCTCCGCGGGGTCAGATTTTTGATCTGTGTCCAGATTCGAGACAGTGTGCGGATTGCGTGTGGTGACCGGCGCGGTCGTCGTGTGCTCGGCAGGCGTCCGTCGCCGTCTCCCTACCTCAGTCGGCCGACCGGAACCAGTCCGGCAAATTCGGGTCGGTGTCACGCAGGATGTCGATAATGTTCCGGCGGTCGTCTGGCGAAAGCCGGGCGTACCGCGGATCCGGGTCACCGCCAGAGAGGACGCGCCAGAGGCGTCGATAGACGGCGTCCTTCGCCTCGGCCGGCAGCGCATCGAACGCGGCCGTGTAGATCATGTAGCTGCAGGGGTATGTGAAGAGCCGGCGATCGAGATCGATCTGCCGGAGCGACCGGCCTCGGCGGTCAAAGGGTCCGCGCGCCTCGAACGCGTCGTTGAAGCCGGCAGTGCCGACGATGGTATCCGTCAGCGGCGCCTCGTCAATGAAGAGCATGTAGTCGACGAGGGTACGCACCGTTTCGCGGAGCGCCGGATCATCGGGCCCGGACGCTGGTGACGTCAGCAGCCCACTGGTGACGCGGCTCTCGAACGTCGAAACCCGGAACTCCCAGCCAGTGAGCGTCAGCAGGTTCGTCATGTGAGTCTGGTGCTCGAGCACCATCAACGCCGCGACGTCGCTCCGAGGTGTCAGGTACCCGGAGGTGTCGAAACGGTCCGCGACCGTAGCGAGGTTGAAACTGGCGGAGTCGTGCCGGAGCATCGGGTCCGCGGGATCAGACGCAACCGTGTTGCCGACGTGGCGCCCGACGCCGGTCCTGCCGGTGACATACCATCCGCCCCATCGCGACTCGACGGCCGTCCGATGATCGACGGCAACCGATGCATACGGCACGCCGTCGGGGTCGACGACGGTGCTGCCAACCGCAAGCCCGGGCACGTCAAGGGTTGCCTCCGAGATATGGCATTCCAGGCACGACCGAGGTCGTTGAAACCCATGCGCGGCCGGCGCCCGCTGGCTGAGGGCGTAGAACATGACGCCCTGTGCTGGATCGTGCGCGGCGACCTCGATCGAGGGCGCGCCACGCACCCAGGCGACGGCGACGTCATCGGTGAAGTAGATCGCGCGCGGGTTGTCGGGGCCGATGAACCTGGACTGCAAGCTCGTCTTAGAGAAGACGAGTGACTGCGACTCGACCGGTACGTCCAGGGCGTCGAGCAGCGATCGAAGGAACCCGCGTTCTGGCTCGGCCGTCAGCGTCGCGTCCCCGGAGCGAAGCCGGGCGTGGAGCTGCGCCACACGGTCCATGCGTGGGCGTGTCCCGTACTCGATGGCCGGGTGACGATGCGATACCGAGAAGGACACCGTGAGCGCGGCGGCGTTCCCGGCCGCCGCTAGCGCCGCGACGAGCAGGATGAGGCGATCCACGGTCTACTAGTGTGACGGTTCGCCCTCGGGGAGGGCGAGCACGACGAACGATGCCTGGTGGTGCCGCCCCCGCGACAGATTGCCTCCCGCCGTGCATGTACTCATCGACGTGCTGTGGCGCGGCCGGACTAGCGCCCGAGCACCCTCACCTGTACGCCGGTCCCAGCGGGCGCCGCGAGCGGCGCAACCTCGAACCGGGTCGACCCGTAGTCGAGCGTCACGGTCCGGACGCCAAGCAGACCGACTGCCGCGCCAAACGCCACGTTGCTGAGAAAGTGCCGGTTCTCGTTCAGACGCGACGCGGCCACCCACGACGCCATGCCGTGGGCCGGCAACCCTGCCTTCCAGCCGTAGTGGTGGTGGAGCACGGCTGCCGACGCAAACGTGCCGGAGCTGTGCCCCGACGGGAACGAGGTACTGCTCGACCCGTCGAGCCGCAGGCATCGGACGACCATGGCTGGACGCATCGTCGATATCATCGACGTCTTGCACCTTCTCCCAGTGATTTCACTGTGCCCTATTTCGTCGACGATTGCGAGGGCGCGCGCCGGGGACCTGAGGCAAGGGCGAGGCCACCCTTCCCTTGGCCGTCCGCGTGGGCGCTCCGGGAGGCACCTACCAGGCGCCTCCACGGTCTCGGCGTTCACACGACTTCCGGCGCGAGACACTACAATGATCGTACGCTGGTCCGGACGACACGATAGGGTGGCGGCCGGCGTCCTCGCCCAAGCACGATTGATCTGACCGGCAGCTCGCTTCCCCGTTTCACGATGACGGATCTTGGATCGCCGTGTCGTTTCCGGCTCACGGTCGCGCTGGCCATCTGCCTCACCATGGTCGCGGTCACCGAATCAAAGACGCAGTCGACTCGGCGCGGCGATGAGCAGGCGGCACTCGCGGCCGCCGTTGCCGTCCTTCCGTTCGTGAACATCTCCGGGACCGCGGCGGACGACTGGATCGGACGCGGCATCGCCGAGACGGTCACCGCGGATCTCGATCGACTCGGCGTGCTGGATGTGGTCGGGCCGGAGGCGGTGCTTGAGCGGGCGTCGGCGATTGGCGACGGAGGGCCACGCGACGAGATGACGTCGCGCATCGGGCGGGCGCTCGGTGTCCGCTGGGTCGTCGCCGGTGGTGTCCAGCGGGCCGGCGATCGAGTCCGCGTCACGGCGCGCGTCATCGACGTTGGATCCGGCGATGTCGCGCAGAGCATCACCATCGATGGTACGATCGCCGATGTCTTTGCATTGCAGGACCGCATCGTGGCGGAGCTCGGCCAGGGGTTTGGGCCGTTCGCGGGAGACGCGCGGGCGCTGGGACGAGCGTCGCGACCGGAGCCCGAGGCGGCGGTACGGCGCGCCAACGGCGCAGCCGCTCCGGGCGGTCGCACCGACGCGACTCGGATAGATGCGTCCGGTGCCGCCGGCACGCCTGCGGATCTCGGCATCCTCGCTGGCCGGCCCGTGGCACGGCCACGGCGCACCGATGCACCGCCCGCGATCGACGGCCGGCTCGACGACGAGGTCTGGCGCACAGCAGCCGTCATCACCGAGTTCGTCCAGCAGGCGCCGCTCGATGGGGCGCCGGCCACTGAGCAGACGGAGGTCTACCTCGCCTACGACAGTGAGCACTTGTACTTCGGTTTCTACCTCCATTACGAGGACCGGAGCATCATGCGCGCGAACCGCGTCGATCGCGACCGGGCATGGCAGGACGACCTGATGACCGTGTATCTGGACACCTTCATGAGCCAGCAGCGCTGCTACGACTTCGACGTCAACGCCTACAACGTGCAGGGGGACGGGATCATCACCGCGGGCGGGTTCGGCGGTGACGGCGGCGGCAATGCGATCCCCAATCCCGACCGATCATGGGACACGCTGTTCTACTCGGGTGCCCAGATCGTCGAGGACGGCTACACCGCCGAGATGGCGATCCCGTTCAAGAGCTTCCGCTACCCGGAACAGCCGTCGGGGACCCCGCACCGGTGGGGATTCCAAATTGTGCGCGAGATCAAGGCGAAGAACGCCGAGAACGCCGTCTGGGCACCGATGTCGCGCGACATCTCGGGGTTCATGGCGCAGATGGGCGTGCTGGAGGGGATGACCGATCTGTCGACCAGCCGCAACCTGGAGATCCTGCCGACCTTCACCGCCATTAAGTTCGGTTCGCTCGACGACACGACCGGCGGATTCGTCGACCAAGGGACGACGCCCCAGGCCGGTGTCAACATCAAGTACGGAATCACGTCAAATCTGACGGCCGATCTCGCGTTCAATCCCGATTTCTCGCAGATCGAGTCCGACCTAGCGCAGATCGACATCAACCAGCGCTTCCCGCTCTTCTTCTCGGAGCTCCGGCCCTTTTTTCTCGAGGGCCAGGAAATCTTCAGCTTCACCTCGCCGGTCAACCTGGTGCACACGCGCACGGTCGTCGACCCCTACGTCGGAGGCAAGCTGACCGGCAAGGTGGGTCGGACGACGCTCGGCGTCCTGGTGGCCGACGACGCAGCGCCCGGCAAGCGCGACGACCCGTTCGACCCGGGGTTCGGCCAGACGGCCCAAGTCGTGATCGGCCGCGCCAAATACGACCTCTACGCCGAATCCCATATCGGCGCGATCGTGACCGACCGTGAGTTCCTCGACGGTTACAGTCGGGTCGGCGGCGTCGATGGGCAGTTCCGTTTGGGACAGACGAGTCGGTTCAATTTCGTGGCGGTGCAGTCGACGCATCGGGACGAGGCGGGGCGGGAGCGCAGCGGGCCGATGGCAGGCGCCCTCCTGACGCACAACGGGCGCAACCTGAGCGCCTCGACGTTCGCGGGTCTGATCGATCCCGACTTCCGCACCGACGTCGGCTTCGTGCGCCGCGTGGATCAGCGCCTGGGGGGCGTCAGCGTCGGCTACCGCTGGTGGCCCGAGAGCTGGATCATCAGCTGGGGACCGAGTGTCAGCTACGAACTGAGCTATAACCACGAAGGGATTCGCGAAGACGAGAGACGGGACCTGGCGCTGAATCTCCAATTCGCCAAGAACATCAGCCTCGGCGTCAACTCGAACCGTCTCCTCGAACGTTTCGGCGGCATCGATTTCAACCGGGCGCTCTACAACGTGTTCTCCAATGTCAACACCAATCGTCTCTTCGGTTTCGGGGCAGGTTACAGCTGGGGGGAGGAAATCTTCTACGACCCGACTAACCCGTATCTCGGCCGGGGCTCGAGCGCGCGACTGTTCGCCAATCTCCGCCCCGTTCCGCGCCTGACGTCTCAGATCAACGTAAACACCAGTCAGTTCACGGACGTCCGGTCGGGTGACGTCGAGGTGTTCAATGTCAAGCTGTTCCGCGCGCTCAGCACCTTCA
This sequence comes from uncultured Vicinamibacteraceae bacterium, assembly GCA_964646815.1. Classification (GTDB taxonomy): domain Bacteria; phylum Acidobacteriota; class Vicinamibacteria; order Vicinamibacterales; family UBA8438; genus CAZYFH01. The sequence goes on along the minus strand of CAZYFH010000017.1, from coordinate 41,884 downwards.
CGTTCACCGACCGTTTGCTGATCCGAAACATCACGGAGTACAACTCCTTTGCGAAGACGCTCGCGCTGAACTTCCTCATCACCTATCGGATCAACGCCTTGACGGTGTTCTACGTCGGTTACGACGATCACTACCAGCAGCTTGATCAGTTCTACGACGAGTTCTTTCCAGGAACGGCGCTGCGGCGGACGAACCGCGCGTTCTTTACCAAGCTGCAGTATCTGTTTCGGTATTAGCGGCGAGTTCAAGGCTTACGGAGAGGTTCACGATCATGGCTGAGACGACGATCGAAAAGCTAGATAAACCACGTGAGGAGTGGCGAGCGCTCCTTCCCGACGACGCCTACGCCGTGTTGTTCAGGGAGGCGACTGAGTCGGCGGGCACGAGTGCGCTGAACGGCGAGAAGCGTGAGGGGACGTTCATTTGCGCGGCGTGCCACTTGCCGCTGTTCGAGGCGTCGACGAAGTACAACAGCGGCACCGGCTGGCCCAGCTTCTTCGACGGGATCCCTGGCCACCTCGGGACCAAGACCGACTTCAAGCTCATCCTGCCACGCACCGAATACCACTGCGGCCGCTGCGGCGGCCACCAGGGCCATGTATTCAAGGACGGTCCGCCGCCGACCGGTAAACGCTACTGCAATAACGGTGTCGCGCTGAAGTTCGTCCCGGCCGGCGACGACATGCCGCCCCTCCGCGCGTGACTGTTTCCACGCGGACGACCGCACACTCACGTGTCTACCTGGCCGGACCTGAAGTCTTCCTGTCCAACTCGCGAGACGTCGGTGTAGCAAAGAAGGCGCTGTGCGCGACGCACGGATTCGAAGGCGTCTATCCCGCCGATAACGAGGTGCCCACCACGCCCGTCCCGGCAAGCGGATATGCGATTGCCAGGGGCAATGAGGCCTTGATTGAGACGTGTCATCTCGTCATCGCGAACGTCACGCCATTCCGTGGCCCGAGCGCGGACGTCGGCACCGCCTATGAGATAGGGTTCGCACGCGGGCGCGGCCTTCCGGTGTTCGCGTATTCGACCGTCGCGCAGAACTTTACGACGCGAACCGCCCACGCGGTGGCGCCGATTCAGGACCCCGACGGCATCCTTCGCGATCCCAACGGCCTGATGATCGAAACGTTCGGTCTAACCGACAACCTGATGCTCGACTACGCAGTCATCGGCAGCGGGGCGACGATCGTCGTGCCGGCCGAGACCGGGTCGCTCGGCGCTGACGGGAGCGTGCCGAGCGGGGATCACTACGGGCGGTTGGACGAGTTCGAGCGATGCCTCGCCCTCGCCGTGGACGTGCTACGCGCTTCGTGATCCGCTCGCGATCGATCGGTTACAGCACGTGGGGTACTGTTTCACTCTTGGATCGTCGCCGGCGCAGATGTCCGTCGCTCCCGAGCGCACGCGGACACCGTCGTTGAAATACTCGTCCGGCACAGCCGCGAGGCGCGCAAGGTGACCGCCCGTCGCCGCATCGCGCTCGGACTCTGGTTCGCGCTCACGGTCGGTCTCGGCGTGCTGTACTTCGTGAATCCTGAGCTGATTGATCCCGTGACGCTCGCGCGCGCGCTCCGCCAGGCGGGTCCGCTCGTCTTGATCGGCTACGTGCTGGTGAGCGTGCTCCGGCCGGTGACGCTGGTCCCGAGCACCGTCCTCATCGTCGTCGGGACACTGTTGTTTCCAGGCCGCTACTGGCTCGTCTTCACTGTGTCACTCGCGGGTGTGGTGACGTCTTCGACGCTCGTCTATTTCTTCTTCGATTACCTCGGACTGGCAGAGCTGTTCGAGCGGAAGCACGCGGCCCGTGTCCGCTGGCTCGAAACCCAGGTGCGCGCCAAGGGCTTCTGGATCGTGGCCGGGTGGTCGGTTTTTCCCTTCGTGCCGACCGACATCATCTGCTACGTCGCGGGCACCCTGCGCATGCACCTGGGCAAGTTCATACTTGGCGTTGCGATCGGCGAGATCCCCATCGTCGCGTTCTACGTCGCCAGCGGATCCTGGCTGTTCTCCTGACTCCGCGTCGACCGCCGGAGCCGATCCGAGTCACCATCCGCGGCCAGTGACGCTCCGCGACGACTGGAGAGCCGAGACGGCTCCGACCAGCACAGCCTGAGCGGGCGCCGGCACGTTCAAGAACTCTACGCCGAACCCCCGCTGTGCCTGTGCGTAGACCATCCGTCCGCTGAGCCACAACACACCGTCCTTCGGAAGATCCAGAAGCAGCGGAGGGTTCCGGATGGAGGTCTGGGATCGAGCGAGCGTACGAAGCAGCCGCCGCCGCTCAGTTCTCCAAGTCGAACAGCGGAACAACCCTGCTTCCGATGCGGGCTCGCATCGAGCGCCGACGGCACGCGCGGATGGCGACGGCGCGTCTGTCCCGGCGGTTCAGTCGGCAGTGCCTCACCGCCTCTTCGGATAGGGCGTCCTTCCCTGTAGCTCCCTCGCTCGAACCGATGGGAGACTACGCCGCGTCCTTGACGGCCGCGATCAAATCGAGGACCACCTGCTTGCCGTCGCCGAACAGCATGAGCGTGTTGTCGGCAGCGAAGAGCGGGTTCGGGACCCCGGCAAAGCCGGGCGAGAGACTCCGCTTGATGACCACGACCGTGCGCGACTGGTCGACGTCGAGGATCGGCATGCCGGCAATGGGGCTCGACGGGTCGGTGCGGGCGTCGGGATTGACGATATCGTTCGCGCCGATCACGATCGCGACGTCCGTCTGCTCGAACGACGGGTTGATGACGTCCATCTCCTTCAGCTTGTCGTAGTCGACGTCCGCCTCGGCCAGGAGCACGTTCATGTGTCCGGGCATGCGGCCGGCCACGGGGTGAATCGCGTAATCCACCTCGACCCCACGTGACTCGAGCAGGTTGGCAAGATCGCGCACCTGGTGCTGCGCCTGCGACACTGCGAGGCCGTAGCCTGGCACGATGACGGCCCGGCGTGCCCCGTCGAACAGCATCGCGACTTCCTCGGCGGAGGTTCGCTTCACGCGCCCGGCGTAGACATCGTCCGCGTCCACCTTCGTCCGGCTGCCCTCCGCGATCGCGCCGACCAGGACGTTGACCAGAGATCGGTTCATCGCCTTGCACATGATGATCGTCAGGATGATGCCCGAGGCGCCAACGAGCGAGCCGGTGATGATGAGGATGTTGTTGCTCAGAACAAACCCTGTGGACGCGGCCGCCAGCCCCGAGTAGGAATTGAGCATCGCGATCGCGACCGGCATGTCGGCGCCGCCAATCGAGATCGTGAGCAGGATGCCGAGTATGGACGCGACGGTGACCATGCCCGCGTACGCGGCGACCGTCCCCGGATCGGCCACGACCCAGACGCCCAGCCCGAGCGCAGCCATCGCAAGCAGTGCGTTAAGCGGCTGCTGGCCGGAAAAGACGACCGGCGCGTCCGGCAGGAGCAGGCCCCGTAGCTTGTCGAATGCCACGAGGCTGCCCCAGAACGTGATCGAACCGATGATGCCCGAGGCAACCGTCGCGACGGTGGTTTGCGTCGAGGGGTCCGCCGTCCCGACCAGGACGGCGCCGGCGACCAGCGCAGACGCCCCGCCGCCGAACGCATTGAGCAGCGCGACCATTTCCGGCATCGCGGTGAGCTGGATCTTGAGCGCCAACCCCGCCCCGATCCCGGCGCCGAGGACGACACCACCCAGGATGAGCGCGAACGCCTGGGCGCCGGCGCCGAAGATCTGCTGGTCGAGCAGCGTGGTGATCACGGCGATGAGCATCCCGGTCGCGCCGAGCAAGTTGCCACGCACGGCGGTGCGCGGGTGCGTCAGGCCCCGGATCCCGAGGATGAACAGCGCCGACGCGACCAGATAGGAGAGATCGATGAGGACGACGTCCACTAGCAGCCCGTGGTGAACGTCCCGGTTCGCACCGAGACCGGTGATGCGCCTGGCTGACAAGGCGCGAGAAGGGAGAATACTCCCAGTATTTGACCGACGAGCACCGCAATCAGGCGGGATGCAGGGCCGGTCGAATGCAGCAGGTCTTTCACCACAGGCTGCTAGTCCTTCTTCTTGAACATGCCGAGCATCCGGTGCGTGACCAAAAACCCGCCGACGACATTGATGGTGGCGATGACGAGCGCCAGGAACCCGAGGATTATCGTCGCGCGAGTGGAGGACGAGACGGACAACAGGGCGCCGATGATCGTGATACCCGAGATGGCGTTACTGCCCGACATGAGCGGTGTGTGGAGCAGCGGCGGCACCTTGGTGATGATCTCGAAGCCGACGAAGATCGCCAGCATGAAGATGGTCAGCAGCGGGATGAACGTTTCCATAGGAGAAAATGCCCCAACCCTAAGCTCTAGGCCCGGCCTGTCCTACGTCGAGCAGCTCTCTGACTCGCGGGTGTACCACCTCACCGCCGCGTGAGATCAATGTCCCCGCCGTAATCTCGTCCTCCAGATCGATCGTCATTGCGCCGTCGGAGACCAGATGGAGCAGCAGCGTCGAGATGTTCTTCGCATACATCTGCGAGGCGTGATACGGCACCGTCGAGGGGAGGTTGGTCGGCCCCAGAATCGTCACGCCATCCTCGACCGTCGTTTCATCGGCTCGTGTCAACGCGCAGTTCCCGCCCCGTTCCGCCGCCAGGTCAACGATGACCGCTCCCGGTTCCATGCTGGCCACCATCTCGGCCGTGACCAGCACCGGCGCCGTCTTGCCCGGGATCAGCGCCGTCGTGATGACGACGTCGCTGTTCGCCACGACACGCGTCATCATCTCCCGCTGCCGAACCAGAAAGCTCTCGTCCTGCGCTTTCGCGTAGCCGCCGGCGTCTTCCGCCTCGCTGGTCTCGAGCGGGAGTTCGACGAACTTCGCTCCGAGGCTTTCGACCTGCTCCTTGACGGCCGGCCGCACGTCGTACGCTTCCACTCGCGCCCCGAGCCGGCGAGCTGACGCGATCGCCTGCAGGCCGGCGACACCGGCGCCGATGACGAGCACGCGCGCGGGTACGATGGTACCAGCGGCCGTCATCATCATCGGGAACATGCGGGGAAGTGTGTCGGCCGCGAGGAGCACTGCCTTGTAGCCGGCGATCGTCGCCATCGACGAGAGCGCGTCCATGCCCTGGGCGCGCGTGATGCGCGGGATGAGATCCATCGAGAACGCGGTGACGCCCCGCTCCGCGACCGCCCGCGCGAGGGCTGGCTCCGCGAGCGGCTCCGAGAACCCGAGGACCGTTTGGTCTCGCCGGAGCGAGGCGAGGTCCGTCTGACCCGCGTCACCCGCCGCGCCGGGCGTTCGCACTTGCAGCACGACGTCGGCGTCCGCGAACAGCTGCGCGCGCGACTCGGCAAGCCGTGCGCCCTTGCCGGTGTATGCGCTGTCGGGGAACCCCGCGGAGGCGCCGGCCGACGGCTCGACGACCACGTCGAGCGAGGCCTTTGTCAGCGACGGGAGAACGGCGGGAACCACTGAGACGCGACGCTCGCCTGGGAACGCTTCCTTGGGAACTCCGACGATCATGATGGCAGGCGATATGCGAGCAGCTCGCCCCCATGGCCACCGCCGCTCACGGCGACGACGATGTATTGCTGGCCATCGTGCAAGTAGGTCATCGGCGAACCGCTCTGCCGTGTGGGCATGTACACCGCGCCGAGCTCGGCGCCGGTCATCTTGTCGTATGCTCGGAGCATCGCGCCGGATACGCCCACCTCGTTCGTAAATGTTCCACCGTCACCCGCGACCACGAGCGTCTTCGTGATCAGGGTGCCGACACGCCCGGGCCGGCCAGTCCTCGGAATGTCGATGCCCTCCAACAACGGGTGGTTACGGATGTTGTCGGCGGTCTCGCCGTGCGGGATCTGCCAGAGGATGTCACCCGTGTTGAGATCGATGGCCGTGATTCGGCCCCATGGCGGCTTGAGGATTGGAATACCACGGATGTTGAGGGCTGCGTCCGCCGCACTGACCCCTTCGGGGCGGCCACTGATGAAGTTCATGTCCGATCGCTCGGGATCGTTGACGAGCCCCAGGCTGGTAATCTCGGACTTCGAGTACTGATAGTAGATCCCCGTTTTCGGGTCGAGCGACCCTCCAGGCCAGTTCACCCCGCCGGTGGACGACGGTACCTGCATCGTGCCGAGGGTCCCGTCGGCCGTCGCGACCGAGGGTGGCGTGTAGATCGAACGGCCGTAGCGGCGGCGGTTGAGGATCTCTAGCGCCATCTCGCGCAGCTCGAGCGTAAAGTCGATCAGGTCCTCAGGGCCGACCCCCTGCCGATCGAACGCCGGCGGTTTCGTCGGGTGCGGCTGCGTCGGGGACAGCAGCTCGCCCGGGACGTCGGACGGGTCGACCGGCTGTTCTTCGATCGGCCAGACGGGCTCGCCCGTCTCGCGGTCGAACACGAACACCCATGCCTGTTTGGTCGGCAGCGCGACCGCTTTGATGTTGCGCCCGTCCACCGTGATATCGGCGAGGATCGGGGCCGCCGGTAAATCCCAGTCCCACACATCGTGATGGGTGATCTGGAAGTGCCAACGTCGCTCACCGGTTTCGAGGTCGACCGCGACCAGGCTGTCAGAGAACAGGTTGTCGCCGAGCCGGTGGCCGCCGTAGTAATCGTTGGTCGGCATCTCGACCGGCAGGTAGGCGAGGCCTAGCTCCGGGTCGATCGATATCTGTCCCCAAACGCCGGTGTTGCCGGTGTAGCGCCACGAGTCACCCTGCCAAGTGTCGTTTCCGAATTCGTCGCCCAGCGGGATCGTGTGGAAGATCCACTTCCGCGCGCCGGTCGACGCATCGAATCCCCGGATGAAGCCCTTCACGTTGGTCATCGACTCGGGCGACCCGCCGGGGAGGTGCGCGGCGCCGACGACGATCGTGCTGCCGACGACGACGGGCGTCGCGTGCAGTCCGATCTCGCCAGTCACCAAGTCGATTTCCTGATCGAGCCCCCGTTTGAGGTCGACGATTCCGTCGGACCCGAACCCCGGGAGGCGCTCGCCCGTGACCGCATCGAGGCCGATTAAGTGATAGCCAGGCGTGACGTAGTAGATCTCGCCGTCGCCCCCGTCGTCGCGATAGGCCAGGCCTCGCCCCGAGAGCCGCCGGGGCGCCGCCTCGCCCCGTTCGCCCTCATCGTAGCGATGGAACCAGAGGATTTCGCCGGTCGCGGCATCGAGCGCCACCGCAACGCGCCGTGTGCCCACCGCCGCATAGACGACCCCGTTCACCATAAGCGGTGTCGCCTGCAGCGCGCGTTCCGGCGAGGGTCCGAAGTTGTCGGTCTTCAGGCTCCACGCCAGCTCCAGGTCGTTGAAGTTCTCTCCGGTGATCTGGTCGAGCGGCGAATAGCGGGTGTTGGCGAGGTCGCCGCCATAGGTCGGCCATTCCCCGTTCCGGGTGCCCTCCTGCTGGGCCTCGGTGTCGGCCGTCCCTCCAGCGACGGCGATCCACGCCGCAAGCACCCAGGCGACCCGCGAGCGGTTCATTGCCATTCGATCGTCCTCCGTCGTCTTGGGAACCGGGCCAAAGGATACCGCGAGGATGCGCGCGTCGGCCAGTAGTCGTTTTTCGGGTAGGATGAAGCGGTCCCGAGCGAGCCTGCCACGGGGTGAGTTCCGCGCGCTCGGGCTCGGGGAGGTCATTATGAGAACGATAACGATGCGGATGCTGCGGACCACGGCGTTGGCGGTCGCGCTCGTCGCGCTCGCGACCTCGGCCATAGCCGAGGGATTGAAGCTCCAGACCGTGGAGTTCTTCAGCCCGGCCGTTGAGCGGGCGATGAAATACAACATCCTGCTACCCGGCGACTACGAGGCGTCGACCGAGCGGTATCCCGTTCTCTACCTGCTGCATGGGCTGACGCAGAACTACACGGCGTGGGGGCTGGCCAACGGCGCGCCATTCTACGCCGGCCTCTACGACGACCTCATCGTCGTGATGCCCGACGTCGGCAATTCCTGGTATGTCAACTGGGCCGAAAGCGCAGGCGGGCAGAAGAACAACTGGGAAGACCATGTTATCGAGGACGTGGTGAGCCATGTCGACTGGAACTTTCGGACCATTGCGCAGCGCGAAGGACGCGCGATCACCGGGCTGTCAATGGGTGGCTTCGGTGGGATTACGCTGGGTCTCCGGCATCCCGACATGTTCGTCTCCATTGGCAGCACGAGCGGCGCGCTGGAGTACGGCCGCCAGGCGGCCGCTCGGATGCGCGGGGAGATGCCTCCCCGGACGCCGCGCGAGCTCACCGCAGAGCAACGGGAACGTCGGCGACAGCCGAATCCGCTGATCGATATCAACAGCTTCAGCAGCCAGGTCGAGCGCACACCGAACGGGACAATGTTCACGACGCCCGAGCAGGCGGAAGCCTACGATCCGTTCACGCTCATCCGCCAGGTGCCGAGGGATCAGCTCCCCCACATCTACCTCGACTGCGGTACCGAGGACCGGCTCATCGAGGGGGCGAAGAAGCTGGCCGCGATCATGCTTGAGGAAGGTATCCCGTTCGACTACATGCAGATGCCGGGGGCGCACAACGCGGCGTACTGGATCGAGTCGATTGGCCACATCATGTCGGTGCAGTACGAGGTGATGCAGCGGGCGCTCGGCCAGCGCCCCTACGGGCGACGCCGGCCATCGAACTAGGGTCAGACTGGGGGGCTGCGCCCACGAACCCTGCCGCGGGACGCTACGCGGAGACCTGAGAGACTCGCTCCGCGCCCGCGAGGCGCGCAGAAACGCGCCTCGGCGCATGGCGTCAGGCCGGCCACGGCTCCCGCAGGTTCGAAGTGCACCACGGCTCGGAGGGTGACCCAGCGTTGGTCCCTCTCCGAAAACCGCGTTGTCACGGCAGCAGGGTGGCTGTTCTGAGGGGCTGGGTTGCGGTGCCTCCGACGGTTTTCTCTGCGAGACCAACCGCTGGGCCCACTTGCCTGGAGTTCTTATCTCTTTACGCTAGGGTTGGATTTCTGCGCGAACGCGGCCCTGGAACCAGCGCGTTAAAAAGGTACCGCCGAATATGATCCTAGTACCTGCGCTTCCCGCTGGAACCGAGCGAGGCGAGCGGAGTCCGTCGCGAAGGCGTCTGGGAGGATCTTCAGCGCGACATCGCGATTGAGCTTCGTGTCGGTGACCTGATAGATCTGGCCCATGCCCCCCTCACCGATGAGGGAGATGACGTGGTCGTGCCCGATCCGGTCTCCGACGATCAGCGGCATGGTGCGGCCTATTTGCTCCTCACCCTGATGCGGGCCTCTGAAACAAAGCGCTAGCGGGGATTCACGCACCTAAAGTTGGCAGCCTCGTCGATGCTGCCCTGGCCCGTCCAGCGCGCGACCTGGGGGTAGGGGCAGAGGGGCCGAGTGCGATCGACCTCGCCGTCCGTCATGTGGCTCGCCGTGATGCGGTCGGGCGCGACCCCCTGCTCGACCCAGCGTTCAATCGCCGCCGGCATGTCGAACTGATCGGGCCCCACGCCTCCGCGGCAGTGTCCGACGCCCGGCGCCATGAACAACCGGACGAAGGCCTCGGTCTCGGTGCGGCCACCGACCGATTGCACGATGTCCTCGTAGTAGTCAACCGTGTTGTACGGCGTCACCAGCGGGTCCGCCCACCCGTGATAGATGAGGAGCTTGCCGCCGCGGGATTCCAACGGTGATAGGTCGGCGTCGGTGGCGTTGAGCGCCGACGCGAGCGTGTCGTCGGCGACCTGGCGCTCGTTGACCAGTGCCCAGTCCCGATCGAAGTCGAACGTGCGGACGTTGTAATCCGGGTCGCGGAAGACGGTGTACTTCATGAAGTCGTTCGAGCTGCCGCCCGGCTCGGAGATCCCCGCCCAGAACGGTCCCCACCCGCCGATGCCTTGTGGCGAGGCGAAATACTCGCTCCCGGGCGGGTAGCCGGGGTAGATGCGCTCGCCCGTCCGCGGGTTGCGCGGTCCCTCGTAGATCTGCTCCACGGCCTTGACCTGCGCGGCGGTCAGGCAGTCGGTATCGTCGCCGTTCGCGCACTCGACGGTGGACGGGTCGAAATCGCAGTTCCGCGGGTCATCGATCAGGCCGTCGGCGAGGCCGTCCACTTCGTCGCACGCCGTAAGGACCGCGTTGCCCAGAATCGGAAGCTTGGTATCCGGCAGGCCCCCGACGGGGTCCCGAAGACTTGCGAGTCCGGACCACAGCTCTCCCGCCATCAGGCCGGTCCAGTAGTTCGCCGGCGCGCCGGCGACGATGCCGTCGTAGTCCTCGGGATAACGCTGCGCTTCCATCAGCGCATGGTGTCCACCCTGCGAGCAGCCGATGAAGTACGCGTAGTCTGCTGCCCGGCCGTAGTACAGGGCGGTCACTGCCTGACCGGCGACGGTCGCCTCGTGCTGCGCGCGGTAGCCGAAGTCAACGATGCGCTGCGGGTGTCCGAGCGACCAGCTCCCGTCGAAGCCACTCGTGCTGGTGTGGCCGTTGTCGGTCGCCACGACGGCATAGCCGGCCGTCACGCTCGACGCCATCGGCCCGTAGCTGATGGCGCCGGTCGACCCACCCGCGCCGACGCCGCGGAAGCGTCCGTTCCACTCCTCGGCAGGTGGCAGCCACACCTCGAACCGGATCTCGGAGTCAGCCGTCGGTCGCGCGACGCCTGACACGCGGCAGAACGGAGTGTCGACCGTCACGCCACGTGAGCGCGCGTTGTCAGGGGCTGCGAACAGCGCCGTGATCGGCTCGGCCTCGGCGATCTCCGTGTGCGGCGCTCCGAGGCGCGCCGCGACCAGCCCGCCGCAATCGCCCGGCGCGCTCGGGGTCTGCGCGGCGGCCCCGGTGGGCGCGCCCCCACCAGTGCTCGCCATGATCCCTGCACTGAGCACCGATACCCCCACCGCGGTCACCATCCGTGCATTCATGTCGTGCCTCCCGTGCGTGGACAGCGTACCGCCGTCGCGTCGTTCGCTCAAGAGTGTGGCTTCGTCAGGCCAAGCAGGAGGCGGTATTATCGGGGACCCTCGAACATTGGGGGCGTGGGAGGGGGGAGCGCACCGGGTTATCGACTCGGTAACCGCTGAAGGAGGTGCAATGAACCGATCGGCGCTCGTCCTCGTCGTCTTCACCGGTCTCCTGGCCGCGTTCACACCGTTGCCGGCCGCGGGGCAGACGCCGAACGGCTCGGCGCTCTTCGACGAGCATTGTGCCTCCTGCCATTTCAGTGACGTCGTGCCGCGCGCGCTCGCGATGAGCACGATGCGGTCCCTGGCGCCCGAAGTGATTGTTACGGCGCTGGCCACAGGTGCGATGCGTGAGCAAGGCGCCGATTTGAGTGCAGCGGAGCACCGGGCCGTGGCTGAGTTCGTCACCGGGCGGGCCATCGCTGGCAGCGCCGCCGCTCCGGACGCCGGTAACTGCGCGGCCACAGCTGCCTGGCCCGGTCTGGGGAGCGGTCCCGAGTGGAACGGCTGGGGGGGTGGCATCCGGAATAGGCGGTTCCAGACAGCCGACCAGGCGGGCCTGACCGCCGGCGCTGTTCCCCGCTTGAGCCTCAAGTGGGCGTTCGGGTTCCCTGACGCGGCCGCGGCGTCAGCCCAGCCGACGGTCGTCGGTGGTCGGTTGTTCGTCGGAAGCCAGCGCGGTGAGGTGTACGCGCTCGACGCGGCGACTGGGTGCACCCATTGGTCGTATGCGGCCAAGAGCGGTGTGCGCAGCGCCATGACCGTGAGCCGACTTCCGGACGGTCGACAGGCGATCTACTTCGGGGATGCCACCGCCAACGTGTACGCGCTCGACGCGGCAACGGGAGCGTTGCTGTGGGTGATCGATGTCGACGATCACGAGGCCGCACGGATTACCGGTGCGCCCACCTATTACGGCGGCCGGCTCTACGTTCCGGTCTCCTCACTCGAAGAAGTGTTCGCGGCGAATCCGGCGTACGCCTGCTGCACGTTTCGCGGCAGCATCGTCGCCCTCGACGCGGCGACCGGGCAGGTGACCTGGAAGAGCTACGCCATCGCCGAGGCGCCAAGTCCGCGCGGGCGGAACCCGGACGGCGCCTTTCTCATGGGACCCTCGGGTGCCGCCATCTGGTCGGCACCGACGATCGACGTCGAGCGTGGTCTCGTCTATGGGGCGACTGGCAATGCGTACACCGAGCCGGCGGCCGCGACGAGCGACGCGATCATCGCCTTCGACCTCGAGACGGGCGCCGTGCGATGGTCGAATCAGCTCACTCCGGGCGACGTCTTCATCATCTGCAGGGGGCGTGAGAACGCGAACTGCCCCGAAGAGGACGGCCCCGACTTCGACTTCGGCTCCTCGCCGGTGCTTGTCACAATGTCGAACGGGCGCGACCTGCTCGTGATCGGCCAGAAGTCCGGTGTGGGCTACGGGCTCGACCCGGACCGCGACGGCGCAATCGTGTGGCAGTACCGCGTCGGCGAGGGAAGCGCGCTCGGCGGTATCGAGTGGGGCTTCGCCGTGGACGATGAGATGGCGTATTTCGCCAACTCGGATTACCTCGGCCCGCAGCCCGGTGGTCTCGCCGCGGTACGTCTGCGGACCGGCGAGCTGGTGTGGTACGCCGACCCACGGGAGCCGGTCTGCGACGGGTGCCGCGCGGCGCAGCTCGCGGCCGTCACCGCGATTCCGGGCGCGGTGTTCTCGGGGGCGTTCGACGGTACCTTGCGCGCCTACTCATCGGACGCTGGAGCGGTGCTCTGGCAATACGACACGAACGGCGAGTACGACACCGTCAACGGCGTCGAGGCGAAGGGCGGATCGATCAACGGGCCAGGGGCGGTCGTCGTCGACGGAATGGTCTACGTGACCTCCGGGTACGCCATGTTCGGCGGGCGCCCTGGCAACGTGCTGCTCGCCTTCGGCGTCGACTGATCCGATCCTCACGGCTTCCGGCCGGCGACCAGAGAGCGCAGCAGCAACCCTTCGCGAATGCCGGTCAGCATCGCCTCGCCCGCGACGCTCCGCGTACTCCTCATTACCCAGTTCCGCACGCAACTCGAGTTTCCACCGGTCGCGCGCCTCGAGGAGCGCTTCGCAGGTGGACCGGAAGAGGTCGGTGACGTCCTGCAGCGTCACGTCGCAGAACCCCCCTGACCACGCCAGGTGCACCGTCGAACCAGCGACGTGCGGTGGCCCGAGTGCGGACGCCCGCTGCTCGTCGTCGGCGGCCAGACCCGCCACAGTATGGATGACATAGCCGGCGATACGACCGCCCGGCTTCAGGACGCGATGGCATTCTCTCCACACGGAGAGCTTGTCCTCGATTCAACAGAACGCATCGGCGCGCACGATGGCGTCGAAGGCGAGCGAGCGAAACGGCAGCCGGCGACCGTTGGCCGCGGCCGCGGTTCATCCGCGAAGTTGGTACCTGTTCGCGTCCGTCATCGCCTCGCGTAACGCGTCTACGGGAACATCGCTGGAGACCAGGTCGACTCCGTCGCGCTGCGCGATGTGGACGCCAGGCCACCCGTAGCCACACCCGAGGTCCAGGAGGCGTCGGCCCCGCGTGACCTGCAGCACCTCGTGCAGCGCCTCGGCCTGTGCAAGCGTGGTGTAGCCGTTTAGGCCAGCCTCGTGACCCAGGACGGTGCGTTCCGCACGGCGTGTCGCGTCGCCATGCGGTCGGGCGTATCGGTCTTCGAACTCGTCTGGGCACAGTGGCATGAGGGGTCTCGTCACTCGAGCCCGAGGGCGAAGAGCAGGGCGGAACGGACCTGTGCCAGCGCCGCCGGTGGCACAGTCCCGACGAAACGGCGAAGCCCTGCCTTCGGGACGGTCACGACATGGTGAAGGTTGATTGCGGAAGGCACTTTGAGACCGCACTCGATCCCGACGACCACTTCCGATCCAACACCGCGCACTGTCCGCGTGCACGGTGCGACCGTCACCGTGTTCAGGACGGGCACCATGTCCGACCGAGTGAGGACGAGGACCGGTCGCTGCTTGTCGGATGCCACGAACCGGAACATCCAGATCTCGCCCCGCCTCACCACCCTGGCCCGCTGCCGCCTTGGTCGTCGTCTTGCCGATCGGACTCGATAACCTGGGTGGCGATCAACCCCGCAAACTCCTGGGCGTCCACCGGGTGGGCCTTGTATCCCGCACGATCCTCCGCCACCATCTGCCGACGCCTTCCAGCGGCGAGCCAGTCGCGCAGGGCCATTCGGAAGATCTCCGACCGCGTCCGACGCGCCGACTTTGCAGCCCGGTCGATCCTTCCGAGGAGACCTTCGTCTATTGTTATTGATATTGTTTTCATATTGTAAATTACAATATCTTACTGGCTATGTCCCCGCAAGCCTGGTGGGATCGGTGTAAGCGCCAACTGCCGACCGGCGGTGCCGGATACGGGGGGGGGCAGCGTTACGGCAGCGCGAAGACGATGGCCTTGGCGACGGCCGGCTCTGTCGGCCAAAGCGCGGAGGTGTTGCCCGTCATGACGGCGACGTACTGTGTGCCGTCGACGACACAACTGATGATGCCCTCTTGAATGGTGGCGCCTACCGATATTCGATGCAGGACGGTTCCGTCGCGCCCAAGGTGAGATACATCACGCCATTCCGCACGAGCGGGTTCGTGTGCGAGGCACCGTCATATCCCGATTCGTAGGTAGACTGTTCCGCCAGTGTGCTGACGTTATCTGCGGTGATCTCGTCGAGATCGACGAAACGCTGTCCGCGGTAATAGTGGCCGGTCAGCAGACAATCTGTCGTCGAACCAGCCTCGTTCAACTCGGCCTGGGTCGGGCCGAGCAGCGCCGACGCGACGGCGGATGCGAGCGTCACGAGGGTGAGACACGCGGCGAGACGATGAGCCAGAACGATCATGGCGCGCATCATGTCAAGGGGAATTGTAGAATGACGCAGTCTAGGAAAGGCCCGTGACGCCACCCAACGTACAGCACCAGACGCTCGAAGAGCCTACGAATCCGCTTCCCGAAGTGACGATCGAGGGTCTTCCCGATCGGCTCAGAGATGCGGTGGCGCGGCCCCGCTGGACCGAGCTCATGCCGGTCCAGGCGCGCGGGATTCCGTATCTGCTGGCCGGGCGCGACATCGTCATCCAGGCCCGGACCGGGAGTGGAAAGACCGCAGCGTTTCTGCTCCCGATGCTCGAGCGCCTCGATCCCAACAAGGCTCGTTGCCAAGCGCTGGTGCTGGTGCCGACACGGGAGCTAGCGCGGCAGGTGCGCCAGGACGCCGAAACGCTGTGGGCCGATACCGGGTTCCGGACGGTCGCCGTCTACGGGGGCGTCGGCTACGGTCCGCAGATCGATGCACTGCGTGGTGGCGCGCACTTGGTCGTGGCCACACCCGGTCGCGCGCTCGATCACCTCCTGCGTCGGACGTTCTCGCTCGACCACCTCTCGATGCTCGTCTTCGACGAGGCCGACCGGATGCTGTCGATGGGGTTTTATCCCGACATGAAGGAGGTGCAGTCCTATCTCCCGAGCCGGGCGATTCACACGAGCATGTTCTCGGCCACCTTCCCGGACTCAGTTATGCGCACCGCACGGGAGTTCATTGCCGAGCCACAGTTCCTGACGCTCAGCCGCGACCACGTCCACGTCACCGACACCGAGCACATCTTCTACATCGTGCCGGCGATGGAGAAGGACCGGGCGCTCGTGCGCATCATCGAAGTAGAGAACCCGGCGTCGGCGTTCATCTTCTGTAATACCAAGGCGAACGTGCACTACGTGACGGTCGTGCTGCAGCGGTTCGGCTATGACGCCGACGAGCTGAGCGCCGACCGGTCGCAGAGCGACCGCGAGCAGATCCTCAAACGCGTACGCGAGGGCAACCTGCGTTTTCTTGTGGCGACCGACGTCGCCTCGCGCGGGCTCGACATCCCCGAGCTGTCGCACGTCATCCAGTACGAGCCGCCGGAGGATGCCGAGGACTACATCCACCGCGCCGGTCGGACGGGCCGGGCCGGCGCCGAGGGGATCGCGCTCTCGCTGGTGACCGAGGCGGAAACACTGGAGATCGATAACATCGCCAAGCGCTACGGTGTCGGGTTCCACAAGCGTCTCGCACCGACGGACGCCGACGTGGCCGCGATCGTTAGCGAGCGGGTGACGACGCTGCTCGAGGCCCGGTTCCGCGAGCGCGACAAGCTCAAGACCGAGCGGAGTGCGCGCTTCGTGCCGCTCGCGCGCGCGCTTGCCGACAACGAAGACGAGTCGGCGCTCATCGCCATGCTACTCGACGACTACTACCAGCAGACGCTACACGCCCTGCCGGTGCCGCCGGCTGGCGCCCCCGCCTCGGCGATGAGCCGCCCCCCCGCCGTGCGCAAGTCCGACCGGCCCGGCGGCCCGCGTCGCGGTAGTAGCCGCCGCCCGTCGCGTCCCCGCCGACGTTAGCTCTCTTCGTACAAACTGCCACGCACGATTTCTCAAGTTTTCGGTTGTTGCGTCGCTTTGCATGGGCTCCGCGCTCCGTCGGGCGTGCCCATGCCATCGACGACGTACCAACCACGGCAACCCGCGCGGAGCGTCGTGTGTCAGCTGGTGCGCGATCATTACGAGACATTTCCGTGCGCAGGCGGCCGACCTTCGCAACGGCGAGGGCGTACTTGGCTTCGTGGTTTTGTCTTGCTTCGCTCTTGACACGAACGGCACCGACTCTATAATGCACCTGGGCATTTAGGTCTGGGCTCACCCTTCCTTTGTGACGGCTCACTTCCAGGCCGTCATCGGATCGTGTCGCAACTTGCACGGAACGGGGCTGGCGACGTCTCCAGGACGTGCCTTTTCATTCGGGCGACGGCAATGACGGAAGGCGCTTTCCGCGCCCTGGCAACCGATGCTTCGAATGATGACGCGCGGCGCGCGTTACAGCGGCGCCCTTTGCAGCGGTTCACCACTAGGAGGAGGGTCAATGATAGACAACGCAAAACCAGACACCGGTCATGAGCCGGCGACCAACCCATCCAGCAGTGACGAGGTCAGTGACGAGGTCAGTGACGTCGTCACTGACCTCGTCCAACCGACCGAGGCCCAAGAGATACCGGTGACGCCTGGGCTGGCCCATCGGAGCCGGACGGTCTCCCCAGCATCACGAATCGTGACCCAGGCGCTCATCCTCACCCTCACGGCAGTGGCCGGGTCCTTCGGAGGGGGGTACTTCGTCATGGAGCGCGCGGTGCAGCAGGACCGCGATCGGCTGCTCGAGCAGCAGGCAGCGGCTCAGGACCGGATCGCTGCGCTCGAGCGTCAGATCGCTGAACTCCGCCAGAGCCCCGATCGCGCGAACAGCGTCCAATTGGATCTGACCGAACTCTTCGAGCCGATCCGTGAGACCGTCACCCGCATCGCGATGGTCCGGCTGAAGGCGATCTCGCACGAGATCACGACGCAGCTCACGAATGCAATGGCGGTGGAGCTTGACGACGGCATGCCGGTGAATCAGGCGGCGGTAACTGCGCCGGCGGACCGCGACGGCGTTGCGGCCGAGCCGACGACCGACTCGCTGGTGGTAGCCGATCCGCCGGCGTCCACGGCCGGGGTGACCGTGGCACCAGTGGTGCCTGCCGCGCCTCTCTCCGACGAGCATGGCGATGTGATTGCCGCGCCGCCGCCTGAGGCGACCGGCGTGGGCATCGAGGGCGTCACGGAAACGGAGGATCGCTCGTCAGCGGTCGCTGACGATGAAGCTCGACTCCTCGGTCCCGTCGCGACTCCGCGGGACCCCCCGCTTTCCGCTGTAGAGGACGGCGATGCGGAAGGTGATCCATCGGCGATCGCCGGCGACCAGGCCCGTCTCATCAGCGCCGGCGGTACGACGGTGCAGCTAGCCGCGCCTGTAACCGACCCGTCGTCGGGGGCGGACGACGATGACGCCGAGGTCGTTGAATCGGCGCCCGACCCACCGGAATCGCCGGATCTCGTCGCGGAGCTTCTGGGCAGCGAGGACGCCGGTCAGCTTGACGCTTCAGCGCTGGCGGTTCTCGAAGGCGACTGGGTGCAAGTGATCGGGGCCGGTCTGGCAGCCGTGCCCGAAGGGCGTTGGAACCCCCGGCCTGTCACTGAGACCCCGTCCCGCTAGCGAACCCGCGGGGCTGGCCGACGGAGCCGAGGACCGTCGACCAGCCCCGCCCTACCCCCGGTGTTACTCGCGTGCTCGTGTCGCGAAGGCCACCAGGACTGTCGAGGCCGGGGAACTAGTGGCCTGTAATAGCCATTTGTAGAGCGATTTCCGGCCGGGGCATACCGCCTGCCAGCGGTGTTCCTCGGTTACATATACGGAACATGCTCCCTCGTCACGCCTTGCCGGCCGGGCGTCTCGGCTCGGACCGCACTCCACACATGGCTGTTACGGGTGCTGGTGTCGGTACAGACAGGCGTGACAAAAAAAGTCCTGCACCTGTGCTGCCATCAGTTCGCGCAACATCCCGGCGCGCGAGCCGAAGTGATAGTTCAACACGACGGCAGCGACCTGGGCTCTTGCTGCGATGTTCTCCTTAGAGGCCTTCATAGAATGCGCCGGTCAGGTTGGAGCCCCGCATGTCCCCGAAGATGCCGCTGTGCATACGGTTCATCACATAGGACAAGCACGCTCGGTTCGTGTGATCGAGCAGTATCGTCGAGCCACCGAAACCTGACCACCAGCAGACCTTCGTTCCTTGCGGCATCTGCATGGCCTCCGTATGAACGGGTCCACTTCTCAGGCCATAGCCGATGCCGTGTTTGATGTCCGAGCCGACAATGTTGCCTTGCTCCCGAAAGATCTGCTCAATCGCTGCGGGTGAGATGAGATTAACGCCAAATGCCGAACCGCCGTTCGCGACTGCCGTCTGTGCGCGCACGACCGAGCGGGCATTACCATGTCCGTTGCCGGCGGGAATCTCAGCCCGCCGCCAGCCGTCTGAATTCGTCACCGGCGGCATGACGCTAGGCGCACCCATCTCCCGACCGCGCATGTACTCGGGAAGGTCCTCCTCCCTCGGCTCCGATAGCTCTGCTACCCACTCGCGGTCCGCCAGCATTTGTGCAGTACGCGCGTAGTGGGTTGGATCGAGACCGATGTGAAAGTCGGCATCCAACGGTTTAGCAATGTTTTCGCGGAAGAAAGTCCCCAACGACTGTCCGGTGATACGGCGCACGATCTCGCCAACGAGAAAGCCCTGGGTCAACGTGTGATAGGCGCACATTTCACCCGGCTGCCACCAGGGCTCTTGCCGCTCGAGCACGCTGGTGGCGTAGTCCCAGTCGTAGAGTTGCGCCAACGTGAGCTTCTCACCAAATCCGGGCAAGCCCGCCGTGTGGCCCATGAAATGGCGAATCTCCGTGGATTGCTTGCCGTTCTGGCCGTATTCCGGCCAGTACTTGGTGACCCGATCGTCGAAACTGAGCTCGCCCCGATCGAAGAGCAGCAATGCGGACAACGCCGTCATCGTTTTCGTGGAGGAGAAGACACACGCGATGGTGTCTTGCTCCCATGGGAGTGTCTTCGCTTCGTCGCGATGCCCCGCCCAGATGTCAACGACGTACTCGCCTTCGACGGTGGCGGCGAACGAGGCGCCGACTTCGCCGCGCTCGGTGAAGTTGCGTTCGAACTCGTCACGAAGCGACGCGAATCGCTCATCGCAATGGCCGTGAATCTCTAGGTCGCCCTCGACTTTGTTGGCAGACTGTCCCATGATCCTAATCGGCATTCCGATGGATAGTCCCAGCGACCCGAATCCGACCGCTTTGAGGATTTCGCGGCGCCGGAATCCGGCCGAGCGTGAATCGTTGCCTTTGCCCATCGTCTATACCCTCGCATTGCGTAGCTCGATAAATCTACCGTCTCGTGGCTGGCCGGTTCCCAGCCGGGCTTGGTTCTCGTTCCAGACGTCGAGTCTCAACGGTGTTCTCGCCGTTCTGCTGGTACTTTTTGGTGACCTTGCTGTAAAGCGTGTTGGTGTCACCGACCACTAGTCGTCGGTGCGCTCCGTATACCACCGCAGGAGCGCTTCCTGGGCGTTGATGGGCTCGGCGCCGGGCTGGCCGGTGACCGGCCGATACGTCCCGTCGGTCTGGAGCACCATCGCGCGATCGGTGTCAGCCAGCAGCGTCTCAAGCACGACGTCTCGGAGATGGACCCGCAGGTCGGCGTCGCGCACGTAACACAGGACCTCGACCCGCCGATCGAGGTTACGTTCCATCAGGTCGGCACTCCCGATCAGGACGTCCGGGTGGCCGGCGTTCTCGAAGTAATAGAGTCGGGAGTGTTCGAGGAAGCGCCCGACAACCGATCGGACGCGGATGTTGTCGCTGACGCCTGAAATGCCTGGGCGCAGGCAGCAGACACCCCGCACGATCATGTCGATCGACACGCCGGCCTGCGACGCCCGATACAGTACTCGTACCATCTCGGGGTCGGCCACCGAGTTGTTCTTGATGACGATTCTCGCCGGGCGTCGCTGCCGCGCATGCTCGGCCTCGCGCTCGACGAGGCGCGTGAACGCGGCACGGAGCTGCAGCGGCGAGACGAGCAGTTCGCGGTAGTCCCGCTTGTTCGAATAGCCCGTCAGGTAGTTGAAGACCTCGGTGATCTCGTCGACGATGACCGGCCGGGCCGTGAAGAGCCCGAAGTCGGTGTACACCTGTGACGTGGCACGGTTGTAGTTGCCGGTACCGAGGTGTGCGTAACGAACGATGCCGTCGTGCTCTTGGCGGACCACGAGGCAGAGCTTGCAGTGTGTCTTGAGGTTGACCAGGCCATACACCACGTGCACGCCAGCCGACTCCAGCCGGTTCGCCCACTCGAGGTTGTTGCGCTCGTCGAAGCGCGCCATCAGTTCGACGAGGACAGCCACCTGCTTCCCGGCATCAGCGGCCTCGATGAGCAGGTCGACCAACGGTGAGTTCGCCCCAATTCGGTAGAGCGTGATCTTGATGGCGATGACCTGCGGGTCGTGGACCGCCGCGCGCAGGAACGCCTCGACCGACACAAACGACTCGAACGGGTGGTGCACCAGGTGGTCGTCTTCACGGATGGCGTCGAAGATCGCGTCCTTGTCGGTCCAGAGGGCCGGTGGCGAGAACGGCGGGTCCTTGAGCTTCGGGCGATGGAGCCGACTGAGCTCGCTCCAGTCGCCGTACCCCATTCGGCCCGACGTACGCGCGACGACGTCCTCCTCGATCTCGAAGTTCTCGATCAGGATGCTGAGCACGTGGGGCGGCATGCTCGTATCGACGAGCAGCTCTGACAGGTCACCGTAACGCAGCTCCTTCAACGTGCGGTCGACCGACTCGAGTACGTCGTCCGCCTCATCCTCTTGAATCACCATGTCGGTGTCCCGGATGATCCGGAAGAGATGCGCACCTCGGACGGTGGCGCCTGGAAACAGGGTGCCGATATTGAGCGTGACGACGTCCTCGAGAAACGCGAATGATTCACCCGACTGCGCCACGACGTCGCTCGGGATCGACACGAAGCGTGAAAGGACGTCCGGCAGCTTTACGCGGGCGAACCGGGTGCTTCCGTTGTGCTCGACGACCACCGCGAGGTTCATGCTGAGGTTGGAGATGAACGGAAACGGGCGCCCAGGGTCGAACGCCAGCGGGGTGAGCACCGGGTAAACGTTGCGCTGAAAGTGCTGGCGCAGATACGCCTCGACGGTGAGCGTGTAGTCCACTCGGTCAAGGATGCGGATATTTTCCGCTGCCAGCAGGGGGCGGAGCGTGTCGGACCAGCACGCGGCCAGGGTGTCCATCATCCGGCCCGTTCGCACACGTATCGCGTCGAGCTGTTGAACGGTATTTAGGCCGTCGGGCGAGAGATCCTCGACGTCGCCCCGCAGCTTGCGGAGCAGCGTCGCGATCCGCACCATGAAGAACTCGTCGAGGTTCGTCGCCACGATCGAAACGAACTTGACGCGCTCGAGTAACGCGTGCCGATCATCTTGGGCTTGGAGCAGGACGCGCTGGTTGAACTCGAGCCAGCTCAGCTCCCGGTTGATGAACAGCGCGGGTTCCGTGAGGTCGGTCGATTTCGGTCCTGGTGGCGGGGTGATGTCGCGGATGGGCAGGATCGGCTTCGTTGGGCTCGTCATGGGGGGCAGGTGCCGCGCGGCGGCACACCTGTCAGTGAGATCTTAACTCCGGAGTTCACGTGGGTTGACAACGCCTCGCGCCCGGTTGGGCGTCGAGGATTGCCGCGCGGGCCAGCGCCGACATAGGCGAGCGCGAACAGTCCAATCGGCGCGCCGGTCGCCGAGAGCTGCACCACCCCTTCGCCGAAGTCGACGCAGTAGAGCGCTACCGAGATCGTCTGAGCGACGTAGAGAATCAGGCCGATCGCGCTGCCGTATTCGACCCCGAGGCTGCGCGAGATTAGGTAGTAGTCGCCGCCGCTCCGAAGCTTGCGGTTCGTGGCGATCGCCGAGAGGGAGAGGCTGGTCAGCACCGAGATGAGCGTGGCCAGGACCAGCATGAGGAGGCCGCGGACAAGCCCGCTGCTCCCGACGACGTATCCGAGGCGAAGGAGCAAGATGAGGACGAGGATCGTGAACACGCTCGGGGTGAAGAATCCTCCGAACGTGCTGAGCCCTGATCGAGTCCGGGTATCCGCGCCCCGATGCTTAGCTGTCACAGTGGGCATGTTCCACTGCGGTGGGCGGAAGGTCAGTCCTGTCCAAGGAAACTGAGTAAGACATCTGTAGTTGGTCGGTCAACTATTATCAGTCCTCACGTCCAGACATTCTTGAGGCGGTGCTGAACCGAAGGGGTGCGATAGGATCTCGATCCACCGATGCCGGTCAGCTCAGGGCAGCACCTGCTTCACGCCCGAAGAGGGGCGCTCGTCATGCTCCTGGCGGTGGCGCTGATGCTGGTTGTGCACGCCTTGCCTATCCCGGCGCCCATGGTGCGGGGCGGCGAGGTCGTCGCGCTGACCGGAGACGGCAAGGCCTGTCTCGCGATCCTCACGTTCGCAATCACCCTCTGGGTCACCGAGGCAATCCCCTTCGCCGTCACGGCGCTTTTCGTCCTGGTGTTGATCCCCGTTCTTGGGATCGCGGACTACGCGACCGTCGTTCAAGCCGGGTTCGGGAACCCACTCATCACCTTCTTTATCGGAGTGCTCTTCCTCTCCACCGGCTTCACCCGCTCGGGGCTGGGGAGCCGACTGGTGCTGCAGGTGCTGCGGACGGTGGGAACCCGCACCGACCGCGTCCTCCTCGGGTTCCTGCTCGTCGGGGCATTGCTGTCGATGTGGATTACCGATATGGCCGTCGCCGCCCTGCTGTTACCCCTCGGCGTCGGCGTGCTGCGCGACGCTGGTCTGAAGCCACGCAAAAGCAACTTCGGACGCTCGCTGATGATCGCTTGTGCGTTCGGGCCGCTGATCGGCGGCATCGCGACGCCGGCAGGCACAGGCGCCAACCTTGCGGCGGTCGGTTACCTCCGGGAACTGGCTGACCTCGAGATCTCCTTCCTCCGTTGGATGGCGTACGGCGTGCCGGCGTCACTCCTCATGATCCCGCTCGGCTGGTGGATTCTGTTGTGGGCGTTTCCGTCGGAACTAGCGCGGCTGCCACTCTCCGACGACGACATCGCACGTCGTGCGACCGCCCTCGGCCCTCCGAGCCGTCTCGAGATCTGGACGTTGATGGTCTTCGGCATGACCATCGGCACCTGGCTGGCCACGCCTCTGCTGGCGGAGCTCACCGGTGGGCGCATCGATCCGCCGATTCAGGCGGTCGCCCTCCTCGGCGGCCTGTTGCTGTTTCTCCCCGGTCTAGAGGTGCAGACCTGGAAGGAAGCGCAACAGGACATGGACTGGGGCGGCGTGATCCTGATCGTCGCGGGGCTCTCACTGGGCGTGATGGTGTTCGAGACCGGTGCGGCGAGTTGGTTGGCGCAGGTGCTGCTCGGACGTCTGGGTATCGTGCCGGCGGCCGCGCAGCCGTTCATCATCGTGCTCGTGGTGGCGTTGCTTCACCTGTTGTTCTCGAGCAACACAGTGACCGGCACCATCATCATGCCCATTCTCATCGCGCTGGCCCAAGTATTGGGGCTCGACGTCTGGACCATCGCCGCACCCGCCGCGTTCACATCGTCTCTGGCGTTCATCCTCGTTACCGAGAGCCCGACCAACGTCCTGCCGTATTCGGCCGGCTACTTCTCGATTCGTGACATGGCGAAGGTGGGCGTCGTGATGACGGTGGCCGCCGCGCTCTGCGTGACGGTGTCGATCATCGGCGTGAATCTGATTTCCGGTTCTTAACCCCGGAGCGTCACGCGTAGCGCAGGCCTTCAGGCCGGTTTGCGGCCACTAGTCACGCGTCGGCCGGTAGAATGGCCGGTCGCCTTTGATCGTCACGCGGTAGCCGTGCCGGGTGTCTGGGTAGTAGTCCCAGATGGCCAGGTGCTGCGCGCACCGGTTGTCCCAGAACGCGATGGAGTTCTTGCGCCACTGGAAGCGGCAGTGGAACTCCGGTTTCGCGCAGTGCTGGAACAGAAAGGCGAGGAGCGTCTCGCTCTCGCCCGACGACAGTTCCTTGATCCGCGTGGTGAAGCCCTCGTTGACGTAGAGCGCTTGCCGTCCGGTGACCGGATGGGTCCGGATGACCGGATGCTCCGCGGTGGGGTAGGCGCTGTCGCGCAGGTTCGCCTTGTCGTATCGACCTCGGTAGTACTGCTCGCCCTCGTGCACCGCCGTCAGCCCGGTGAGGAGACGCTGCATCGGGTCAGACAACGCCTCGAACGCCGCGTACATGCTGGCGAACAGCGTGTCGCCGCCCGATGACGGTACCTGCTCGATTCGGAGGATGCTCCCCATCGGCGGGTCGTCGTCGCACGAGACGTCGGAATGCCAGAGGCTGCCAGCGACGAAGTCGACGGTGTCGTCGCCATGGACGACGAGGATCTCGGGGTGCTCGGCGTCCTTCGGCGCCGCCGGGTGAATGTGCAGTGCGCCGAAGTGACGTCCAACTGCCTTGTGCTGGTCCAACGTCAGATCCTGGTCGCGAAAGAAGAGCACCAGGTGTGCGCCCCAGGCGGCCTCTAGTTCAGCGAGCGTCGCATCGTCGAGTGGCTCTCGCAAGTCCACACCGGAAATCTCGGCTCCGATGACCGGTGACACTGGCATCACGCGAATCGTCGTCGTGGGCATCGCTTTCCCCCGCGAGTCAGTGCCGACCGATGGCGAACAGATGCCGGGATCCACGAACATACATGGTTCCGCCGGAGAGCGCGGGAGTTGCTAGGAGCGGCTCGCCCATGTCGTTGGTCGCGATCAACGCGAACCGTGGACCGGCGCGGATGACGAAGATGTCGCCGTCCTCGCCCGCGAGATAGATCTTTCCATCGGCCGCCACCGGTGAGGCGCTGAAGCCGAAGCCGGCGTGCGGGATCCGACGCCGATAGATCTCCTCACCGCTTACGACGTCGTACGCATCGAGAATACCCGGGTTGTTCAAGC
Source organism: uncultured Vicinamibacteraceae bacterium (assembly GCA_964646815.1). Classification (GTDB taxonomy): domain Bacteria; phylum Acidobacteriota; class Vicinamibacteria; order Vicinamibacterales; family UBA8438; genus CAZYFH01. Next base: position 16,493 of record CAZYFH010000017.1, on the reverse strand, counting down.
TGTAGAGGACGTCTCGGTAGATGAGCGGTGTCGGTATGTATGGGCCGCGGCGTTCGCGATGCCACGCGACGAACGTGCTCGAGTGTTCCTCGCGCCGGAGCGTGATGTCGCCGGTGGCGCCAGGTCGGATCGCGAAGATCGGCGCCTCGGGCGCGCGCCCGCTCGCGACGACGATGAGATCGTCCGCGCCCACCGGGGTCGGCGCGGTGATTTTCGAGCTTCGGCCGAGCCGCCACAGTTCACGGCCGGTGCGCGGGTCATAGCCGCGAATGTGGTTGGACCCGTTCGTGACCAGCTCGACTCGCGTTTTGCGCTCGTAGATCGTCGGTGTCCCCCACGACGGCAACTCGTCGCGTGCGGCGCGCCAGATCGTTTCGCCCGAACGGATATCGACTGCGATCAGGAATGAGTCGCCTTGTGTGTCGCACTGCACGATAACGAGATCGTCGAAGATGATCGGTGAGCTCGCTGTGCCCCACTCATACTCGGGCACGTCGTACGCGCCGGTGTCGAGCCGCCCCAGCTCCTTCGACCACGCTAGCGTCCCTTCCATATCAAAGGCGTAGAGCCCCTGGGACCCGAAAAACGCCACCAGGTAGCGCCCGTCGGTCACCGGCGTCGAGCTCGCGTGCGTGTTCTTGAGGTGTCGTTTGTCGATGGGCGCCGCCTCGGCCGCGAGCGCCTCCCAGACCAGGTCGCCCGTCCGGGTGTCGAGCGCGTACACCCACCAGCGGTGCGGCGTGCGGTCCGTTGACGATGTCCCTACACCATAGAGCCCAGGCTTGAAGGACGCCGCCGGGTCGCCACTGACGGCGGAGGTCACGAACACGCGGTTTCCCCAGACGATCGGACTCGAGTGCCCGAGGCCGGGAATCGCCGTAGTCCAGCGGATGTTGGCGCCGCCCTCCACATCCCACGCATCGGGCAGCTGCTGCCCGTCGGACACGCCGCTTGCGTGCGGCCCGCGGAACGACGGCCATTCCCCTTCGGGGGCGATCGGCTGCGCGGACGCGACGAGGGGAAGGGACGCGACGAGAGCGACGAGCGCCTGGGTTCGCATCGGTCTACGGGTACGTGGAGAGTCCGATTATAGAACGGTCGTGCGGTCGCGCCATTGACCTCGCGGACGACCGAACGGTGGCCAGACCGCTGCTATACTGCGGCCCGATGCACAAGAGTTTCGCGGATTGGTATCGCGCTGCAGGGGTCGAGCCGAGCACCGATCTGCTGACGAAGCGGTGGACCGCGATCGAGGCTTTCATCGAGGCGCCGACGATCGGCACGGTGCTCGACACAGTCCGCTTGTTCCACGGGCTGTCCTCGAGGAGCGCGGGCTTCGACGAGGCGTTCCGCGAACCGTTCAAGGCGGCGGACGCGGCCTTCGCGATGCACGGCAACGACCTCGAAGTTTCCCTTTTGGCCGGGTCGGTCGCCGGCGCCGTAATCGAGCAGGGCCGGGGCAGGCGCGCCGATGTGGCCGCGCTCGCGATGCTGTGCGCCGACTACTCTGGGAGTCGGCGGATGGAGTCGTTCCCCTTCTTCGTCGACCGCGCACGACAGTATCTGCTCGAACGCTCGGCCGCACTGCATGCCATGACTCGCGAGGTCGAGCTCAACGCACCAGACCTGGGGAGGGCGACCAAGCACTATCTCGTGACCTACACACCCGAGGGCCGGATCGAGCTGCAGCCGCGCAGCACCATCGACGCGTCGGCCGCAGGAGAGACGATCCGTGAAACGGTTGCGGCACTCTCGGCGTTCGGGGAGTCGGCGGCCGGTGCGGTCGGTGCCCTTAATCAGCGTCTGAAACTGCTCGGTGAGGAGTGCGACATCTTCTGGTGGGCGTTCTCCGGCTATAGCCGCGAGCTTCAGCGATCGTTCGACGATATCGAAGCGAGCGCGGCGCCCTTGATCGCCGCCAAGGAGCTCGCCGCGCTGGTCACCGTCCCGCCGGGACCAGTCTCGGCCCGAGCCATCCTGGATCGCGTGCTGCGTGGTACGGCAACTGGCACACGAATGCGCGTGACGCTGGCCGACGCCATCCAGCAGGTCCCGGGGGACTGGCTCGCAGTCTGGTCTGCCAGTGACGTCGTTGCCTTCCATGGGGACCTGTGCCCGACCTTGATCGCCGCTCAGCGGGCGAGCGAGGTCCGCACACCGGACGCGTGGGTCGAAGCTGTCGAGGAATTGACAGGCATCAGCACGTGCATCGCGCGCGACCCGATCGACCTAGCGCTCCAGTCATACTACGAGCACCTCTTGGTCTCCCTGATCCCCGCGCGCGTATGACGGCATGACTGATTGCGGTCGTCCAGCCGGTGGGTTCGTCGAGCTCCCGCGCTCGGTCGACCTCGATCCGGCGAGTGCCGCCTGCATCACCGCCGCTCGGTTGACGCGGGTGGTCGTGATCGGCGCACCGAGCGGTTGTGGGACGACCAGCCTGTTGACCGGTCTCTACGAGCGCTTTCTGCGTGTGCCCGCGTTTGGCGAGTACTGCTTCGCCGGCTCAGAGACTCTCGTTGGGTTCGAGCAACGATGCCACCATGCACGTGTCGGGTCGGGCCTGGCCGGGCCAGGTCTGGAGCCGACGCCGCCGACCCTGCCGCCTGTCTTGCTGCACCTCCGCGTTCGGCGGGCGGATCTGGCGGCACCGTCGCGCGACCTACTGCTGACGGAGATCGATGGCATCTCGTTCCAGCAGGCTAAGGACTCCTCCGAGGCGATGGCGCGTCTGGGCGTGCTCAAACGCGCAGATCGACTTGTCCTCGGCGTCGATGGCGCGCAGTTGGCCGATCCGACGCGCCGGTTTGCGGTGACCGCGGCGGTGCGCGACTTCCTTCGCCGCGCGTGTGATATTGGCATGGTCGGTCCCGGTGGCCGGATCGACATCGTGGTGACGAAGTGGGACGCCGTCGAAGCGCTCGCCCTAACCACGCGAGCCGATGTAACCGCAAGGCTGGATCGACTCTCGCACCGGCTCCGCGATGACTTCACGGCCCGCGTCGCCACGCTGCGCTTCGGACGGACGGCCGCGCGTCCGGCACCCGGCAGCACACTCCCGCCGGGGTACGGACTCGCCGAGCTGTTGCCTGCGTGGGTCGAGGACGGCGGCGTCAGTCCGCAACAGACTGTCTCGCTCGGCGTCCCGCTGGTACATCGCGAGATCGATCGGTTCCGGTCGCCACCGGCCATCGCCAGCACTGGGTCGAGGGACGCCGGTCCTCCCACCGCGCAGCCGTCCCAGACGCTGAGCGATGGACCGTAAACAGCTCGTGATCGGGTTGCCCGCGGCCGGGAAGACCACCTTTCTCGCTGCGCTGTGGCATGTCCTCGAAAGCGGGCAGGTGCCCGGCGCGTTGCGGTTGTCCGAGGTCCACGGTGACCAGGGCTATCTCAATCGCATCCGCGATGCTTGGGGCAGCTGCCAACCGATCGAGCGGACACGTCGAGGCCAGGAGGTAGTGGTCCGCATGCGGCTGATCGAGGCCGATGGGAGTGCGGCGACGGAGCTGATCGTGCCCGATCCGGCCGGTGAGTCTTTCACCGACCAGTGGGAGCTCGGGCGGGCGAGCGGCGACTATCTCACGCTCGCGCGGGGCGCACTAGGGGTACTGCTGTTCATCAACCCCTTGACGGTCGATAGCACCCCCGTGATCGACGGCGAGCCTCCAGCCGGTATAGGTGGTGGCGGCTCGGCGCGAGCCTGGCGGCCGCAGATGGCCGGAACCCAGGTCCAGCTCGTCGAGATGCTTCAGGCGCTCGGTCGCCCGCCGTTCCAGGTCGAACGCTGTCCCGTCTCGGTGCTCGTCTCCGCGTGGGACCGTGCGGCCGATCGCCATCTGCCGCCGAATTACTGGCTCGCGCAGACGCTGCCACTGTTGCACCAGTATCTCTGGACGAACGAGGACACGTTCCCCAGTCGTGTCTACGGAGTTAGCGCGCAAGGCGGGGACCTCGACGCCCAACGGGCCGAGCTGCTCGCGAAGGTCGAGCCGTGGGAGCGGGTCATGATCGTCGGACCCGAATGCCAGCCGCATGACCTCAGCGCGCCGGTCCGCTGGCTGATGAGTCAGTAACGCGCCGATTCGGGCAGACCCGATGATCGTCCATCAGACCCTTCACGGCTATACCGACGGACATCGGCTCCTCGCTACCTCGATGCCGCTATCGACGGAAGACCGGCACACCCTCGCATCGCTGAGCGACATCTCAGGGCACGGTGGCGGCGTGACGTTCGACGACTACCTCTCCGGGTACCCCGTCCGCCGCGGGCTGTACGCATTGGCTCGCACATGGAACGCCACCGACGTGGCGCGTGCGGGCTCGGTGTGGACGCATACGCTGTTGATCGCCGACAACGATCTGGCGGACGTCCGCGATCTCGCGCCGCTGGTCGGCCTGTTCCGGCGGCCCGACGGCGGCGACTGGTTGCCGTACTCGACCCCGATCGAGCTGCCCGGCGAGCGAGTGGCGGCGGCGCAACATACGCCACCATTGGTCTCCGCCGACGTCGTCGCGCAGGTCGTCTCGCGTCTGTACGATCCGGGCACGCCGCGGGCCGTACGGGTGATCACTGACGACCGTGTGCCATGGGACCCGTTCGCACTCGCGTGCTGGCTCCAACAATGGCCCAGCCTCCGGGAGCGCTTCACGTTCTGCACGTTGGCGCTCGGCGACCTGCGGCTCGCCGACGCACCGTTCGCGCTCCAGGTTGTGCCGCGCGAGCGGAGCGCCAATCTGGCCCCAGCCGACGAAATCGCGACGGTCGACGCCGGCGCGAGCGCCCCGCCCGCCCCATCCGCCGGTTGGGTCCGCGAAACGGTGGACGACTTGATCGCGGACTCGCACAACCGTTCGCTCAGCGCGTTCCTGTGGCGATTTGGCGATGACGCCGGCAGCGGCAGAGCGGGGTTGGCACGTCTGGCCGATGTCTACGCGCAGTTGGGTGCCAGCGACGCCGAATCGGGCAGCGCGATGACGGGGGAGGGACTGACACGCGACGGTGTCCGGCGGGCGACTCGTCTCTTGGGACTGGTGGGCGACCGCTTTCCGAACCCGGCCGAGGCCGCGCGCTTGAAGCTGGCGCTGTTCGGCGGGGCGGCAGCGCCCGAGCCGCGGCCAGCGGGTTTCTCGGAAGCGGACATGCTGCTCGCGCTGGCGATCACACGCGCGGCAGCGGCATTCGACGCGGAACGTCTGGCGGTCGCTGACCGGGCCGCGCGCCTGCTGCAGACGCACGGCGCAACCGCCCTGCGCCTCACACAAGCGGCGCTTGAGATCGGAATGAACCCGCTGGGCGAGGTCGCTCTTGGCCCGCTGTTGTCTGGTGCCGGCGGCGACGACCTGCTGGGTCGCGCCGTCGCGCGCAACGTCGGCCTCGCGGCGAAGGCGGGGGTGTGGGCGATGCCGGTCGACTCGCGGCAGACGTTGTGGACTGCGGTCACGTCAGCCGATCCGGCGGAGGTCGACGAGGCTACGCGCATCGGCATCGTGCGCGCGATGCTCGAGGCAAACTGCACCGAGTTGGCGGACGGCGTCGTTACGCATTTCGGTGAGACGGCGGTCGAGACCGTGCTGGCCTGGCTGGCGGAGAGCGACCCCATGCCGCGTCGACTCGACCTGGCCTGGATCCGCCTGCTTGGCCGCGACCCCGCAGTCCTTCTCGGCCCGGTGGTCAGTGAGGGCGCCCTTCATCCCTGGACGCTCTCTGTGATTGCCAAGGCGCTCGACCCGGACTCAGACGTTGTGTCCCGCATCCCGCTCGACACCTGGCTGAACGCGGCTACCCGTTCCGCCAACCTGGCACCCGAGCCGGTCAATTTCAAGGCGTTCCTGCTGGCGGTAGCGCTCGATCACCGCGGGGCCGAAGCGGCGAGTCTTGCCGTGTTGGCGTTTCAGCCGGTCTACGACGCAGCGCGCCAGCAACGGCTCGGCTCGGTCGCTTGGTCACGACTCCAGAGGCGTGTGCCTCAGATCCTCAGGCAGTGGGATCACAACGAGCGGCTCCGGCGGGCCGTCGCCGTCCGCTTTTCCCGTGGCGACTGGCCGATGACCTATCTCCCCCAGGTTGTCCGAGGCGAACTGGCCCTCGACCTTCTGCTCGGGCACTGTCTCGAAACCGAGGCAGGCCGCCGCTTCGTCGTGAAGGTCGTCAAGGGGGTGCCCCGGCCGATCCACTGGGGCGGCGCGCAACGCGCGGTCGTGCAACGGTTCGTGGCGAAGGTAGCCGCCCGTCAGTGCGCCTAACGGGTGCTCAGGAGATGACACGATACTTGGTTGGTGCAGCCGTCGTCCTAACTCTCGCATGCGGTGTCACGATGCGGATGGGTACAGATCCGCCGCCGTCCATTGAGCCGACAGGGTCCATTGATCCGGTCGCGGAGCGGCAACTGCTCATCGTGCTCGATGGGCTCCGGCCCGACTACGTGACGCCCGATCTGATGCCCAACCTGCACGCGCTCGGCGAGCGCGGGGTCATCTTCACGAACCATCACTCCGTCTACCCGACCGTGACGCGCGTCAACGCCGCGTCCGTGTCGACGGGTGCCTACCCCCAAGTTCACGGACTCCTGGGCAACGCCGTGTTCTTCCCTGCCGTTGATTCGACCCGTTTCCTGAGCACCAGCGATCGTGACAATCTCCTGCAGGTTGCCGCATCGGAGTCGTCGGGGCTCCTGACCGCGTCGACGCTCGGGGAATGCCTGCAGGCGGCCGGCCACCGCTTGTTGGTTGTCAGCGCCGGCTCGACCGGGTCGTCGTATCTGCTCAACCATCACGTTGCCGGCGGCGGGATCATCCACTATGACTATGCGCTGCCGGCACCGCTCGAGGCCGAGGTGCGCGAGCGTCTCGGCGCCGTGCCGCCAGCGGACATGCCGAACGATGCGAGGAATCGATATGTCGTTGATGCCTTCCTCAAGGTTGGCCTCCCGCGGGTCGACCCTGCGGTGACCCTGATGTGGCTGAGCGAGCCGGATACGAGCGCCCACGCGCACGGCATCGGGCACCCCACGTCGATTGCCGCGCTGCGCGGGGTCGATGACGAGATCGGCCGAATCCAGGATGAGCTGCGGACCGCCGGTCTATTCGACGACGTCAACATCTGGGTCACGTCGGACCACGGGTTCTCGACACACATGGGTGGCGTCGATCTCGAGTCCGTGCTGGGCCCGTTCTCCGGTACGCTCGCTGACGGCACGCCGCGGATCGTTGCGGGTGGTGGCGCGATCTACGTTCGGGACGGAGACCGCGACACCGTCGTCGCGATCGTGGAGGCATTGCAGCGCGAGGAACGGGTTGGAGCAATCTTCACGAGGGGAGGGCGGGCGCCGGGTACGCTGTCATTCGACCACATCCGCTGGAACCATGACCGCGCGGCCGATGTCCTCTTCTCTCCGGCATGGTCCGATGATGAGAACACGTTCGGCTACGGGGGGACAGTAGCGTCCGACGGGGTCGCCGGACATGGAAGCGCGAGCCCCCGCGACATCCATAACACGCTGATCGCCGCCGGACCTGATGTGAAGTCCGGAATCCGGATCGCGTCGCCGACGGCCAACGTCGACTTCGCGCCGACCTTCCTCTTCCTGTTCGGCGTCGACGCCCCGCCGACGATGGAGGGCCGTGTCTTGCATGAGGCGCTCAACGGCGGACCCGATGAGTCGGTCGACTGGCAGACAGAAGATGTCTCGGCGGAGACCGCCGACGGTCGCTACCGCGTGACGGCTCAAATGACGGTCCTCGACCGCCACCGCTACCTCGATCATGCACGCGTCGAGCGCCGCCGGTGAGCGCGGCCCCGGCGGCCGCGAGGCGGTCCTGACTAAGGTTGGGCGTCGGGCTTCGGGGCGTGCTCGTCGAACTGGTGATACCAGTGCGCGCCGCTGCAGAATGGCTTGTTCTTGCTCTGGCCGCACCGGCACAGCGTGAAATGCTCGCGTGATGCCCCTTCCCCTAAGTCGGCGCCCTGACAATCGGCGCTGCCCTTCACCGCATACAGCCCGTTCGGCACGATGACCACCATCGGGTCGCTCTCGCGGTCGCGATGCTCCGCGTCGCCTGTGGTGTAGCTGAGTGCTCCCGACGGGCACGGCTCGATCGTTTCGACGATCGCCTGCGGCGGCTCTGCGCGTGCGTTGATCCAGGACTCCTCGCCGAGGCTGAACACCGCCTTGAGCCCATCGGTGCAGCGGCCGGCGTGGGCGAAGATGCCGCGGTTGTCGTGGATGGTCACGCCGTCGCCGGTGTGCCTTTCCCGTCTGTCGGGCGCCCGATCGGCCGCCTTTTCGCCAGAGAAGCCGTTGGTCTTGTGGGTGCCGTCGTAATACGGCTTGTTCTGCGAGCCGCCACAACGGCACAGCACCACCGTTCCTTCCGTGGCGTACTCCTTGCCGCTCATCATGCCCTTGAGGAGACGGCAGTTGGTGACGAGGTAGGTTCCGTTCGGGTTCGGCTTGATCGTTGTCTGACCGCTCACGTCGTCTCCGAGTTTTGAACGTCGATCTTCAGGTGATTGGATCGTTAGCTGGGGTTCGCAAGTGGGTTGCGCAACTCTAGGTGCTGCCTGCACTCCTTGTTGCAAACACCGCGGTATTCTCGCGTCGCGTCAACAGCGAGGCGGTCGTGGTGCTCGGATGGGGGTCGTGCGATCTTGATCCAGATCGCGCACCCTCTGGTCGCCGCGGCAGTCGCGCACCAAAGCGAATTCGAGGCTGGTGCCCTCGCCTAGTTTCGACGGATGCGCCGCACGATTGGCGCGATGCTGTCGTTGACGTTCGGAAACGAGCCGGAGGTGCGTCGGGCCGCCGCCCAGATCAATGCGCTCCACGCGCGGGCGCACGGGCGTCTCCCGGACACGGTTGGGCTGTTTCGGGCGGGCACGCACTACTCCGCTGCCGACCCCACCTTGCTCACCTGGGTGCACGCGACGCTTGTCGATAGCCAGCTACGGACATACCGGCTGTTCGCCGGCACGCTGACGACCGATGAAGAAGAGGGTCAGTACTGCGCCGAAGCGGCCGCGGTCGGACCACTCCTCGTACGGGCCGACGGGTTGCCGCAGACGGCGGCAGCAGTTGCGGGGTGCCTGGACGACATCCATCAGAGCGGCCGGCTCGTCGTCACCGACACAGCGCGCGACCTCGCGGTTGCCCTGCTGAGCCCACCTGGCGGCCGGTTGGCCGGCGATGGACTTCGATCGCATAATAACCGTCGGATTACTGCCCGAGGCGCTGCGGAGCGCCTACGGCCTGCCGTGGAACGTTCGCCGCGAGCGGGCACTTCGTTATGCGGGCCTCGTGCTGCGGGGTGTCCGTCATCTGGTGCCGCTACGGTTCTGGGAGTAGCCCGCCGCCAGACAGGCGCGGGTCCGTCAACTTCGCGCAGGATGATGACGGAAGAAGGCGCCGTCGCGCGGCCGCCGCCTGGTCGGCTATGTCAGCGAACAAAAGGCCCTGCCAACGCGTCTCGCACGGAAGAGGCGCTAGTAGTCACCCGACTAACCCTCCGTGTCTGCCCGAACTCGCAACGCGATCATGCGTGTCGTGCTTTCCCTCGCTGCCTTAGGTGATAAGCCCAAAAGTGTCGCAATTAGTAGCAAATTATTGATACAATAAGCGACTTTCGCAGAAACCGTGCGCCTTCCTGTGTCGTCCTAACAAGCGGGGAGGGGTTTGTCCGGCATCGGCGTCGTTTTCCTGACGCGGTGCCGATATGTATATAGAGGGAGAGTTGGCACTTGCTGACACAGGAACGCCAGGACATCGTTCGTGAACTCGTGACTCTGGGCGCTGGGCGTGGGTTCGTGACGCTCGATCAGGTGCTGGAGCGCACCCCAGCCGATCTCGACGTCGAGGATCTGAGCGCGTTGCTGCAGGACCTTGAGGGCCAGGGCGTCGAGGTCGACGGCGCAGAACAGGTCGCCGACCCGAAACGGCGCCCGGCTGCGCGCCCTCGGGAGCCACAGATCGCATCGCACGAGGAGGATCAGGGTCAGGATCTCGTCCGGACCTACCTGCGTCAGATGAGCCGCGTGCCGCTGCTCACTCGCGAGGGCGAGGTCGCGATCGCCAAGCGCATCGAGCGCGGCGAGCTGCGGATCATGAGGGCGTTGTCGCGAAGTCTTATCGCCGCGCACCGAGTCAGTCATTTCGCCGATCAGTTGCGCGCTGGCGACCGCACGTTGCGCGACACCATTGTGATGCCCGACACCGAGTTGTCGCAGCGCCAGCTGGCCAATCGCGTCAAACGGTTCTTGACCGACGCAGATGCCGTACGCGACTCGCTCAAGGAGTTAGCGCGCCGGGAGGCGCGTGCCGCTGCGGTCCGCAAACGCCGCCGTCGTCCGTCCACCCGCACCTTGTGGCGCGTCGCGCGGGCCCGGATCGCGGTGTCGCACACCATCCGGCACATCAAGTTCACGCCGGCCGTGCGTCGTTCGCTGATCGAGTGCGTCGAGTCGGCCGCCGCGACGCTGCTGCGGGCGGAACGCCGGGTCGAGCACCTGAGCCGTCAGTCCCCGGCGATCGGCCGCCGCGGGCAGCGGTCGGCCGTGAGCCCCGGCCTGCGTGAGGCGCGGCGCGAGCTCTCGGAGTGCAAGAAGGACCTCGGTGAGACGGCAGCGGATCTGACCGTCATCCAGAAGTCGATCCGGCGCGGCGTCGTAGAGGGGGACAAGGCGCGGAAGGAACTCACCGAGGCTAACCTGCGCCTCGTCGTCTCGGTCGCTAAGAAATACGTCAACCGGGGTCTCGCGTTCCTCGATCTCATCCAGGAAGGCAACATCGGACTGATGCGCGCGGTCGATAAGTTCGACTACCGCCGTGGCTTCAAGTTCTCGACCTACGCCACGTGGTGGATTCGGCAGGCGATCACGCGCGCCATCGCGGATCAGGCTCGTACGATTCGGATTCCGGTCCACATGATCGAGACGCTCAACAAGCTGAATCGCGCGATGCAGACATTGACGCGTGACCTCGGCCGCGAGCCGACCCCGAACGAGCTGGCCGAGCGCGCCGACCTACCGTTGTCAGTCGTGCGAAAAGCGCGGAAGATCGCGCAGACGGTCGTGTCGCTCGACGCGCCGATCGGTGATAGTGATGAAAGCCAGTTCGGCGACTTCATTGAAGACCGGCAGGCGGTCAACCCCGCCGAAGCGACGGTCGCTTTTGACTTGCGGCGTCAGACGGAGTCGGTGCTCGAGACCCTCAGCCCGAAGGAGCGCGAGGTCATTCGGATGCGGTTCGGTCTGAGCGATGGAGCCGAGCCGACACTCGCCGAGCTCGGAGAGAAGTTCTCCTTGACGCGCGAACGGATTCGCCAAATCGAAGCGGCCGCGCTGCGCAAGCTTCGCGATCCGTCGCTGAGCCGCCGACTCAGTTCCTTCGTCGAGCCTCGCCGTGGCCAGCGGTCCGGCCGGCGCCGGGAAGCGGCTGAGCTGGCCGATCAGGGAGTCGCGTAAGACGCGTTCTGGCGCGGCGGCCTGTCGCGTCAGCCCGTCGGTGACCTGGACCCCCTCTCCCAGCCTCCATCCGCCAGGCCCTAGAGAATAGGGTCCGATGAACGTTTTCCTCATCGACGGCACCTACGAGCTGTTTCGACACTTCTACGCCGTGCCGCCCGTTGTCGATGCCGCCGGAAGCGAGATGGGTGCGGTGCGCGGCGTCGTCGGCTCGCTGCTCTCGATGCTGGAAGAGCAGGTGACGCACATCGGCGTGGCAACCGACCACGTGATCCAGTCGTTTCGGAACGAGCTCTGGCCTGGTTACAAGACCGGCGAGGGCATCGACCCCACGCTGCTCGCCCAGTTCCATCCGCTCGAAGAGGCACTCGAGGCGCTGGGAATCGTCGTCTGGAAGACGGTCAAACACGAGGCGGACGACGCGCTCGCGTCCGCGGCCGTCCGCGCCGCCAGCGATGCGCGCGTCGAACAGGTCTTCATCTGTACGCCGGACAAGGATCTCGCGCAAATGGTCGACGGCCGACGCATCGTGCAGTTCGATCGTCGCGCCGGAATCGTGCGGGATGCCGACGGCGTGCGTGAGCGATTCGGTGTCGCCCCGCCATCTATTCCTGATTACCTGGCGCTGATGGGCGATTCAGCCGATGGGTTCCCGGGACTGCGCGGGTGGGGTGCTAAGTCGGCGTCCGCGGTACTCGCCTGCTACGAGCACCTCGAGTCGATCCCGGACGATCCCCGCGTGTGGGATGTGAGGGTGCGCGGCGCCGCGTCGCTGGCGCGCACCCTGGCCGCCCACCGGGAGGAGGCGGCGCTGTTCAAGGATCTCGCCATGTTGCGACGTGACCTGCCGGTGTTCGACGACGTGGACGAGTTGCGCTGGACTGGTCCGCGGCCGGCGTTCTTCGAGTTCTGTGCGCGCGTGAACGTGAGCGGTTACCTCCAGCGAGCGCAGGCCGCTGCGGAACGACGGTCTTCCTAAGCCGGTTTGTCGTCACGGACCCGACCGATTCGTTCCCGTTACGCACTCGACGCCTGGCCCGATCGCGGTCCACTAGGCTCGCGGGCCGTGGACCCAGAATCCGTGCGGTGCACGTGGTGGGCGGTCATCCTCCTCGGTCGCGTCCTACCTTGTTGTGGAGTCTCCTGTTTGGGGTGATGGGAGCGCTCGGGTGCCAGTATGGGGTCACTGACCGGCGGGCGCCTGCAGCGACGCAATTGGCACCCGCTCGACCGGCGTCCGTGGACGAGCTCAGGTCGGTGCGGGAACCATATGTGTTCCTGTCAACGCTGCCACCCGAGAAGACCCGCCGCTCCGCGCTCACTCAGGTTATGCAGACGCTTTTCGAGGGATCGACCAAGGAGGTGTTGGCCGCGCTGTTCGATCAGGCGACGTTGTCCGAGGCAGGCCTGAAATTGCTGTCTGAACTGATCGAGAAGGCTCGGCAGGAAGGACGGTGGGGATGATCGCGCTCTGGATGCCGGCGGCGACGCGAGCTCGGCGTCCGGCTGGCGCTCGGCGCGCAGCGGAGCGAGATCTTCGGTCTCGTCATCCGGCACGGCACGGCATGGTGCTGGCGCCGTCCGGTGTCACTGCCGCTCTGATCGGGTCGTTTGAGACGAGCCGGCTGCTTCGGAGTCTGCTCTACGGTGTCAGCTCAACTGATGTCGTTGCCTTCGGTAGCGTCAATGCCGTCTTGCTGAGCGTGGCGCTCCTTGCGTCCTCTGCTCCCGCGCGGCGGGCGATGGCCGTCGACCCGATCACAGCACTGCGAGCCGAGTAGCGTCCGCCAGGTTCGGGCGATACTATGGGGCACTCAGGGGGTCCCCATGCGACAGCGCGTCCACGTTTCCGTTCTGGCGGCGGGTCTGTTCTGGTCGTCGTCCGCCTTCGCGCAGCAAGGAACCCCACCCGGTCAGTGGCCCGCCTACGGAGGCGATCACGGCAGCACCAAGTACTCGCCACTCGATCAGATCGATGCCGAGACGGTCGAACGCCTCGGGGTCGTCTGGCGCTGGGATTCACCTGACAACGTCGTCGTGACCGACAACCGCACGACGCTGCCGACGCTGCCGGCCGCGTTCAAGTCGACGCCGGTGCTCGCTGACGGCGTGCTGTACATCAAGACGTCGATGTCACAGGCCGCTGCGATCGACGCCGCGACCGGCGAGACGCTCTGGGTGTTCGACCCCGGGAGCTGGGAGGAGTGGCGCCCGGCGAACACCGGCTATAACTCGCGGGGCGTGGCGTACTGGTCAGACGGCCGGGACGCCCGCATCTTCCTGCCGACCGGCAACGCGTACCTGTGGGCGATCGACGCGCGGACCGGCCGGCCGATTGCCGATTTCGGCGCCGACGGCGCGATCGATGCGACGCAGGGGCTCCGTCGCCCGATTCCGCGCGAGGATTATCAGTTAATGTCGGCGCCGATCGTCGTCGGCGATGTGGTCGTCATCGGGTCGGTCATCATGGACCGACCACAGTCTAAGCTCGATGCGCCAGGTGACGTGCGCGGCTTCGACGTGCGGACCGGGGAAGAGCTGTGGGAATTCCACACCGTTCCGCAGCCGGGCGAGTTCGGGAACGAGACATGGGAGGACGGCTCCTGGGAATACTCCGGGGCGACGAACGCCTGGGGCATGCTGACGGCCGACACGGAGCTCGGCTACGTCTACCTCCCGATTGGGACACCGACGAACGACTATTACGGCGGCCATCGGCACGGCGACAACATGTTCGCGGAGAGCATCGTCTGCCTCGATGCTGCGACCGGCGAGCGGGTCTGGCACTTCCAATTCATCCATCACGGGTTGTGGGACTACGACGCGACCGCCGCGCCGGCGCTCGTCGATATCGTGGTCGATGGGCGGCCGATCAAGGCGGTGGCGGTGGTGACCAAACAGGCGTACACGTACGTGTTCGACCGGGTGACCGGCGAGCCCGTCTGGCCGATCGAGGAGCGGCCGGTGAAGCGTGGTGACGTGCCGGGCGAGTGGTACTCGCCGACGCAACCGCACCCGACGAAGCCGCCGCCGTTCGACCGCCAGGGGGTTTCGGTCGACTCCCTCATCGATTTCACACCGGAGCTGCGCGCGGAGGCGGTCGAGATCCTGAACGAGTTCGTCTACGGGCCGATCTTCGAGCCGATCACGCTGGTGGACGACGGCAAACGGGGGACGATCCTGATGCCGGGCGCGGGCGGCGGCGCGAACTGGCACGGCGCGGCGGTCGATCCCGAGACCGGCTGGCTCTACGTCCCGTCGCGCACCGCGCCCACTGTCGTTCAGCTCGAGCCACCCGACCCCAGCCGTTCGGACATGCGCTATCAGCCGGGACGCGGCGCGCGCCTGCAAGGTCCACGGGGCCTGCCGCTCTGGAAGCCGCCGTACGTGCGGCTCAGCGCGTTCGACCTTAATGATGGGACGCGCGCGTGGGTGGTCCCGCTCGGCGACGGCCCGCGACGAGAGCTGATCGACATGGGCGTTCCCGATCCGGGCCCGCTCGGCGGTGGCTCCTATACCGGACCGCTGCTGACGAAGACGCTGCTGTTTCTCGGGTTCCGTGGGCGGAGGGACAGCCCGGATCTCGACTTCCGTAGGCCCGCGGACCAAGCGTTGACGCCCGCGTTGTCCGCCACGCCGTTTCTGCTCGCCTTCGACAAGGCCACCGGCAAGACGGTTCACGCGGTGGAGCTCGACGTGGCGCCGACGGGTACACCGATGACCTACATGCAGAATGGGAAGCAGTTCATCGTGACGGCGTATGGCACTGCCAATGAGGCTGGCCTGCTAGCACTTGCGCTCGAGTAGCGCCGGCGATCGTCAGACAATACTCGTACACGGACTGGGGGTCTCCATGCCGTATCGCATCGGGATCGGCGTGCTCGCAGCGTTACTCGCGGCGACGTCCGCCGCCGCGCAGCAGGGCGCGCCCGCGGGGCAGTGGCCTACCTACGGCGGCGATCACGCGAGTACCAAGTACTCGCCGCTCGACAAGATCGACCGCGACAACGTCGATCAGCTTCGGATCGCTTGGCGCTGGGCATCCCCGGACAACGACGTCGTGACGGCCAACCGGACGACGCTGCCATCGCTACCAGCCTCCTTCAAGGCGACGCCGGTGCTGGCCGATGGCATCCTCTATATTAAGACGTCGCTGTCACAGGCCGCGGCGATCGATGCCGCGACGGGCGAATCGCTGTGGGTGTTCGACCCGGGGGTCTGGGAAGGCGAACGGCCGGCGAACATGGGCTACAACGCTCGAGGGGTGGCGTATTGGTCCGACGGCCAGGAGTCCCGTATCTTCCTACCGACCGGCAACGCCTATCTGTGGGCGATTGACGCGCGCACCGGACGGCCCATTGCCGACTTCGGCGCCGATGGTGCCATCGATGCCACGCAGGGACTCCGCCGGCCGATCCCGCGCGAAGACTATCAGTTGATGTCGACGCCGATCGTCGTGGGCGACGTGGTCATCATTGGGTCGGTCATCTACGACCGCCCCCGCAACATGCTCGACGCGCCCGGTGACGTCCGCGGCTTCGACGTGCGGACCGGCGAGGAGCTGTGGGAGTTCCACACCATCCCGCAGCCGGGCGAATTCGGTAACGAGACGTGGGAGAACGGATCATGGGAGTATTCCGGATCCACGAACGCGTGGGGCATGCTGAGCGCCGATCCAGAGCTCGGCTACGTTTATCTGCCGATCGGCACCCCGACGAACGATTTCTACGGCGGTCATCGGCACGGCGACAACCTCTTCGCGGAGAGCATCGTCTGTGTCAACGTGGCGACCGGTGAGCGGGTCTGGCACTTCCAGTTCATCCACCACGGGCTCTGGGATTACGACGCGACGGCGGCCCCTGTGATGGTCGACATCGTGGTTGACGGTCGGCCGATCAAGGCGGTGGCGGTGGTGACGAAGCAGGCGTACACGTATGTCTTCGACCGCGTCACCGGCGAGCCGGTCTGGCCGATCGAAGAACGGCCCGTGCCTCCGGGTGACGTGCCGGGCGAGTGGTATGCGCCGACGCAGCCG
>CAZYFH010000016.1:0-74683 GCA_964646815.1 uncultured Vicinamibacteraceae bacterium | reverse complement strand
TCGCCGGGTCCAGCACGCCGCCGCCCTGGGCGGTCCCCGCGTTCCAGGGCTTTGTGATGCGTCCGTCGCCGTTGGTGTCGAGCACCGTCGGGCACCAGCCCTGCGACGCGCGCTCGTCCCCGGTCTCGTCATAGAGCCGGGTGTTCAGCCAGCCGATCGCCTCGGTCGAGCCGCTCAGCCAGAGCGTGTCATCGGCATCGTCGGCGAACTGCAGATGGTGCGTAAAGTAGCAGGTATCGATCAGTACGAACGTCTCGGTCTCCGGGTCGTAGTAGGACACCTGGCGCGACTCGGCGCGATGCTGAATCGGGTAGTACTGGGCCGACGGGTGGTCCGATCCGTCCAGACACCAGTCGGGGACATCGTTCGGTCGCACGTACTGCGTAATCCAGACGCGACCCTTGTCGTCCATCATCGGGTTGTGCGCGCTCCGGCTCTCGAGGCCAGTCGGTCCCTCGCCGGCCCAGTAGAGTGACGGAATCGCTGTCGAGGACCCCTGATACGAGTCGCCACGCGGCTGCCGCTCGAGGCGTGTGTTCAGATCCATGCGGATTGACCGGTGCGTGCGCGGATCGGTGATGACGAGGCCGGCTCCGCCAACACCGTAAATTGGCCCGTCGCCGTACAGCGTCGGGTTGCGCTTGTCGGTCGAGACCTCGTCGTGGACCATCCCACGGGGGTGGCCCCACGCCCACATACTCAGGACCAGGTTGCGCTCCTTGCCCTGCGGGCGCGGCGGCACCGGTGGCAACTCACCGGCGGCGATCCGGTCGCTCCAGTCGGCATATAGCTCGAGGGCGCGCGGACGGCCCATTCGGTTGATCTCGACAGACATTGCGGGGCCGGCGCCCCCGGCCTGGATCCGATACTCCCAGGCGTCCGCCGTGGAGTCGAAATCGCCGAGGTCGAGCATCGGCATCTCACGAGTCGCCTGGTTGCCGAGCTGATGGCAGAGCTGGCATCCATCCTTGAGACGGTCGATCCAGTCCGCCTGCGTCCGCATGGCCGTGCCGATGCCGTTGCCGCGCGGCCCTGTGCCGGGGAAGTCACCCGCGGGCGGCACCTCGAGCAGGGAGTACCAGTAGTTGGCGGGGTAGATTCGCGCCGCCTCGTGAGGAGTCTCGGCGGCCTGCGCCGACAGATCAAGCTCGTCGCCTGGCTGGGCTCCGGTCTTCGTCGAGTCAACCAATCCGTACCCGCGCACCCATACCTCGTAGGAGGCATCAGGTAAATCCGGTACGAGGAAGCGACCTGCGTCGTCGGTGACGACGATCTTGCGGAACCCGGTGTCGAAGTCGTCGGTTTCCGCGATAACCCAGACGCCGGCCTCTGGCCCGGCGGGCCCGTTGACGACGCCCTGAATGTCATCACCCTGGGCGGCGGTCGACCCACCGACCCACGCCGCGCCAGCAGAGATGGCAACGGCCACACAGACGTAGCCAATCAGACGAAGGGTTCCACGCATGTTCGCCTCCCGCTCTTCAGGCCCGCAATCAGGTTGTCGCCGGAATCGTGGGCAATGGTGGCTCCCGGGAGGCCGGGAGTCAAGCGTCGTTCCGCAGCAGGTCCGAGTAGCGCTGGCGCAGGTCGCGTTTCAGCACCTTGCCGCTCGGGTTCTTCGGCAGCGCGTCGGCGAAGACGACCCGCTTCGGGACCTTGAAGCCGGCAAGGTGCGCACGGCAGTGGGACAGGACGTCCTCCTCCGCCATCGTCTCACCGGCCCGAGGGACGACGACGGCGACCACCGCTTCAATCCAGTACGGATGCGGCAGGCCGATCACGGCCACCTCGGAAACCGCCGATACGCTGTAGATCGTCTCCTCGACCTCGCGGCTGGCCACGTTCTCGCCGCCCGACTTGATCATGTCCTTCTTACGGTCGACGACCGTGATGTAGCCGTGGTCGTCGACGGTCGCGAGGTCGCCACTGTGAAACCAGCCGCCCTCGAACGCTTCACGCGTGCGCTCGTCGTCGTGGTAGTAGCCGCGAAGCAACTGGGGTGAGCGATGGACGATCTCACCGGTCTCGCCGGGCGCGATCGGATGCCCGGTATCGTCGACGACGCGCGTTTCGACGTTGAGTGTCGCCCGTCCGGCTGACCCCGCCTTGCGCACCTGGTCCTCGGGTCCGAGTACCGTGGCGAGCGGGGCAATTTCTGTCTGACCATACAAGTTCCAGAAGCGCGTCTGCGGGAGGCGCTGGCCAAGCTCGTGCAGCACCTCGACCGGCATGATTGCCGCGCCGTAGTAGCCCTTGCCGAGCGACGAGATGTCGTGCCGATCGAACAAGGGGGAGCGGAGCAACCCGATCCAGACCGTTGGCGGCGCGAAGAACGACGTTACCCGGTGGCGTTCGATGAGCGGCAGGACGACGTCGGGCAACGGTTGCGCCACGATGACGCCGCTGGAGCCGAGATAGACCGACGGTCCGAGGAAGACGTCGAGCTGTGCGCAGTGGTACAGCGGCAGCGCGTGGAGCACGATGTCGTCCACGCGCATCTCGCCGTCGATGATGCAGCTGACGTATTGCCAGATGATGGCGTCGTGGGTCAGCACCGCGCCCTTCGGTCTGGACTCGGTGCCGCTGGTATAGATAATCTGCGCGACGCTCCCACCATTGAGGTCGACCGTCGGCTCGGTCACCTGATCAGCGATGAGGTCGTCGTACGCGATCCAGCCCGGGGGGGGTGTGTCTGTCGCGTCGCCGGAGAGTTGAACCAGCCGTTCGACAGTCGCGACCGTCGCGGTCGCCTTGACCGCCGTCGGGACGAACTCCGTGGCCGCGCAGAGCAGGCGCGCGCCCGAGTGATTCAGGATGTAGGCCACCTCCTCGGCGTTGAGCATGAAGTTGATCGGGACGAGGACGGCGCCCGCCCGGGCGACCGCGAACCGGAGCGCGGCGAACGCGTGCGAGTTCCGGGACAGGATCGCCACACGGTCGCCAGCTTCGACGCCTCGAGCCGCCAGCCCGTGTGCGAGCCGGTTGCAGATCGTGTCGAGTTCGCGGTAGGTCCATGCGACGTCACCGCTCGCGATCGCCGGTTTGTCTGGCAGGCGGGCCGCGGTTCGCCGCAACAGGTCGCCAAGGGTCTGCCGGTGAATCACGCCGTCCATGATTGCCGCCAACCCCGTGCGACGGCGCCTAAGGCGCGGTCGCGAAGCCGAGTGCGACCGCGTTCTGACGAATCCGTTCGTCAAGCGTGACGACCGTCATCGATCCCAATACTACTGACTCTGGATCGGCGAATGTGGATGGGGCGCGGATTTCCGCGACGACGCTCCCACGATCGGTGATCAGCACGACCTCGCCCGCGCACACCTCCCTCACGAACGGGGTCAAACGCGTCTTGAGTTCCCCGATGCCGACCGCTTTCATGTGTAAAGTGTCGTCACAAGAGACAACAATGGCAAACGGCTGCGCTATGGGTCGACCATCTGTCGGCTAGCCGGCTAGCCGGCTAGCGCGAGTGCGATGTACTCTGCCGGTCGATCGTCCCAGCCGATGGCCACGACGATGTACTGCCTGCCGCCGGCCATGTAGCTCATCGGGGCGCTTGTCGTGCCGCCGTCAAGATCTAGCTCCGCCACGATGTCGCCGGTCCGCTTGTCGTAGGCGCGGAACTTCTTGCCACCGCTGTTGGGGGGGGTGGTGCCGAACTGGCCGTTGATGCCCTCGCCGGCGAACAGCAGCGTCTTCGTCACGAGCGGCGCTGCTCGCCCAGCTTGGCCGAGCCACGGGAGATCAAGGCCGCGCAGCGCCGGATGGTCGCGCGGGCCTTCGCCGTTCGGTTTCTGCCAGAGGATGGTCCCCGTGTTGAGGTCGAGCGCCGTGAGCCGGCCGTAGGGTGGCTTCAACAACGGCAGCCCCTGCGGTCCCATCGCGTAGGTGTATTCCTTTCGGACCCAGCGCATCTCGGCGCGTGGGTGCTCCGATCGGACGATGCCGATGATGTTGGTGCTGTGGATGGATGGGACGTAGAGCACGCCGGTCTCCGGATCGACGCCGGCGCCGGTCCAATTGGCGCCGCCCACCGTGCCGGGATGCTGAATCGTTCCGCGCGTGCCACCGGGACGCCCGTCGACGAGCGACGGCGCGGTGAACATCGGACCAATGACGTAGTCCTCGACGATCGCCAACGCCTCGGCGCGCAGCTCGGGCGTGAAGTTGATCAGGTCATCCAGCGTCACACCCTGGCGGTCGAACGGCGGCGGCTTTGTCGGAAACGGCTGCGTGGCGGCGTACCACTCACCGGGCACGTCGCCGGGCGGCACCCGCCGCTCCTCGATCGGCCAGACCGGCTCGCCGGTGATCCGGTCGAAGACATACGTGAACGCCTGCTTGCTCACAATGGCGACCGCCTTGATCGCGCGGCCATCGACTGTGATGTCGACGAGGTTGGGCGGGGCGGGGAAGTCGTAGTCCCACAGGCCGTGGTGGACCGCCTGGAAATACCAGACGAGCCGGCCGGTTCGCGCCTCCAGACAAACCAGGCTTTCGGCGAAGAGGTTGTCACCCGGCCGATGCCCGCCGTAGTAGTCGTTCGTCGGCGTCGACAGCGGCAGGTAGACGTATCCGAGCTCCTCGTCAGCCGCTGCCGCCGCCCACATATTGGCGTTGCCGGTGTACTCCCACGACGCCTGGTCGGCTTCCGGATCGACCAGCCACGTCTCGACGCCGGGTTCGTTCTCCTGCGGGACCGTGTGGAAGATCCAGAGCTGCTCCCCGGTCTGCACGTCGAAGCCGCGCACGTCTCCGGGAGCGCCCTCGAGGCCGGCCGGCTTGGTTGCAAAGTTGATGTCGTCGATCTGCGAGCCGATGATGATGACGTCGTTCGCGATGATGGGCGCCGATCGCCAACCGAACGACGCCACCTCGTCGCGCGTATCGAACCCCCGGGTCAGGTCGACCTCGCCCGTTTCGCCGAAGCCGAGAACTCGCTCGCCTGTCGTCGCGTCGAGGGCAACGAGCGTGGAGCCGATCACCGCGATGATCCGCGCGTCGCGGCCGTCGGTCCAATAGGCGACGCCGCGGGCGCCGGCGCCTGTCCGTTTGCCCTCCCGGCCCGGGGGGATATCGGCCCAGACGACGTCGCCCGTCGTTGGGTCGAGCGCCGCCACGATTCCCATCCCAGTGCTGATGTAGAGCAGCCCACCGGCCATCAGCGGCGTATTCTGGTGATAGCTCGGCGCCCGCATGTCGTTGCCGTGCCGGGTGGCGTCGGGGATTGCCGACTGGCGCCAGACGATTTCCAGCTCCTTTACGTTGTCTGCGGTGATCTGGTCGAGGGGGGAGTACTTCGACGCCGCGTGGTCAGCGGCGTAGGCGCGCCATTCGCCGGTCTTGGCATCGAGGGGCGAAGGCACGGCGACTGCGATGACGACGAGCGCGAGCAAGGTGGTGTGGACAGTTGGCTGAAACTTCCGCATCGCAAGCTCTCGCTCCGGTCCGGCCAGTCTATCTCACGACCGCGACGCTGGTGAGGCTGGTACGATCCGTGCGTTCAGAGGTGCGGTGTGGGGCCTTCGTTCTCATCGAGATGGCGGGGTAAACTTCGCCCCGCCGGTCGTCGCGGGGAGCGGTGCGGGCATCTGGTGGAGAAGTCCCTCTGATCGTCTGGGCCGGTCCCGACTGATCAGGCACCGGCGACCGGTGCCGTTTCAGACGCCCGCCCGTAGTTTCTTCAGCGGCTGGATCTGCCCCGCGTGATAGAAGTCGTGCGCGGCGGCGGCTGCCCATTATCTGCGGATCGGATCGACCCCACCAGATTCGCGTCACGCCGTAACTGTCGAACAGCCGCTGGTTGTTAACGATGGGGAGATCCTCATACTGCGACTGCGCGATCATCATCCGGTCGAACGGATCGCGATGCGTCTTCGGCAGACGGCCTGCGCGTTGAGCGTGGATGATCGTGAGGTCCAACCCGGCAAAGCCCTGGCCGGCGATGCGGCGGACGATGTCCGCCGCGACGTCGAATGCACCGAGCAGCTTGCCCAGCCGTGCCTTCGTCGAGATTTCCCAGGCCGAGGCAGTGCTCACGAACACGACGTTCGCTGCCTCGCCGATCAACGTGCGAGCCTTGCGCGACAATCGGCGGTCGCCGTCGAGCCACCAGAGGAACGTGTGTGTGTCGAGCAGCAGACGCACGTCCGACACGCCCCAACGATCGAGCTCTTCTGACGGGAGCAATTTAAAGAACGCCGCCGTGACACGCGCCAGACCGCGCATGGCGCCGAAGCGGCCGCGTGGCTCAATCGCCTCCAGTGGGATGAGGCGGGTCACGGGCGTCTTGCCGCGTGCGATGATGACTTTCTCCCCGGCGCGGGCGCGCTCAACCAGGCGAGACGGATGCGTCTTTGTTGGGTGAATCGACTTCGACTTCCCCATGAGTTGGTGTTTGCTGAGTTGACTTAGTCAAGCAACACGGCCAGCGAAACGAAGATCACGATCCTCTCCTCGCAATAGGGCACTAGAAGCCGTCCGCCACTCCATCTATGATTTGAGCGCCTGATCTCTGACAGGGGTGATGGATGGACAGACGTACTTTCCTCGGAACCGGCGCCATGGCCGCCGTCGGCCTCGGACTCGGCGGGTGCGCGCGACGGGTCGCCAACGCCGTTTCGGCCGACAGGCGTCTGGTACTGAGTCTCCCGCGCGTCCGCGCGTCGTGGGACCGCCTCATCCGCACCACCGTCGGCCTGCGCCCGCACCGGCCGTCGGGTTTCGTACTCAGAACCGACTCGCTCGACGCGAAGACCGTCATCCACAACTACGGCCACGGCGGCTCTGGAATGTCGCTGTCGTGGGGGTGCGGCGCGGTGGCGGCCACCTGGGCGTTAGAGCATGACTCCCGGCGCGCGGCGGTTCTCGGCTGCGGTGCGGTCGGCCTGACCACCGCTCGGCAGCTCCAGCGTCGTGGCTTCGATGTGACGATCTATGCGAAGACGGTGCCGCCCGACACGACGTCAAACATGTCGCTGGCCGGCTTCACGCCGACCTCCGGGCTGGTTGATGCCGAGCGTCGCACGGATGCATGGGATGCGCAGTTCAAAGAGGTGGCCGAGATCTCCTACCGGCAGCTCCAGGTGCTGGTCGGGAGCGGTTATGGCGTGTCGTGGATCGATACCTACGAGACGATGGACGAGGTGCGCGTGCCGCGGCGCGACGGCGATCGGCTGCCGCTCCTCTCGGACCACTTGCGGACCGGCCGGGTCGTGCTTGAACCGGGCGAACACCCGTTCCCTCTCCGCTATGCAACGCGACAGCCATCGATCCGCATCGAGCCGTCGATCTATCTCGACGCGCTGGTCCGCGACGTCCGCGACGCGGGTGGGCGGATCGTCATCCGCACGTTCGACACGCGGCGCGACCTCATGACGCTCAGCGAGCCGATCGTCGTCAACTGCACCGGGCTGGGGTCACGCGACCTCTTCGGCGACGCCGAGCTGATGCCTGTCAAAGGACAGCTGACGCACCTGGTGCCGCAGCGGGAGGTGAACTTCCGGACGTCTGGTGGGATCGGGCCGGCCGATGACGTTGGGATCGGGATTCACATGATGCCGCGAGCGGACGGCATCGCGCTCGGCGGCACAGCCGAACGGGGCGTGTGGACGCTCGAACCGAACGAGGCGGCGCGACACCGGGTCGTCGACGGCCACATCGCGCTGTACTCAGCGATGCGCGGCGGTTAGGCCGTGATGCGCGCGTAGCGCCTCCGCGGCGGGGTTCTTGGGCACAGCCCCCGCCTACTTAACGACCGCGGCGGTCGAAGAGCGGCTCCGCGACCGTCATGCCGGCCTGGTGCCGCGCCACCTCGACGAGCACGCTGGCCAGGACCTCGGGCTGTGACGCGGCCACGTCGTAGCGCTCCGCGGGATCCACGTCGAGATTGAAGAGCAGCGGCGGGTCGTGGTGCGCCCGCGCCGGGTCGAGCGTGTAGCGCCCCTCGGTGATGAAGTGCACCTTGTGCGAGCCCAGACGAAATGCGAAGAGCTCCCCCATCCGGTAGTAGGCCATCGTGCGACGCGGGCTCGCCCGGCTGTCGAACAGGGCGGGACTGAGGTCGACCCCGTCGATCGGACGATCGTCGGGCATCGTGCCGCCGGCGATCGATACGACGGTCGTGAAGAGATCCATACTCGAGCCGATCTCCTGGGTCACACCGGCCTCGATCGTACCCGGCCACCAGAAGATGCCGGGCACACGCATCCCCCCCTCGAACGTCGTGCCTTTGCCGTCGCGGAGCAGGCCCGCGGTCCCAGCATGCGTCTCGAAGCTGAGCCACGGTCCGTTGTCGCTGGTGAAGATGACCAGCGTGTGCTCGGCGAGGCCGGCTGTCTCGACCGCGTCGACAATCTGTCCCACGCTCCAGTCGATCTCTTCGATGACATCGCCGTAGATCCCCGCGGCGCTCCGCCCGCGATATGCGTCGGAAACGAAGAGCGGCATATGCGGCATCGAATGGGGCACGTAGAGGAAGAACGGCCCGTCCTTGTGCTCGCCGATGAAACGCACCGCCTCCTCTGTGTAACGCCGCGTGATCGTCGACTGTTCGGCCGGACGCTCGATCACCGTCTCGTCGCGCATGAGCGGCACCTGCCAGTAGTCGACGTCGGGGGCGAAGTAGGCCGTTCGGTTGTCGAGTCCGTCTGGCAGGTTCCAGTCCATATCGTTGGAGTACGGGATCCCGAACCAGGAGTCGAAGCCGTGCCGGGTCGGGAGGAACTCCGTTAGGTGGCCGAGGTGCCATTTGCCGACGATGCCGGTCGCGTAGCCGACGTCCCGGAGCGCTTCGGCGAGCGTCACCTCGTCGGCAGGCAGACCCGCTCGGGAGTCGGGAAAGAAGACCCCCGTCCGGCGACCAAACATCCCGCTCCGCAGGTGCAGGCGTCCGGTAAGCAGCGCGGCGCGGCTGGGCGAGCAGACAGGCGCTTGCGCGTAGAAGCTGGTCCAACGTTGGCCTTCGGCGGCCAGGCGGTCGAGCGCCGGTGTGCGGATTGTCGGATGGCCGTAGCTGCCGAGATCGCCGTAGCCGAGGTCGTCGGCCGTGATGATGATGACGTTCGGTGGCCGCCCGGTTGGCGCCGGCTGCGCCGCAGCGACGGCCGGGGTCAGGAGTCCGACCAGGAGCCAGACGTGCAACACGGAGCCGACACCAAAACGTATATGCACGCAGTACTCCTCAACTTGCCCGTGGCTCTGGCATCGTGCGTCAGCTCCCGGAGCCCGAGTCCGTGATGGCGGTCTTGAGGATCGCCGGGTCGGCGGGGCTGGAAGACCCGCGCTACTACGTGCGGGTCGCCTGTAACGACCCGAGTCGCGGAAAGAATCGGCCGGTCCGCTCCATGTGCCGTTGGTAGTCATCGCCGAAGCGCTTAACCAGGTGCGCCTCTTCGGTCGCGGTTCGAATGACGATGAGCGGCAGCGCGATCGCTCCGGTCAGCGCGAGGAACCAATTGGCCGTTGTGAGTGCATTCGCGAGAAAACCGCAGAAGCTCGTCGTATAGAAAGGGTGGCGGACGAACCGATACGGGTCGGTCGTGACCAGCGTATGCTCCCGCCTGGTGACGACGGTGTCGGTGATGTTCGTGCCAATCGAGCGGAACGTCAAGATCCCAAGGACAAGCGTCGGTACGCCGATCGCCACCCCGACCCAGCGCAGCGAGACCGGCAGCGGCACCGAGGACCAAGCCATCCATGCGGGGTTCACGATGAACAACACCATGCCGCCCATCGCCGCTAGCCCAAACGGGCGGAGCGTAAAGAGGATGAAGAGCCCCTCCTGCCGGCGGTCCAGCGGCTCACGGGTGGCTTGTGAATGTATTCGGTGATAGAGGCCGACCGGCACGAACACGGCCATCCCGAGCGCGAGGATGATGCGGAACGTCTGATCGTCAGCCACCGTTCGCTCGTAACCGCCACCACGCGGCAACCGGAGAGGTAGAGGCCGCAACCTCGCGACACGCATCGCCGTGGCGCACGGCTTCAGCCGTGCACCGAGCAGGCCAGCCTGCCCTACGCAAGCAACATAACCGGACGCCGGGAGTTACGGTTGGTTCTGACTACTGTCCTCTTCCATCAGGTAATCCCAGTGGCGTCCCGCCTGCGTGAGGATCGGCGAGAGATCTTCGGCCAACAGGTAGCCGTCGTCGACAAGCGCGAGCGCGGCGGCCGACACGTGACCCAGATACGCCGCCCGGCTGGGGTATCGATCCTCAATCGAGGGCCGCGGGTCACCCGTCCGATCCCTGTCGGCGCGCGTGCGCGGGAACGGAATATACGAGCCTTGCATGCTCGACAAGACGTCCGTTGGCCCGCTCTCAGCACGGAACAGGTTCCAGCCGGTGTAGGTGGCGAGCGGCACCGCGACCTCCGGCATCATCAGACCCGCGGTCTCGTTCCCGTCGCCGTCAACCTTCGGCACCATTACCGGAAACGCGGAGATCACCTCTGGCGGCTGCACCGCGACGATGCCCCGCGTCCTGAACTCCGGTCCGTAGACCGCCCGGTACGCGAGGTGCGGCTCGGCCGGCTGGCCGACGTCGGGGAGGTCGGGGAAGCGGAGATCGTCCGGCATGACGAGGTCACCGTCGGCGACGCGGGGATATACGCTCGCGGGCGGAGCCACGTCATCGTCGACCCAGTTGTCCATCGCTAGCAGCAGGCTCCGGAGGAACCAGGAATAGTCGTTCGGGTTGCTCAACTGCTGCCCGCTCGTGTGGCGTGGCGGAAAGCGCCCCGGGCCGTGCTGGCCACCAGCGAACGAGTAGATCCGCACGTTGTCCATCAGCGGGGCGTCCGCTGACCCGTCGAGGGTCGTGTGGATGAGCGAGGCTGCCCGTCCCCAGTACTCGTATGACGAGTTCGTGTAGAAGACTTTCGGCATGTGCTGCGGCTGGATGCCGGCCAGCAGGCCGTCACGCATGTCTGTCACTGGGTCGCTTTGCACGACGTCAGCGAAGGGAAAGATGTCGCTCGGGTACAGCTTGTTGAGAAACGGATGCCCGTCGCGCGAGGGCTGCGCGAAGCGGTGGTTGAAGCTGCCCCGCCCCCCGCCCGCCACGTGTGCCATCACGCCGTCAAACGCCCGGCGATCCACCTCGTCCCGGTTGAAACCGTGATAGAGAAACGTCCGGAGAAAACGCCCGCTCTGCGATACACCCCAGGCGACGGCATGCTCGATGGCGCCGGCGGGGAGCGCCAACTCCGGCGAGTTGCCGTATTTCATCCTCGAAATCAGGTCGCGCACGGCAGCGGGTCCGAGTCCGACCAGCGCCGGGTCCTTCGCGACGTAAACGATGTCGTAGAGCTTGTGCGGTTCGAAGCCGTCCTCGAGGTAGACACGGGTCGCGTCGTCGATGATCGTCCCGTTCTCCTCGCGGCGGGCGAACTGCCACTGACTCCGCGGCACGACGCGCCGCGCTTGGTCGACGCCGTCCCGAACGGTCATGACGTTCGCGGGATCGTTTGGGTCGGCGACGGGATACGCGATGTGATTGCGGTCGGCGAGCGAGCGGTCGTAGACGCGTTCGGTCACGACGACCTCGCTGCGCACGAGGCCGGAGATCGGGTTGCCGCCGTCGGTGGCGATCGGCGTGTAGACGCGCATCCGTCCACCTTGCAGTGGCACATCGAACTGCCACCCGAGCCAGAGCAAAGAG
This sequence comes from uncultured Vicinamibacteraceae bacterium, assembly GCA_964646815.1. Classification (GTDB taxonomy): domain Bacteria; phylum Acidobacteriota; class Vicinamibacteria; order Vicinamibacterales; family UBA8438; genus CAZYFH01. Next base: position 63,026 of record CAZYFH010000016.1, on the reverse strand, counting down.
AAGCCGTTCCGCAGGAGAAAGCCGTCGCCCATTTCTTCGGCGGTCTGCGGCGCTCGGCTGCCGGCGGCGTTGTTGAAATAGCCGAGCATGCCCTTGCCGCCACGATTGGAGACCTCGTAGAGGATGGTGCCGTTGCCTCGCTCGATGTCCTTCGGTTTGATGAGGTAGAAGTCCGAGCGGAACTCGACCCTCCCGTTCTGGTTCCTGGGCGCTACGTTGATGTCGGTGATGATCTGATTGACCCGATTCGTCGGGTCCACCTCGAAGAAGATCGTCCCCGACAGTCCTTCGTAGGGTCCTGCGAGGCCGTATGCCTGGCCGCCGGCGATGTCCACGCGCGTGTCCACGTGAATGCGGATGACCTCGGCGGAGGCCGTCCCCATCGTGAACAGCAGCATTGTTGCGAGTGCGGATGCTGTGCGAGTCATCAGATCCTCCTTCACCGATCCCACCAGTTCGACGCGAATTCCGGTACACGCGCGATTGAGTAGTCAATCCAGCAATCGAGCAGTGCCCGCGAGTCCGACGGATCCGGAGGCCCGATCCGCTCCGCGAGCCCCACGATGCCGGCGCGCGACGCCGCGGCGACGAACCTCGGGTCGAGCGCGCGGGCGATCTGGTCGCGCGCATCTTCCAGGTGCAGCTCCGTCTCTCGGTCGCCCGTCCGCGCCAATGCGCCGTCGAGCATGCCGTCGATCGAGCGCAGCTCGCCGCGGATGAACGCCCGCTCGTCGCCCCGCCCCTGCCTGGTCAGCTTGCGATTCATCGTCGACAGATGGAGCCGCTGGAGGTTGCGCCGATAGGCGTCGATCGTCACCGTTCCGGCGCTTAGCTCGCGCCAGATACCCTGCCGCAGGCTCGCGAGGAACTCAGTCGGCGCATAGGCAGCCTCGCCGTCGAGCGCCTGTTGTTCGACGAGCCGAGCCATACGCGACGAGCTGAGCAGACTGCCAAGCACGCGCCCCTGCGCTGACGCGATCCGTTCGAGCACGCCCGTCGCCTCGATGCGGCGCAACACGTCTGGGTCAATGAGGAACGCCGGTGTCTGGAACGCGTGTGCGTTGAGAAACGCCACCGCCTCCGCCTGCCGCGCCTTGTCGATCATGACAAAACGCACGCCGTTCTGCCCGCCGTGCTTCTGCTGTGAGTCGACACCACCCACGACCGCCGCGACGTGGTTCATCTCGGTAGCCCATTGGCCGACCAGGCGGCCATAGAGCTCATCGAGCTGATCGTACGGCTGACCCGCCTCCGACGTGGCGGCCAGGAGCCGATCGGCGACCCGCTCTAGGTTCTTCAGTCCCAGGGCGGTTGCCTCGACCGCGTCGGCGTCGCCGACCGCCTCGGTTAACTCACCCGGGTCGGCACCGCGTGAGTCGGCGGTCGTGAATCGGTACCAGGGGGTGTCATCCTGCGCGCGCGCCCATTCGTCGAGCTGCGCCAGTTCGTCATCCGGCGTCGCGGCATTCGCGATCGGCGTGTACCCCCACATCGTTGCCCACCGGTCGTAGGGACCGATTCTTGGAATGAGATCCGCGGGCTCGATTCCGTCCTCCGGCTGCGCGACGTAGTTGAAGCGTGCGTAGTCCATCAGCGTCGGTGTGTGGCCCATCGTCTCGACCCAACGCGGGTTGCGCACGTTGTCGACGGGGTACATCGAGCTTGCCTTCATGTTGTGCTGGAATCCGAGCGTGTGCCCCACCTCGTGCGCCGCGACGTATTGCAGCAGATCGCCCATTAGCTCGTCCGGCAGGGGCAAGGTGCGTGCTCGCGGATCGAGCGGACTGGCCTGCACGAAGTACCAGTTGCGCACCAGGTTCATGACGTTGTGGTGGAACTGGATGTCGGATTCGAGAATTTCGCCGGTGCGCGGGTCGTGGATGTGCGGGCCGTACGCGTTTTCCACTGACGAGGGGAGCCACCGGATCACGGAATAGCGCGCGTCCTCCGGGCTGAACTCCGGGTCCTCCGCTGGCGTGGGTGCCTCGCGGGCGAGGATGGCGTTGCTGAACCCCGCCTCCTCGAAGGCCTCCTGCCAACTTTCGACCCCCGCCTTCAGATAGGGGACCCACTTAGCGGGCGTCGCGGCGTCGATCCAGTACACGATCGGCGTGACCGGGTCCGACAGCTCGGCTGACGGGTCCTGCTTCTCGAGGCGCCACCGAGTGACATAGCGACGCTCCGTTGAGCGATGCTCGTCGCGGCCATAGTCGCGCTGTCGGACCGAGAAATAGCCAACCCGTTCGTCGAACAGCCTCGGACGCATCGGTTCTTCGGGCAGCTTGACCATGCTGTAGTGGACGACGATGCTCGCGCTACCGGGACGCATGCCGCGCCGGCGCGGCATAGACGGGGCTCGGCTCGCGCTCGGACTGGGCAGCGGCGCGGTATACGTGTGCGTCGCCTCGACCTCGACGTTGCGTGGGAAGGCGAGCACCGAGTCGACGAAGGACCGTCGTCGGTCGAAGCCGCTCGCCGACAACTGCGTGCGCGCGCTGAACTCGGGCACCTCGGTCGTGAAAAGCGACGTGACGTCGACAACGGGTGCGCCGCCGTCACCGACCGCCTCGATGTCGAACACCTTGAGAATCGCGTCGTTGTTGGCCGCGGCGACCGCCTGCGCGATCGGGCGCTCCGGGTCGGCCACGATCTGATATGACACGCTCCGCAGTAGCATGCGATCCCCCCGGCGTTGCCAGCGGACCACGCGGTTGCCGAGCGGTAGCCCGCCGAAACCGACACCTGCGGTCGTGCGCGCGATCTGACTCACCCAAAGGAACTCGACGTCGAGCTCGGCCACCGGGATCTCGTAGAAGACCTTTTCCTTGACGCGGTGGACCGTGAAGACCCCGTCGTCGGAGACCGCCTCGTCGGTGATCACCTCCGCATAGGGCTTGATGGGTGACTCGTCCTCGCCCGGGCTCTCTGCGGGATCTGTCTCCTCGTCCTGCTTCGCCTCGGATTGGTCATCGGGTTCCGGTGGCTGTTGCAGCCGTTGGGCTGCTCCGGGTGCCGCCACGAGGACGAGCAGTCCAATGAACCCGACGAGCGTCAGCCAGCGTGGCATGTGGAAGTCCTCCGGATTTAACGAGGGGCGGCCGTGCCGTGGCTCCGCGGTGCAGACGCAGCGCCGGCGACGAGGGGCCGACGCCTGCCACATGGGTGGCTTCCCAGACGACTCCGGGAATCAGGCCCATGAGCAGCCTAGCGTGGCTGGCTTGCGCGCTGGCGGTCGAGTGGCTCCACGGTCAACGTCCACGTGAGCGGGACCGAGGCCGGATCGAAGCAGACCCGGTCGTCGCACGCCTGATAGTCGAGCCGGCCGGTCAGCGTCAGCGCGTCGAGGTTGGCCAGCGCCTCCGCGGCCTCGGGAGACGCCGCGACAACGACTTCCTGCACCAGCGTGAACCGGTCCTGGTACACGGGTACCCGCTCGTCGAGCGGCTCGAAGTGGTAGATGTCGGATGCCGGGTACTGGAGCGGCAGCAGACGGATGAAATCAGGCGTGTCCAGCTCGAGTCGAATCACGCGGTATCCGAGTTCGTGTGCCCCGGGCGCGTACACGTGCATGCCCGCCATCGGTGTGATTTCGAGGCCGAGGTGGAAGCGGGTGCCGACCGTGATGTCCGGGTTGCTCTGGTACGCGTTGATGGCGAGATGCGATGTCTCGCCCTGGGTGCCGGCGATCGGCGACACCGGCGTGCCAAGCTTGAGCATGATGTTCGCTGCGGTGTTGCGCTCGCGATAGAACTCCTCGAAGAAGCGCGACGTGACGCGCCCTTCACGGTCGACGATGAACGTGCCCGGATAGGGGGTGCCGACGATCATCGGGTTGGCGCCAAAGACCGAGACGTACTGTGCCACGTCGGCCTTGACGTCCGGATCGTCCGCGCGCGGCCCGACGCCTTCCTCGGCCACGGTGTTGTAGATGCCGAATGCCCTGATGACCGCTGAGTCGTCGTCAGAGAGTAGCGGGAGCGTCGCGATGCCCTTCCGCTCCGCGAACGCGGCTAGGACTTCCTCGCGGTCGTAGCTGATGGCGACCGCACCAAGGCCCTGCGCCTCGAGCTCGTCAAACCGGTCTTGCAGCTCCACGAGCTGCGCTTTGCAGTACGGTCACCAGTCGGCCGAGCGGTGAAACAGGATCATCGCGCCGTTCTCACCCATGATCGACTCGAGCGTCTGGATCCTGCCGTGCTGATCCGGGAGGCTGAAGTCGGGCACGCGCTCGCCGATCTGCGGACCGAGCGCCGAGACGTCAATCGGATCGCGTTCTTGCGCTTCGATTGTTGCCCCGAGCATCATGATGGTCACCGTGACACATATGGCCAGTAAGATGGGCCTCATATTGCGAATCCTAGCACGGCGGGGCTCACGGCTCTATGGCGCCGGCGCGAGAATCGCCAGCACGAGTAGCCGTCCGGTGCCGGTGTTCCGGATGCCGTGCGGCGCTCCGGAAGGGGCGACCAGCAAGACGCCCGCTTGCATCGGCACGCTCGTGTCTTCGAGCAGGAAGAGCCCTTCGCCCTCGATGACCTGATAGAGCTTGTCCATCTCGTGATGGGCGTGCAACGCGTGCTCCTGTCCCGGCTCGAACGCGTTGAGCCCGACCATCACCCGATCGGAGCGATAGATCGTGCTCTTGCCCATCTTGTCGGGCGAATAGGCGGCGTGGTCTCTGGGGTCGATCGGGGTCGGGTGATCCATGCCGGTGATGCTAGCAGGCGACTCAGGGCCCCGTACAGGTTCGACGGCGCCTTTTGCCCCTCGCGGGCCTGGGTCGGGCGTCCTTGACGTCGTTCTTACCCCCCTGTTAATAATAAACAGGCGGTCGGTCTATTTATTGAGAAGCGGCATGCCACGAACGATTGACCAGGCGGCACACGCCAAGAGGCGCGAGGAGTTCCTGAATGTGGCCCAGTCCCTGATCGAGGGCAAGGGCTATGAACAGATGACGGTCCAGGATGTCCTGAACGAGCTCGGGACATCCAAGGGCGCGCTCTACCACTACTTCGAGTCGAAACAAATGCTGCTCGAAGGGATCATCGATCGCATTACTGATGCTGTTGGGACGCACCTCGCTCGCTGCGCGGCCGATCCCGACCTGCACGCTCTGGACAAGCTGCAGCGGTTCTTCTTGGTGGGCCTGCAGATCAAGACGGACAACAAGCGGCTCCTGCTCGGGATGTTACCCGTGTGGCAGTCGGACGATAACGCTATCGTCCGTCAGAAGATGTACGCGGGGGTGGCCGCGCGCATCGCGCCGCTGCTCGTGACGATCGTCCGCCAGGGCATCAAGGAGGGCGTGTTCACGACGCGCTACGCCGACCAGGCGGGCCGGATGATTGTTACGCTCCTTCGCGAACTCGACGACACGATGGCCAGTCTTATACTCGAGTCACGGACCAGGACCAGCGTGACCGATATGGCGTTAATGACGCATACCGTCGCCGCCTATGCCGATGCGCTCGAGCGCGTGTTGGGAGCGCCCATCGGGTCGCTGGTGCTGATCGACGCGGCCGAATTGCGGGAGTGGTTTGACTTGCCACGACACGAAACCGCTCCTGGCGGTGACCACGAAACACAAGGGGAACAACGATGGCTTGGTGCAGTTGTATGACGGGCAAGGTCGCTTTGCTCGCCGCGCTCGTATGCCTGGCGACGGCCGGCTCGGCGCAGGCGCAGCCGGATCCACTCGAAATCATCAACCGGGTCCAGGACATGTATCGCGGCGAATCAAGTCATGGCACCGCGACGATGGAGGTGGTGACCGAACACTGGTCGCGCGAGATGACGATCGAGTCGTGGTCACTCGGCGAGGACCATTCGCTGATCCGGATTCTCGCGCCCGCTAAGGAGGCTGGCACCGCGACGCTGATGGCGGACGATGACATCTGGAACTACCTCCCCAAGGTCGACCGGACCATCAAGCTGCCCGCAGCGATGATGGGCGGCTCCTGGATGGGCTCGCATTTCACGAACGACGATCTCATTCAGGAAAGCCGGCTGGTCGACGACTACGACATCGAGCTGACGTTCGACGGCGAACGCGACAGCGCGCGCGTGTGGGAGATCACGCTGACGCCCAAGTTCGATGCAGCCGTTGTCTGGGGACGTATCGAATACACCGTTCGCCAAGCGGACACGCTTCCCGCCAGCGTCCTCTACTACGACGAGGACGGCGAGTTGGCCCGCTCGATGCAGTTCAGCGAGTACGAGAACATCGGCGGCCGCATGATGCCGAGGCTGATGAACATGCGGCCTGCCGACAAGCCGGATGAGCGCACGACGATGCGCTACGGTGAGATGGCGTTCGACGTCGACATCGACGAGTCGTTCTTCTCCCTGCGCAGGCTTCAGAGCCGGCGCTGACAGGAGACCAGAGTGTCTGAGAACCCCTGGCCACGCATCGGCTGGCGTAATCTCGGCCGGCACCGCAAGCGGACGGTGCTGACCGCGCTCGGACTGGCCGTCGGGTACTTTGCGGTGGTCTTCATGATCGGCTGGACCGAAGGTCTGCTCGCCGAGATGGTGGAGAATGCGACCGGCCTCGTGAGCGGGCAGATTGAGATTCACGATGACGAATACCGACCCGAGCGGGGCCTCTACGACACCATCGGCGGGCGTGACGGTGCCGACGTCGAGGGGTTGCTAAATTGGATCGGGTCCGATGCCGGGGTGGTTGCCGCGGCACCCCGCGTCTATGCCGGCGGCCTCGTCAGCTCCGGCGAGTCGACCTCCGCCGGCATCCTGATGGGCATCGACCCCGCACGCGAGCGGAGCCTCAGTCGATTCCTCGACGATCTGGTCGACGGCCGGATGCCAGAACCGGGTCGCAACGAAGTGGCGGTCGGGGTCGAGATGGCGCGTCAGCTCGAAGTCGGTGTTGGCGATGAATTGGTCGTGGTGGCGCCGGGGGCAGACGGGTCGATGGGAAACGACCTCTACAACGTCGCGGCGATTTTTCGCACGGGGATCGTCGAGCTCGACGCGGCGCAAGCGGTGATGCCGCTCGCGGATCTCCAGGCGCTGATCACGCTCGACGCCGGCAGGATTCACGAGATCGCCGTGGCGACCGCCGATCCATGGGTGGCCGATGACACCGCAGTTCGCCTCGGCTCGACGCAGGCGTCTCGGGACCTCGGTCTCGAGGTGGCGTCCTGGACCGAGTTGAACCCGGTGATCTTGGACTTCGTCGTCCTCACGGAGTCCTTCTACTACATCATCTTTGTGATCGTCTTCGGTATCGCCATCTTTGGCGTGGCCAACACGATGCTGATGTCGACGTACGAGCGTCGGCGTGAGATCGCCGTCATGCTGGCACTCGGTGCCAGGCCGCGCGCAATCGTGTGGACAGTCCTTTACGAAGCGGCAGCGATGGGCGGTGTCGCCTTGATCTTCGGGTTGGTGATCAGCTTGCCGCTGATGTTCTGGTGGAACGTCGCCCCGCCCGATCTGAGCTCGCTCTACGGCGATCTCTCGATGAACGGCGCGCTGATACGTCCCGTGCTCCGCGTCGAGTGGAACATGGCGATCTGGGTCTGGGGCGCGGTCGTGCTGGTCGCGACGGCCCTCGTAGCGGCGCTGTATCCGGCGGCCCGGGCGGCGCGCGTGCCGCCTGCCGACACCCTGTCTGGCGTGTAAGGAGCGCATAAGCCAATGGCACAGCGGCGGCCCTCGATGCACGTCGGCGTCATCGTGACCCTCGCGCTGCGCAGTCTTCGCCGCAACGTGCGACGTACCGTGTTGACGTCCGTTTCACTCACGATCGGCGGCGCGGTGCTTATCTTTGCACTCATCCTGGGGGACGGCACACACGAGCAATGGATCGATTCCGGAGTGCGAACGGGAAGCGGCCACGTGACGATTGAGCACCCCGAGTTTCGGCTCAGTCGGCAGATCGAGGACCGTCTGCCGGCGAACGCGCGCCCGGCGGTGATGGCGGTGCTCGAATCGCCGGAGATCGCCGAGCGCGTCACCTCCGTGTTCACGCGGCTCACCGTCAGCGGACTTGCGAGCTCCGCGGCAGGGGCGCGACCAGCGCAGATCCTCGGCGTCGACCCCGTCGCCGAAGCCGCGCTCAGTTCCCTCGACGAGCAGTGCGTCGAGGGTCGCTACCTTGCGACGGACGATCGGCTGGCCGCCTACGTCGGTGCGGGGCTTGTCGACAGCCTGGAGCTGCGCCTCGGCTCGCGCCTCGTCCTGACGGCGCAGGACGCGAAGAAAGAGGTCGCCGGGCAGCTTGTGCGTGTCGTCGGGATCTTTCAGAGCGGCGTCTCAGAGCTCGACAACAACGTGATCCACATACCGATCGAGACAGCCGGCGAATGGCTCGACGCGGGCCACGATGTCACCAGCGTCGGACTAATGGTCGACGTGAGCACGGCGGTGCCGGCGATCCTGCGCGATCTGCGTCAGGCTCTCGCTGAGCCGATCGCGAGCGGTGACGCGACCGTCACGGGGTGGCGCGAGGCGATGCCGGCGCTTCGCGACGCGGTCCTGGTCGACGAGTGGGGCGCCTACCTCATCTTCGTTGTCCTTTTCGTCATCATCGGCTTCAGTATCGTCAATACGGTGCTGATGTCGGTGCTCCACCGCAATCGGGAATTTGGTGTGCTCCAGGCACTCGGTCTGACGCCGCGACAGACCGGTGCCGTGGTGCTGGTCGAGGGGCTGCTCCTGACGGTTGTGAGCGGACTCGTCGGCGTAGGGCTCGGTGTCGTCGTCATCTGGTTCACCATGGGCGACGGCCTCGACCTCTCGCAGGTCGTTGGAGGCCTGGAAAACATGCAGTTCTCTGGCGTGGCGATCGATCCGGTCATCTACCCGCAGTTCCGGACGTCGAGGTTGTTCCAGTCAGCGGGGTGGATCATTCTGATCGGTACCGTCGCCTCCATCTATCCTGCTATGCGGGCGGCGACGATCGATGTGGCCGAATCGATGAAGTTCGAGCGGTAGGGCGCAACGACTATGACCGAATCCACACTCGCGAGCCCGCCGGTGACGGCACCCGCCACGACGGTGGCTGCCGGGAAACCTGCCGTGCGCACGGAGGGCCTCTGGAAGATCTTCGAGCAGGAAGCCGAAGAGGTGCAGGCGGTTCGTGATGTCAACATTTCGATCGCCCACGGCGAGTTCACCGCGCTCGCGGGGCCGTCCGGGTCCGGCAAGACGACGCTGCTCAATCTGATTGGCGGCTTGACCCGTCCGACGCGCGGCCGGATTTGGGTGGCGGGTGACGAGTTGAGCGCGATGTCGAACGAGGCGCTGGCGCAACTCCGGCTCGAACAGGTCGGGTTCATCTTCCAGGCGTACAACCTGCTCCCGGTACTCTCCGCGATAGAGAATGCCGAGTTCCCGATGCTGCTGCAGGGCGTGCCGGCCGAGGAGCGCGCGTCGCGCGTGCGCGAGTTGTTCGAGCGCACCGGGATGACGGGGCTTGAGGACCGGCGACCGGGCAAGCTCTCCGGCGGCCAGCAGCAGCGGGTGGCGGTGGTCCGCGCCGTGGCGAGCAAGCCGGCTCTCGTCCTGGCCGACGAGCCGACCGCGAACCTCGACTCCCACTCCAGCGAAGCGCTGCTCGAGATGATGCAGGAGCTTAATCGCGACCTCGGTGTCACCTTCGTCTTCGCCACGCACGACCCGCGGGTCATGGAGTTGTCGCGCCGTCTGATCAAGATGGTCGACGGCGCGGTCGATTCGGACGAGACCAGGTCCTGATGCGTCGTGCCGTCGCCGTGTTCACGGTCGCCTATTGTTGGGCGGTCAGTGCGACCGTTTACGCGCAACCGAGCTGGCTCTCTGGCTACATCCTGACGGCGCCGCTCTTCAGCGGCGCCACGAAGCTAGCACCCAGCGCCGCCAGCAACTTCAGCCGCTTCCGGCTGTCGGTCGAGCCGTCGGCCGGACCACTGACCCTCGAAGTCGCCTACGAACACGCGCTCAGCTTTCGCCAGTTCGACGTCACGCCGGGGTTCGGGCTTGGCGGCGTGCAGGGCGGCGCCGAGTGGTGGGAGCTGCAGGGGACGATCACGAGCTCCGGCCAGGAGCACATCGTCTGGCACCATCGCTTCGACCGGCTCAATCTGGGTATCAGTGCATCCGACGCCGTGGACATTCGCATCGGACGCCAGACGGTCTCGTGGGGGACGACCAATTTTCTTTCGCCTGCCGATCCGTTTGTCCCCTTCATCCCGACCGACCCCTTCCGTGTGTATCGCGCGGGTGTGGATGCGTTTCGTGTACGCGTGTCCCCGGGGCCGCTCAGCGAGATCGACGTCGTGCTCCGTCCAACCGACACAGACGTCGGCGAGGAGGTGACGGCGCTGGGACGCGGCCTGACGACCGTGAAGAATTGGGAGCTCTCCGGCTGGGGTGGGTCGCTCTATGGTGACGTAGCGGGCGCCTTTGGCGCCGCAGGGGGCATCGGCCCGTGGGCGATTCGCGCCGAGGCGGTTGTTCGTGAAATCGACCAGACCGTCGTCGGTCGGGGCGCTATCGGGGTGGACCGCGCGTTCTTCCTGGCGGACGGCCGGGCGGTGACTGTTGCCTGGGAATACCAGCGAGACGGACTCGGCGCCACCTCACCCGACGAATACCTCTCCATTCTGCAGTCACGTGAGTTTCGACGGGGGGAGCACCAGGTGTTCGGTCGCGACGAGATGATGTTCAGCGGCGCCCTCCAGCTCAGCCCGCTCTGGACCGCTAGCACCTTGGTGCTGTGGAACCTGAACGATGAGAGCGTGCTCATCGCACCGAACGTCGCCTATTCGGCCGGCGACAACACGGCGGTTGCGGCCGGCCTCTACTTCGGCGTCGGCGACACCGAAATCACGGAAGCGCACCCGTTGCCCTCCGAGTACGGCCTCGCCGGCGTCACCGGCTTCATGTCGGTGAGCTGGTTCTATTAGTTACTCCGTAGCTCACACGTATGGACGTCATCTCCCGCTGACCGACTAGACTGTCTGCGTTTTCCTGATGGCAGCGTATCTCGATACCCTCGTCGCTGGATGGCCACGTCTTGGGCTCGTCGCGGTCATCGTGCTCTGCGTCGTCACCCTCGCCAAGGGGGCCGACCTGCTGGTCGACAACGCGGTGGTGTTGTCGCGCCGATGGGGGGTGCCGCGCGTCATCGTCGGAGCGACGATCGTCAGCCTGGCCACCACGATGCCAGAGGCGGTCGTCTCGGTGTTGGCGGCGCTCCAGGGTCGATCCGAAATAGCGTTGGGTAACGCCGTTGGGTCGATCATCTGTAACACCGGGCTCATTCTCGGCATCGGGTGTCTCATTACGCCGCTCCCGCTCGATATGCGCGTGGTCAACCGCCAGGGATGGGGAAGGTGGCGAGCGGCGTACTCCTCGTCCTGGTCTGCCTGCCGATGACCGACCCGTTGTCGGGGTTCACTGCCGGGGGCACGCTCCAGCAGGGCGCGGGCTGGGTGTTCGTCGGACTTCTCGCGCTCTACCTGGTGTGGTCGGTGCAGACGGCACGCACCAGCGCCGCGTCCGAGGATGGCGGCGAGGGCGAGCGTCAAAGCGTGGCTCGGGCGGTGCTGGGCCTCTCGGTCGGTCTCGCCATGGTCATCGTGGCGTCGGCGTTCCTCATCGCCGCCGCCGTGGAGCTCGCCGCACGACTCGACGTGCCGCCGAGCATCATTGCCGCCACCCTGGTGGCGTTCGGGACGTCGCTCCCCGAGTTGACGGTCGTCGTGACCGCGGCGCTCCAGGGACACGGCGATTTGGCCGTGGGCAATGTCATCGGCGCCGACATCCTGAACGTCCTGTTCGTCGCCGGCGGCGCGGCGGCCGTGACGGCGGGTGGGCTCACCGTGGACCCCGTCTTCTTCACGACGCACTTCCCGGCGCTGCTCTTCCTGCTCGTGGTCTTTCGCACAGCCATCTGGACGGCTCGAGACGAGACGCTCGGGCGCCCGGTCGGATTCGTGCTGCTCGGCACGTATCTGGCGGTGACTGCGATTAGCTATCTGGTGTCGGGTTCGTCCCCCGGTAATGCGCTGTGATGGGCACTACCGGACTGTGATGACGATCTTGCCTTTGTGGTGTGCTGCATAGGTGAGGTTGGTGGGCTTCAGTGCCACCGACGCTTCACGCGCCCACACGTACTCGTCGAATCCTCCAACCCCACTCTCGCTCAGGTCTCCGTACACGTCAGCGCCGGCCTTCAGGTGCTTCACCTCTGCGCCAACGGCTTCAACTCGTCCAGTCACTTCATATCCCATGATTCGTATCTTCGGCGTGAGCAGACCAAGGAACGATCGCATGAACAGAGGCTTGCTTGGCCATCATGGATGGCAGGAATGAGGAAAACCTCCGACAGGGCCAATCGGTCCCACACGCCGATCATGGAGAGTCTCGCGGGGCGACTCACGCGTGCCGGGAGTCGGCGTTGTGGGCCGCTGCGTAGACGAACGGACATGACGTCCACCGACGCACTCCCGTCTCGTGCCTCCAATCGTCTCGTGAGAGAATCGTTCGTACACGATGAATAGCAGGCGGCCGAGGGCCGGTGTGAGGAGGATCCTCATGAGGATGCAATACGACAGCTATTGGGTGATGGGCGCGGCGCTGGTCGGGATGTTGCTGCTCGTGCCTCCGCTGTCGGCCGGACAGACGCCTGGAGGTAATCCTCCCGCGCGCGACCTTCAGGGTGTGTGGGACTTCCGAAGCGCGATTCCGTTCGAGCGACCCGACGAGCTGGCTGGGAAGGCCACCCTGAGTCCGGAGGAGGCGGCCGCGTTCGAGCAGGATCGGGTGGACGCGCAGAACGTCGACAACTGGCGCGACGAGAACGGCCGGCTGCCGGTGTCTGGTGGCTACAACAATTTCTGGTACGACCGCGGAACGTCGATCGGGGAGGAGAGACGCACCGCGCTCGTCGTCGATCCGGCGGACGGCAAGCTCCCTGCTCGGTCAGAGGCGGCGCAGGCGCGCGGTCGAGAGCGCAGGGCGCTGCTGGGCCGGGACGCCCACGGGCCCGAGGATCGCGGCGCCTTCGAGCGCTGCATCATGGGGTTCAACTCCGGTCCGCCGATGAACCCGAGCGCCTACAACAACAACATGCAGCTGTTTCAGACGCCGGACCATGTCGTCATCCTCAATGAGATGGTCCACGACTCTCGCGTCATCCCGCTCGATGGACTGGCGCATCTGCCGGATCACGTCCGCCAGTGGAAGGGCGACTCGCGGGGTCGCTGGGATGGCAACACCCTGGTGGTCGAGACGAGGAATTTCACCGGCAAGACCAGCTTCCGCGGGTCGGGACCAGACATGCACTTGGTCGAGCGTTTCACCCGCGTCGATGCCGACACGCTACGGTATGAGTACACCGTCGCCGATTCTGCGTCGTACGCACAGCCCTGGTCGGTGCGGGTCGACATGCGGCACTCGGACAGTTCGCTGTTCGAGTACGCCTGCCACGAGGGCAACTACGGTATGGAGAACCTGCTCGTCTCGGCGCGCGTGCGCGACCGCGCGGCGCGGTAGCCGGGTCGCCGACTCTCCGGCGTGAGCTGGGAACCCAAGACCTATCGGATGTTGTCGTCGCCGGGACGGAGATCGGGCGCGACACGTGTCCGGTTTCCATCTCGCGTGCTGGGCGCCGCGAGCGTCTGTGCGCTGTGTCTTGCCGCCGTCGATCCCGCGACGGCCCAACGCGGTGTCGCGCCTATCGACCAGGACGTCTCCCCGACGCTAGGTACGGCGATCGATGGGCCACTGCCGCCGATACCGCCGGCCGTGGTCCGGCGCGACGAGCGAGGCCGCGCCACCATTCGAGCCATCGAGCTGACCCAGCCTCTTCGCATTGATGGACGGCTCGATGAGCGCGTGTATCAAGTCGTCCCGGCGATCACCGGGTTCATCCAACAAACGCCCGACGAAGGGGCACCGGCCACTGAGAGGACCGAAGCGTGGATCCTGTTCGACCGAATGCATGTCTATGTGAGCGGACGCGTGTGGGATTCAGCCCCACCTAGCGAATGGGTAGCGAACGAGATGCGGCGTGACACAAGCCAGCTCCGCGACAACGATACGTTCTGGGTCGCGTTCGACACGTTCTACGATCGACGCAACGCGGTCACTTTCTATACCAGTCCCCTTGGTGCGATCGGCGATTTCCAGATCACCAACGAAGGGAACCCGAACAGCGATTGGAATCCGGTATGGGATGTGCGCACGGGGCGGTTCGACGGTGGGTGGACCGTCGAAATGGCGATCCCGTTCCGCTCGCTCCGGTATCGGCCGGGACCGGGTCCTGTGTGGGGGGTCCAGCTGCGGCGCAACATCCGGCGCAAGAACGAACGAACCTTCATCACGCCGGTGCCTATCTCTGCCGGGCGCGGTGGCATCTTTCGCGTTTCGGCTGGCGCCACGCTGGTTGGACTCGAGGTGCCAGAGGACAGCCACAACCTCGAGATCAAGCCGTACGGCATCGCTGGAATAACGACCGAGCTCAGCGCCAGCCCGCCACGGAGGAATGACGGCGCCGGCGACGCCGGGGTCGACGTCAAGTACGGTATCACGAAGAATCTGACCGCCGATTTCACTTACAACACTGATTTCGCCCAAGTCGAAGTCGACGAGCAACAGGTCAACCTCACACGGTTCAATCTGTTTTTCCCGGAGAAACGCGAGTTCTTCCTCGAGGGCCGAGGCATTTTCGACTTCGCTCGGGGGGGCGGTTCGAGCCGGCGGAACAGCGCGTTGCGACCCGAGGTCGGTGCCACGAGCAGGAGCGTCTTCGGGGGTGGGAACGCTCCGACGCTGTTCTACAGCCGGACGATCGGTCTCCAGGGCGGTGCGGTCGTCCCGATCGTCGGCGGTGGCCGCGTCACCGGCAAGGTCGGTGCGTTCGACGTTGGGGCCCTGAGCATCCAGACCGACGACCAAGCGATCTCTGGCGCCGAGACGACGAATTTCACCGTGGTGCGTCTCAAACGCGACATCCTACGCCGCAGCAGCGTGGGCGCCATCTTCACGAACCGGTCACTCTCCCTCGTCGGTGACGGATCGAGCCGGGCCTACGGGGCTGACGCCACGCTGTCCTTCTACGAAAACATCAGTTTGCTGGGGTACGTCGCCAGGACCGAGACGCCCGGCACCGCCGGCGAGGACACGAGCTACCAGGGTCGCTTCGACTACGCTGGCGACCGCTACGGGTTCCAAGCGGAGCACCTCGTCGTCGGCGACAACTTCATCCCAGAGGTCGGGTTCCTCCGACGGGACAACTTCCGGCGGACATACACGACGGCTCGTTTCAGTCCTCGGCCACGGTCGATCGACGCGGTCCGGCAATTTCGTCTCGAGGGCAGCGTCGACTACCTCGTGACCGCCGACACCGGGATTGTCGAGACGCGACAGTTGCAAATAGGGTTTGTTACCGAATTCGAGAACAGCGACCAGGTTGGCATCAACATGGCCGACAACTACGAGTTCGTGGTCCGTCCGTTCACCCCGGCGCCCGGGGTGACCTTTCCAATCGGTGGCTACCGCTTTCGCGACGTCGACGTGAGCTATTCACCCGGCGCGCAACGGCGGGTGACCGGGACCCTCACCGTCCGGGCGGGGCAGTACTTCAGCGGTGACATCCGGTCGATCGGCTTCAGCCGCGGCCGCGTCGAAGTGACGCGGCAACTCTCGCTGGAACCGATCGTGACGATCAACTGGATTCACACTCCTGCGGGGTCGTTTCGGACTGATCTGCTGGCCTCGCGCGTGACCTACACGTTGACGCCGAGGACGTTCTTCAGCGGATTGCTCCAGTACAACTCGAGCACGAATACGATCAGCACCAACTTGCGTCTGCGCTGGGAGTACTCGCCCGGAAGCGAGCTGTTCGTGGTGTACACGGAGGAGCAAGACACTGATCCCTGGACGGGCCGTTTCGCGGTGCTCCGTAACCGCGGCTTCGTCGTCAAGATCGCACGGCTGTTCCGTCCTTAGACGGGGCTTCGCCCGCCGCGGTCAAATCAATACCCGCGGCCCGCGCCGAGTGACGAACGTTGCTACACGTCGGGGAGCGCGAGCGCGATCCACTCGCTGGGCATGTCGTCCCAGCCGACCGCGACGACGATGAACTGCCGCCCATCGACCATGTAGCTCATCGGCGCGCCGCTCGTGCCGCCGGGGAGCTCGATCTCCCACACGACCTCGCCGGTCGCTTTGTCGTAGGCGCGAAACATCTTGCCGCCGGGCCCGCCATACCATTGCGGGAGCGTCGACACGCCGGTGTTGCCCCCCTCGCCGAGGAAGACCAGCGACCTCGTGACGAGCACTGCCGCGCGCCCACCCTGGCCGAGCCATGGCAGGTCGAGATGCCGAATGGCCGGGTGGTCCCGCGGTCCCTCTCCGTTCGGCCTCTGCCAGACGATCTCGCCGGCGTTAAGGTCGATCGCCGTCAGCCGACCATACGGCGGCTTGAAGAAAGGAAGCCCCTGCGGTCCCACGGCCGCCGTGTACTTCTCGCGCACCAGTCGCATATTTGCCCGTGGATGGGCCGAGCGCGTCAGCGCGATGATGTTCTGGCTGTAGGCTGACGGTACATACAGCAGACTGGTCTCAGGATCGAAGCCAGCCCCGCTCCAGCTCGCACCGCCGGCGGTCCCCGGGCTCTGCAGGGTACCCTTCTTTCCACCCGGGCTCGGGTCGATCACCGTGGGCGCGGTGAACATCGGTCCCCACTCGTACTGCTCCAGCAGCGCAAGCGCTTCTTGACGCAGCGCTGGCGTGAAGTCGATCAGGTCGTCGACGGTCACATCCTGCAGATCGAACGGCGGCGGCTTGGTGGGGAAGGGCTGCGTTGGCGACAGCCGCTCGCCCGGCACGCGTGAGGTCGGCACCGGCCGCTCTTCGATCGGCCAAACCGGCTCGCCAGTCGCCCGGTCGAAGACATAGGTGAACGCCTGCTTGCTGACGAGCGCCACTGCCTTGATCTGGCGTCCGTCGACAGTGATGTCCACGAGGTTGGCCGACGCCGGGAAGTCGTAGTCCCACACGCCGTGATGGATGGCCTGGAAGTGCCAGACGCGCTCGCCGGTGCGGGCGTTGACACACACCAGGCTTTCGGCGAAGAGGTTGTCACCTGGCCGGTGACCACCGTAGTAGTCGTTCGTGGGCGTCGATAACGGCAGATAGACGTAGCCGAGCTCCTCGTCACCGCTCGGCACCGCCCACATGTTGGTGTTTCCGCTGTACTCCCACGACGCCCGGTCACCCTCTGGGTCGATCCCCCACGTGTCGACGCCGAACTCGCCTTCACGCGGAATCGTGTGAAACGTCCAGAGGTGTTCGCCGGTTCGCACGTCGAAGCCGCGCACGTCGCCGCGCGGCGACTCACGGTTCGCCGGGAGCTGGTTGGTCGTGATGTCCTGCACGAAGGAGCCGACCACGATGACATCGTTGACCACGAGCGGTGCGCCGTTCCAGTAATAGCCGGGGAACGGGCGGAGCAGCCCCAGACGCAGGTCGACCTCTCCCGCCTCGCCAAAGTCCAGATGCCGCTCGCCAGTCTGCGCATCGAGCGCCACGAGCTTGGGGCCCAGGGTCGCGATGATCCGCGCGTCGTCGCCGTCGCTCCAGTATGCGACGCCGCGCGTCTGTCGCACACGCTCCGCGCCCTCGTCCGGCGTGTCGTTCCAGACGACCTCGCCGGTCGTGGCATCGAGCGCCGCGACTGTCCCCAGACCGGTGCTAACGTAGAGTTGGCCCCCGATCATGAGCGGCGTGCTTTGCGAGCCGACCGGGCCGCGTGTGGTGTCGCCGTTCCGGATCGCGTCTGGAATCACCGGCTGGCGCCAGGCGATCTGGACGTCGGCCACCGTGTCCCTGTTGATTTGGTCCAGCGGGGCGTATTTGGACGCGGCCCGGTCCGCTGAATATGCCGGCCACTCGACCGTCTGGCCGGCCCCGGCGCCCGGCAGGATTGCCAGCACCAGCGCGGTCCCGGCTGCGGTCACGCCGGCGGACGCGTTGTGGATGAGCATCTTGGCCATCTCGAACCCCCTTGTGGCACGGAGCAGTCTACCCCCAGTGCGTGAGTCGTCGACAGCGATGCCCCGCGTAGAGCATCATGGTGGTCTGGGGGGGGATTTAACAGGTCAGATGAGCCGACGGTTCGGGATGATATTGGCGGTGCTGACGCTTACGTGCCTGGTGGCGTTGTCTGCGCAGTCGCGATGGGGCGGCTGGGGGCAGCGCGACATCGCCTACGACGGCGAGGTGACGTTCGTCAGGCTGCGCTGGACGCGGGGCACCTTCGGTGTACCGACCTTTCAACGCGGCATCAACGCGTTCATGCACGAATTTCCCCGCGCCGAGCAGAACTTGATGGAGGTGCTGGACGACGTCACGTTGATCGACGCGAAGGCCGATGGCAGCCTGATCCTCCCGCTCGACGACCCCAACCTCTTCAAGTACCCGATTTCGGTGATGTGGGAGCCAGGCTTCTGGGTGATGACCGACGAGGACGCGGCGCGGCTTCGCGCGTACATGCTCAAGGGTGGATTTGTGATCTTCAACGACTTTGAGCTCGACGCGTGGGACAACTTCGAGGCCCAGATGGACCGGGTCATGCCTGGCGCGCTCTGGCTTCCGCTCGACGGCACGCATCCGATTTTCGAGTCGTTTCTTCGTGTCGAACAGATTGACTACCCGCATCCACGCAATCACCACCTTTACGGGTTCAGGCCCGAGTACTTCGGTCTGTTCGAGGACAACGACCCCTCCAGACGCCTGGTGGCGATCGCCAACTACAACACGAACCTCGCTGAGTACTGGCAGATGGCGGGCACGGGGTTCTTCCCGATTGACGCCGAGAACGTCGGTTTCAGGCTCGGCGTCAACTACATGCTCTACGGGTTGACGCACTAGTGGCCTGTGCGTCAGCCTCAGTCTCTAGCAGCAGGCCTTCAGGCCTACTACTCACGATCGAACTCGGGTCGCGGTGTCCCCGTTACGGTTGGCTCGCTAGGGGCGGCGTCGTTGGCGGCGGCCGTCGGCGATTGGTGGCCTGTTCGTAAGCGTACGCGAATCGCAGGAGCAGCGCCTCGGTGAACGGGCGGCCGAGGAGCTCGAGTCCCACCGGCAGGCCGCCCGCGGTGAGCCCAGCCGGCACCGTGACGGCCGGGAACGCGATGATCGGGCTCAGATACCGATTGTTGCCCAGGCCGTATGCGTCCGCGGGCTCCGGGTTCGTGAGCACGTCGGGCGCGATCACGCTCGGTTGATGGTCGAAAGTGGCGTAGACGAGCGCGTCGAGCCTGTCGCTCGCCATCACGTTCAACACGTGGCGCCGCAGCTGCTCCTTTTCCTGCAACACTTCCAGATACGGATGGTCGTTGACCGTTCGGCCGACGCTCTGGATCAAGCCGCGAGCTCGCCACGGCGTGACGGTGCCAGACAGGAGAATCTCCCGAAGCGTCTTGACCGGGGCGTTGGGGTGCTCCGCCAGATAAGCGTTGGTCGCGGCCTCGGTCTCGAAGCTGTTCCTGGCATACGCGCCGTGCACCGTGCCGAGCTTGGGAACGGCGACGGGGTCGACCACCTCGGCGCCGAACGCGGAGAGATCGTGAATCGCGCGATCGATCACCGCCCGGACCTGCTTGTAATCCTCGGAGGCGGGATCGGTTTTGGGGTCCATCGGCGCCCGAACGACGCCGATGCGCGCGCCGTCGAGCGCGTTGGCGTCGAGCCCGGCCGCGTACGAATCCGGAATGCGTCCTGCCGCGTACGCAGTGACGGGATCGCGCGGGTCGTAGCCAGCAATGACGTCGAGCAGGATCGCGGCGTCCTTGACGGTGCGTGTCATCGGTCCGAGGGTGTCCGTGGTGGGGTTAGCTGGCATCATGCCGTGCCGACTCACCAGCGGGACCGTCGGCCGCAGACCGACGAGGCTGCTGACGGCCGCGGGTCCACGAATGGAGCCGCCGGTGTCTTCGCCGATCCCCACCATGCCGAAGCTCGCGGCGACGCCGGCGCCAGTTCCACCCGACGAGCCGCTGGGGTTCCGCGTTGGGTCATAGGCGTTGCGGATGATCCCGAAGGCGGACCCGACATACCGGGATGCGAACTCGCCCATATTGGTCTTGGCGAGGATGATGGCTCCAGCGTTCTTCATCCGGGTCACGATGGTGGCGTCCCGCCGGGGGACGAAGTCCCGGAACAGCGCGGAGCCGTACGTCGTCGGCATGTCGCGGGTTTCGACCTGGTCCTTGAGGAGCACGGGGATGCAGTGCAGCGGCCCGGCGAGGCCCGAGGTGGCGAGGGTCGCGTCGAGCCGCTGCGCCTCGCGGAGCGCAGCGGGGTTGACCGTCTGGATGGCGTTCAGCGCGGGACCGGTCTGATCGTATGCGGCGATCCGGTCGAGGTAGCGCTGCACGATGTCCTGGCAGCTGATCTGCCCGGATGTCAGCGCCACGTGGACGTCGTCGATCGTGGTTTCGACGAGCTGAAACTCCTGCGCGCTGGCCGCGCTCGACGCCAGTAGCATGGCCGCCACGCTGGCAGCACCGCACGTTCTGACCACTCCCGTCATCGTGCCTCGTTGACGCATCGTGCCCCCGCCTCCTCGTGCACCGGTGCCGCATCATCTTATATGTAGGAGTGATCCACGCAGGGCGGACAGTTGACCACGGTCCCGACGACGGATGTCGAGCACCGGGCCGATGTCTGGGGTGCGCGGGGTCGAGGGGCCGCCCGTGCGAGCCTTTCAGGGAGCGTGCTTGCCACGGTGGAGGCGTCGTCTGGGGCCAGCTGGCGGGTCCTTGTCCTGGGTCGAATAGTAAATCGTCAGTTAACCACGGGACCCGTCTAACATCGTCGGTCGCCTCACGGCGACGGCACAGGCAAGCGCGGGCATGCGCCCCTTCGATGGTGGTGTCCCAGTCACTCCGGCAAGGCGAACACATACAGCGCGTTCCCACTTTCCGGCTGGTAGATCTCCGGGCTGAGCTGCGCGGTGAGGCTCCGGAAGGGGCCGCCGAGCGAGGACGGGACGGCGATAAATTGCCGGCCAGCCGCCTCGTAGGTGATTGGATATCCGTGCGCCGCGGCGCCGAGGCGGGTTTCCCAAAGGACATCCCCCGTCCGGATATCGAACGCCCGATAGTAGCGGTCGGCATCGCCCGCGAAGACAAGGCCTCCAGCCGTCGTGAGTGTTGACGTCAGGAAGGCGGCCCGCTGCTCGCGGCTCCAGAGTTCCTCCATCGTCCGGACGTCGTACGCGGCGATTTTCCCCACGTTCCCGTTCGTGCCGGGCATCTCGCGCAACTCGGACCAGCCCGCCGTGCCGCCACCTCCCTCGACGAACTCCACCTCGCGGCCGGTCAGATGCATGCAGGCCTGGTGGAGGGGAATCACGAGCGCGCCGACGCCCGGGTGGTACGCCGACGCCTGCCAGTTGTGACCGCCGAGCAGACTAGGACAGGCGGGCACGCGATTGCCAATTCCGGCGTCACGGATGTCCTGCCGGTACGAGACGCGTCCGGTGGTCCGGTCGATCGACTCGAAGATGTCCTGGTAGACCGTCTCACGTAGGTCGACGAACGCGCCGGTCCGCCGGTCGAGCTTCCAGAGGATGCCATCCTTCCCGATCGTGAACAGCCACTGCTCGCCGTCGGCGTCGACCAGGACGCGCTCGTACACGATGTCGAGGTCAAGCGTTTCGCCCGGCACATGCTGGAAGTACCATTCCATCTGCCCGGTCCGCGGGTTCAGCGCCAGCGTCGAGTTGGTGTAAAGCGCATCCTGCCGCGTCGTCATCCCGCGGCTCGCCGCCACCCACGGCTTCGCCTGCGCCGTCCCGATGTAGAAGAGATCGAGGTCCTCGTCGTAGCTGCCGGGGATCCACATGTCGCCTCCGGCGCGGAGGTACGGCGGCGTATCACCCCATGACGCGTCGTTCGGATCGCCCGGCAGCGCAATCGTCGACGTCCGCCACAACTCTTCGCCGGTGTTCGGGTCGTGCCCGGTGATGAAGCAGGTCTGTTCTTTGTAGCGCTGACATCCGTTGATGCCGCTCACGACGACACCGTTGGCGATGATTGGTCCGCCGCGCTGGTTGAAGCCCTGTGTGTAATCCGCCTTCACGGTGCGCCACACCTCAGTACCGGTCCGCGCGTCGAGCGCGACGAGCGCCGCATCGTGGGTGGCCAGGTAGACCGTGTCGCCGTAGAACGCCAGCGTGCGGGTCGCTCCCCGCTGCGGCGCATCTTCCGGCAGCTGCGACCGGTACTCCCAGATCACGTCGCCGGTGAGGGCGTCGATCGCCTGCACCACGTTCCCCGGATGGGCCAGGAACATCACGCCGTCATGCACCAGCGGCGTCGTCTGATGGTTTCCCTCCCGAATCGCCAGCACCCATGCAAGCTGAAGTTCGTCGACGTTGTCGCGCGTCACTTGATCCAACGGACTGTAGCCATGACTGTCGCGGGTTCGTCGCCAGCTTAGCCAGTCGCCGGGCGGCGGATCCTGCAGCAGCGCGTCGGTGACCGGTGTCAGGCGCTGCTCCACCTCCCGGTTGACGAACCGCGACGGACGCCGCCGTGGCGTCTCCCCTTGCCGCGCCGCACGCCGCGCTTCGGCTACATCCGCCGCATCGCCAATCATGACCGCCGCGTCGACCGTCAGCGGCGCGTCGCCTGGCCGGGCGCCGTTCGCGTCTAGGACGTACGCCACCAGGTTCAGGTAGACCTGCTCGCTGAGCGATCCCCCGAGGCCGGGCGGCATCGCGTCGCGCACGTACGCGAACAGCTCGTCCGTCGTCTCCCCGGCCCAGCCGTTCAGGAAGTCCACCCCACGAAGCGGCGGCCCTTCCATCCCCTCCAGGCGCGGCCCATGGCACTCCCCACACTGCCGCGCGTACACCGTCCACCCAGCGGCGGCCTGTTCCGCCGTGAAGCCCCCGTCCGCCCACGGCTGCTGCGCCGCCTTGACGACACCCGGCCCGACGCTCAGTCCGCCGGTCAGGCCAACCGCCACCATCAGTCCGACGGCCGCCAACCCGACCCTCGCTGCCAACAGATTCGGTCCTTGCCAACGCGATCCGACGGATCGGACCCAGGTACGCTTGGACATGCTCCGCGACTCCTCGGCACCTTTGGATGGCGCCTGCACACCGAGTGGCCGCACGCGCTCCCCTTATACCACCAAACGGTGGCGGCCCCGGTGAGGTGGTCTGGGTGACAGGCCGATTCGAATCTCTTTACGTTGACCCCCGCTTCCAAGCCCTCCTCTGGCGATTGTCTGGTGATGTGGGTGCATCCGGCGTTCGCCTGCCGCCATGTGGTGTTGCGGAACGACGAGGAGGTCATTCGGATGTCGATGGACAAAGGCGACTACTGACACCGCCGACGTGACCGCCCTCATCGGCGAAGGGAGCATGGGGCAGGTCTATTGGGCCACCGACACGCAACTCGGCCGCTGGTTGCCGCCACGGGTGTCGTCATCGTGGCGGCACTGGCCTTCGTCTAGGCCTCCACTCGCCGATCGACGGGACGCGCACGGTGTCCTCGCTCGAGGCCATGCGGAGCGGTGGCGTCGACCAGTCGCGCCGCTGGTGCTGGATACTGGTATTCAGGCGCCGCAGGCCCCTCTGTCGTTCACGCCGAATGGCACACCGCGGGCGCGGGGCGAGGTCTACAGCACCCGAGATACGAAGTTCGATCTCGATGTGGCGCTCAACGTTGAGCCGCCGACTGGCGGCCCGTCAGCGGCTACCGGCCAGGCACCATGATATGGGCGGTGCTGGTACCAGCATCCATGAGCCACGCGCCACCCTGACCGGGGGAGTCCGGAAGGCCGAGCGAGTCGGGGGTCGCCCCTGGTACGGCGATCGTCGTGTGTGTGCCGGCGCTGGCCGGGTCCGGACCGTTCATCGAAATGAACAACGCGCCGTACTCCGGTTGCACGCGTGTGCCGTCGTCCTCGGCGGCGACCAGCATCGCGTGCTCTTCCTCAGCGTCCGCGCTCTCCGTTCGGAACTTGCGGTTCTGGGCAACCCGGTCGAGGTTCGCGGTGCTCGTGCACTGCACGGCGAACGGCGGCCGCCGATTCTCGTCCGACCGGTGATAGCAGACCCACGTATTCGTGCCCTCCTTGATCGTCTCGTACGTGTAGTCCGCGTTCCACTTGATGACCGCTGCGGCCTCTCGGGCGCGACCCGGCGCCGCCGCCAGCGCCTGCTCGATGAGTGCGGCGTCCGATTGGGCGTAGACCGGGAGTGCGAAGGTCGTCAGGCCGACAACGTGCAGCATGAGGCGTTTCATCGGTGTCCTCCGTATGAAAAACGGGTTCTTAGGAGTGACGTTCGTATCACATAGATGCGCAGCTGACCAGTATGTTTTGTAACGTCCGATCAATATCCGCGGCCGTCTCGGAAAATCCTGTCGACTTTCGCCTGGTGGGCGGTAGCGTCCGGCCGGCGTGTTATTCTGCGGCGGAGTTCGCCTGTCGGCTTCAATCGAGGTCGTAATAACGGAGGGTGGTGCGATCGACGCATGGGCCCGACGGTTCCTCTGTTCGGCCCTCGCGCGGGAAGGCGAACCATGAAGAGGTGTTGGCTCCCCGCCTGGTGTGTCGCGTGCCTTCCGCTGCTCGTAGTCGGGCCCGCCGCAGCACAAGACTCCGGTTGGCGCACTATCGAATTCGACACGGTCGAGGTCACCCGTCCCGACATCACCGTCTCGCCCGATGGTGAGTGGCTGATCTTTACCATGCTCGGTCACCTGTTCCGGATGCCGGCCGCAGGCGGCGCGACCGAGCAGCTCACCTTTGGGCCGTACTACGACAAAGAACCGGCCTTCTCGCCTGACGGCTCAAAGGTGGCCTTTGTCTCCGACCGAGACGGCAGCGACGGCAACGTGTTTGTGCTGGATCCAGTGTCGGGTCGGATTGCGCAGGTCACGCGTGATATTCGGGCTGGATGGACCCGACTGACCTGGACGCCGAACGGCCAGGCGATCGTCTATCTGCGCTTCGCTGGGATTCCAATGGCCTGGGATGATCTGATCCCGGCTCTGGTGCGCCGCGTGTCGGTGGACGGCGGAGAGTCGGCGACCATCAGTGCTCGGGCACGGCGGTTCCGCGCGGTGTTCTACCTACCGGATGGGCGTCTGGCGTGGACGGTGGTGGAGGGTGGGACGACACTGCGCACGCGGATTGAGGTCGTGAGCCCGGACGGGACGGTGTCTCCGCTGCGCACGCTCCGCGGCTATGCGGATCGTGTCGTCCCGAGTCCCACGGGGGGCGGGCTCTACGGTCGCTACCGCCGGCCGTCGGTCTCCGGCCGCGACGAGGTGAAATCGTTGTCGTTCTTTCCGCTTTCAGGGGGGGCTGCGCGCGAGATTGCCTCCCTGTCGCACCGCATGTACTGGGAGCCGAAATTTGCACTGGCTACTGATCACACCAGCCTGTACCTGGGTGAGCGGGGGCGGCTCTGGCGGATTCGACTCCCCAGTGGCAGGCGCGAACGGATCCCGTTCCGTGCTCGAGTCAGGATGGAGATCCGTGAGCCGGCGCCGCCACCAAGATGGGCGCCGCCTACCCCTGGGACGTACATGCGGCCGCGCAGTGTGCTGTGGCCGAGGCTGTCGCCCGACGGCGGGACGCTGGTCTTCGGGGTGGCGCATCGTCTTTGGCAACAACCGCTCGATGCCGGTGAGGTCGAGCGGCTGCTGACAGACGGCGGCCTTGAGTGGGCACCGGCGTTTTCGCCCGATGGTCGACGGCTTGCCTTCGTGCATCGCCAGGTAGGACAGGACCATCTCAAGGTCCTCGTGGTCGACAGCCGTCAGACGCGAACGGTGACGTCCGCGAGGAGACTGAGTGACCCTAATTGGGGCCCTGATGGACAGCGGCTGGTCTTCGCGGAACAGGGTGAATCCGGCCGTTCCCGCATTGTCGTCGTCAACGTCACCGATGGTCGCAGAGCGATCCTCGCCGCCACCCCGAGGTCCGGCGCTCGCCCGCATTTCTCTGCGGACGGGGAGTCGGTCTACTTCTCGTCTGGTCCAGGTGACACCGGGACGGTCTTCCGCGTCCCGGCACGACGACGCGCGCAGCCGCAGCCCGTCATCCACGTGCCCCGCGGTGTCATGCACGGTCTCGTTTCCCCGGACGGTAAGTGGCTGGCCTTCCAGCGCAACCAGGAGATCTGGGTGGCGCCGCTTGGCACAGAAGCCGCTGAGGAAGACAGCCTACGGCGGCTAAGCCTCGAAGGCGGCCGGACGTTCGCGTTGACGCCCGATGGCTCAGCGGCGCTGTATGCCGCTGGCGACCGCGTCTGGCGACACCCGCTGGCAGGGGGTGAGCCGGAGGAGATCCCACACCGGTTGACATTGCGTCGCGCCACGTCGCCGTCGCAGCTGGTGCTGCGGGTGCGCGTGCTTGACTTCGCCACAGGTGGCTTCGGCGCGGAAACCTCGCTGTTTCTCGAGCACGGGCGCATCCGCTGGATAGGCTCCGAACGTGACCACGTTGTTCCACCGGAGACCGAGATCATCGATGCTGGTGGCCGGTTTGCCATCCCCGGGTTGTTCGAGATGCACGCGCATGGCAGCTCCAATGGCCTCCCTTACGGGCCGGCATTCCTGGCCTACGGAGTCACTTCGGTGCGCAACGTCGGTGGCTTTCTTGCCTTCGAAAGGGCCCTGGCCGATCGAGGGGAAGCTAACGGTAGTGTTCCCCGGTACTTCTTCGCGGGTGAGACCTTCCGCGGCCAGGGCGACCGACTGTCCCTTTACGCCGAGGATGAGGCTCGGGACTTCGCGCGCCGCTGGAAGCGCAGGGGCGCCTGGCTGATCAAGGTGTATCAGGACCTGCCGTGGCCGCTGCAACGCGCGGTAGCCGACGAAGCCCGGCGGTTGGGGTTGCCGGTGGCGGGGCACGCCGACTATCCGGAGCGAGCCGTCAAGAGCGTCGTCCAAGGGTATGCGAGTCTCGAGCATACGATGCCGCCAGGTCCGTATGACGACGTGCTCCAGATGCTGGCGCTGGCCGGTACGTGGTGGGTCCCCACGCTGGCGGTACGAAGCGGCAACAACGTGCGATTCCACGATGAGCCCGAGCGGCTGACCGACGCCAAGCTCCTCGCGTTTACCCCGACGTGGCGCATCCGGCAGGCCAAGCGGAACAGCACTGACGTCAGGGACGGGTTGCATGCGGAATGGGCGGAGCAACTTTCGGCGATCCTCGCGGCATATCGCCGCGGCGTCACACCCTTATTAGGCACAGACGTTTGCTGCGGACCATCGCTGCACTGGGAACTGGAATCGTTCGTCGAGGCGGGCATACCGCCGCTCGAGGTGCTGCGTCTCGCCACGTTGGACGCGGCAGCTGCCGTTGGTGCGGATGACCACCTCGGCACGCTCGAAGCTGGCAAGCTGGCTGACCTGCTCTTGCTCGATGCCGATCCCTTGGACGACATCAAGAACACACAGACCATCTGGCGGGTGATCAGAGGTGGCTGGGTGTTCGATCCGGAGAAGCTCAAGCGGTCCGCACAGGCTGCCCAGAACTGAGGCGTTTCGTCGCGCGCCACGGGCCGCCGCCCAATCGCATGAAGATAGCGGCGGGGCGTTTCGCTAGCTTCAACTACCTAGTGGACTGTAATAGCCCTTTGGAGAGCGATTTCCGGCCGGAACACACCGTCTGCCAGCGGTGTTCCTTGGTCACATGTACGGAACATGCTCCCTCGTCACACCTTGCCAGCCGGGCGTCTCGGCTCGGCCATCACTCCACAAATGGCTGTTGCAGTTCACTAGGGATTGCGGCCATCTACGTCATCGAGACGGCGTCGACCGCTACGGCGCCGCGCGGATTGCCCGCACCCGCGACTCGATTTCGGCCGCCTGTTGCCCACGGTCGGTGACGCGAAGCAGCGCCGCGTAGTCTTCGAGCACGTTAGCCAGGCGCACGTCGTCGGGCTCGAGCACGGCTTCGAAGATGACCAGCGACTGCTCGAACAGAGGCTCCGCCTCAGGAAGGAAACCCTGGTTGTAATAGACGGAGCCGAGCCCTGCCAACGCCATCCCGACGTCGGGGTGTTCACGACCGAGCGCGGTCTCCACGATCGCCACCGCGCGTTCGTAGAGCGGTTCCGCTTCCGAATACACATCCTGATCGATGTAGAACTCGGCCATCGTGACGAGATGCGAGGCCAGGTCGAGGTGGTCCGGACCGAGCACCAGCTCCATCACGGCGAGCGCCTGGCGGTAAAGCACCTCCGCTTCGTCGTGCCGTGCTTGCGCGAGATAGAGGTTCGCCAGGGTCGTGCGGGTGGTCGCGTGCCGCACATCGTCAGGGGCAAGAGACTCTGTCTGGTCCAACGCCGTCAGCAGCAGTTCCTCGGCCTCCGCGAATCGGCCATCCTGGAGGGCGTCGTAACCCGCGTCCATGTAGTCGTCCCAGCCTGGGCCTGCGCAGGCTGAGAGCGCCACGGCCAGCGCGGCGGCAATCCAGCGTCCCCGCGGGGAACGCATCCTCGTGGTGAGTCGACGCACGGTGTGGCGCCTATTATGAAGCGGGTCCGAAGCGGCCGCAGTTCGCCATTCCCATACGGTGCGCGAACGCCTATACTCGACGAATTAGGGAAAATGGTATGTAAACCACCGCTTGTTCGGCTCCAGTGGTGGCACAACGCGTGGCCCTGCGCAGGCGTGCGGCCGGCGTCGACCATGGCGCGCGGCGCTGCCGTCCTCGCCTGCCTCGTGACGGTCGCCTCCGTAGCGCTGGCCGCGCGGGTACAGCCCGAGCGTGTGGCGCCGACCGAGACGGCGGAGGTGGTGCAGCGCCACTGCGTCACCTGCCACAACGAGAGACTCCGCACCGCCGGTCTTGCCCTCGACACGCTCGACGCTACGCGCCCGTCCGCTAACCCGGAGGTGTGGGAGCGGGTGATCGCGAGGCTCCGGGCGGGCTCGATGCCGCCACCCGGACGGCGACGCCCAGACGCCGCTACCTACGATGCCGTCGCCAGCGCGCTCGAGGCGGACCTCGACCGCGCCTGGGCCGCCAATCCCAACCCGGGCCGGATCAACGCGGTCCACCGGCTCAACCGGACCGAGTATCGCAACGCGATTCGCGACCTGTTCGCGCTCGATGTCGACGTGATCTCGCTGCTGCCCGGCGATGAGACGGCGGACGGCAGCTTCGACAATTTCGCCGAGGTGTTGACGATCTCCAAGGCCCACTTGGAGCGGTACCTGTCGGTGGCGCGCCATGTCACGCGGCTTGCGGTCGGTTTGCCACCGACGACCCCGGGGAGGGACACGTTTGAGATCCCGCTGCACGTCGTGCAGGACGACCGGCAAAGCGAAGGGCTACCACTCGGCTCCCGCGGCGGGATCGCGATCCCGTACAACTTTCCTGTCGAGGGCGAGTACCGCATCAGGGTGCGCCTGCGTCGCCAATACCAGGACTACATCATGGGGATGGGCTGGCCGCAGCAGCTCGACGTGCGCCTCGATGGACGGCTCCTGAAGCGGTTCACCGTCGGGGGCGACGCGCCCGGCCGACCGGCGGCGGCCAGCTACGCCGGCGACGGCGAGCCGGGCTTTGCTGGCGCCGTCGAGTGGGAAGCCTACATGCAGCTTACCGGCGATGCCGGTCTGGAAGTGCGCGCGCGGGTTGACGCTGGCCCGCGGGTGGTCGGCGTGTCGTTCGTCAGGGAGCTGTGGGAGCCGGAGGGGCTCCCGCAGCCGCTCCAGCGGGGCCGGGTCCTGACGAACGATCAGATCTACATGGGGTATGCCGCAGTCAGCGCGGTCCAGATCGGGGGACCGGAGCAGATCGGTGAGCCGGTGGCGACTCGTACGCCGAGCAGGCGTGCCATCTTCACCTGTGAGCCGACGCATCATGAGGAAGCGGACGACGGCGAATGTGCCACGGAGATTCTCTCGACGATTGCGCGGCGGGCGTACCGGCGTCCGGTGACCGCGGGCGACCTTGAGACACTCGTCCGGTTCTTCGAGTCGGGCCGGGCTGAGGGCGGGAGCTTCGATGCGGGTATTCAGTTCGCGCTCGAGCGGATCCTTGTCGACCCGGACTTTCTGCTGCGCGTCTATCGTGATCCGGCCCCGCGGAAGCCGGCGGCGGCGACCTACCGTCTCACTGACTTGGAAGTGGCCTCTCGCCTCTCGTTCTTCCTCTGGAGCAGCATCCCTGACGAAGAGCTGCTTGCGTTGGCGGAGCAGGGACAGCTCGCCGCCCCCGCGGCGCTCGAGCAACAGGTGCGGCGCATGCTGGCCGATCCGCGCGCGACCGATGCGTTGGTGAACGATTTCGCGGCGCAGTGGTTGAACCTGCGCCGGGTCGACGAGGTGGTCGTCGATCCCAACCAGTATCCGCACTACGACGCGACCCTGCTCGAGGCGTTCAAGCGGGAGGCGGAGCTCTTCATCGCCAGCACCGTGCGTGACGATCGCAGCGTGGTGGAACTGCTGAACGCCGACTACACGTTCGTCAACGAACGGCTGGCGCGGCACTACGAGATCCCCGGCATCTACGGCAGCCGCTTCCGGCGCGTCGCGCTCCCTGATGCGAACCAGCGCGGCGGACTGCTCGCGGCAGGCGCGCTGCTGGCAACGACGTCGTATCCCGACCGCACGTCGCCGGTCCTCCGCGGTAAATGGCTGCTCGATAACATCTTCGGCACGCCCGCCCCACCGCCGCCGCCCGATGTCGACACGAACCTGGAATCGACGCCGGCAACAGTGCAGCTGCCGATACGTGAGCGCCTTGCTCGGCACCGGGAGAATCCGTCGTGCGCGAGTTGCCACGCCGTGATGGACCCCCTCGGGTTTGCGCTCGAGCACTTCGATGTCATCGGTGGGTGGAGAACCATCGATGAATCGGGTCAGCCGGTCGATGCGCGCGCGACGACGGCAAGCGGGGCGACAGTCGAGGGACTGTCGGGGTTGCGGGCGCTTCTGCTGGAGCGACCCGACCAGTTCCCGCGCACCGTGACAGAGAAGCTGCTGGCGTACGCGCTCGGACGCCGGCTCGAGTACTACGATCGACCGACCGTGCGCCAGATCGTCCGAGACGCGGCCGTCCAGAACTACCGCTGGTCGGCGCTGATTGCGGGGATCGTCACGAGTCCAACGTTTCTGATGCGGGCGTCGGACGCCCCGGCGAACTGACGAGGGAGACAGATGACCTTCCTGACCACGAAATCGCTGCCGCGCCGCACGGTGCTGCGTGGCCTCGGCGCAAGCCTGGCGCTGCCGTTCCTCGATGCCATGCTGCCGGCCTCCTCGCGCGGTCTGCTGGCCGCGGCCAAGCCGGTGCATCGATTCCAGGCGTTCTACGTGCCGAATGGGATGGCCATGGAGCACTGGACTCCGGCCGGCGCCGGGGGACGCGACTTTGCGCTGACACCCATTCTGGAGCCGCTGGCTCCGTATCGTGATCAGCTGCTCGTGCTGTCGGGCCTCAAGTCGAACTGGAACTACATCCACGCAGGCGCGTCGGGATCGTTCCTGACCGGCACGACGCGCGGCGGACGCAACGAAGTTGAGATCATCGCCGATGTCTCGATGGATCAGCTCCTGGCACGCCACTTCGCTAACGAGACGCAGTTGGCCTCGCTCGAAGTCGCGATGGACCGGCCGAATAACGCTGGCGCGTGTACCGGCAATCTGAGCTGCGTGTATACGCACACGATTTCGTGGCGAAGCCCGACCCAGCCGCTCCCGATGGAATGGAATCCACGCGCGGTCTTCGAGTCGCTGTTCGGCGACAGTGGCAGCACCGAGCGGTCGGCGCGAGAGGCGAGGTTGCGGCAGCACAAGAGCCTGCTCGACTCGGTGACGGAAAAGCTGACCGATCTGAAGCAGGAGCTCGGGCCACAGGATCAGATCAAGGTCGACGAGTATACGGAGTCGATACGCGACGTCGAGCGGCGGATTTCGAAGGCCGAGGAGCAGCGTGATCTCGAGCTGCCGACGATCCGGCAGCCGCAGGGTGCGCCACCGGTCTTCGAGGATCACCTGGCGCTGATGTTCGACCTGCAGTTGCTCGCGTTCCAGTCCGACCTGACCCGCGTGATCTCGTTCATGATCGGCAAGGAACAGAGCGCCCGGCCGTACCCGCAGATCGGTGTGCCGGAGGCGCATCACCCGCTGTCACACCACAACGATGTGCCAGAGCTGATCGCGCACATGTCGAAGATTAACCGCTATCACACCGAGCTGTTTTCAAGCTACGTCGGCAAGCTGCGCGCGACACCGGACGGTGATGGCTCGCTGCTGGACCACATGACGATCCTCTACGGGTCGGGCATCTCGAACAGCACGCGGCACGCCGGCAACGACCTGCCCATCATGCTGGTGGGCGGGGGCGCCGGCAGGCTGCCGAGCGGCCGGCATCTGCGGTACGCGGACGAGCCGTCGCTCGCCAACCTGCTCGTGACCCTGATGGACAAGCTCGACGTGCCCGTGGATCGCCTCGGCGGCAGCACGGGTCGGCTCCCGCTAGAGCCGCTCACCGGACTCTAGATCGGCCATCCATGCGAGGTCACTTGGTCCTGCGTGTCGGTCTCCTGCTCGTCCTGGTGGTGGCCGTGTCGGCGCGCGCTCGCGCGCAGGGTGAGGACCACGGGCTGCTGGATGCCGTCAAGCGTGCGGACGTCTCCGCAGTCGAGGCGCTGCTCGACGCCGGGGCTAGCGCTTCCGCTTCCGACCCGGACGGGTCGACGGCGCTCCATTGGGCGAGCTATCGCGACGATGTCTACAGCGCCGGCCTATTGCTGGCCGGGGGTGCCGTGGTCGATGCGGCGAACGACCTCGGCGCCACGCCGCTCTGGACGGCCAGCCAAAACGGTAGCACCGCCATGGTCGGCCGGCTGCTGGCAGCGGGAGCGGATCCGAACGCGCCCCTCCTGGCCGGCGAAACGCCCCTAATGGTCGCCGCGCGGTCGGGGAGTCCCACGGTGGTCGAGCGGTTGCTGGCGGCCGGCGCCGATCCGAACGCGCGCGGCGCGCGCGGTCAGATGGCGCTCATGTGGGCCGCAGCGCAGCACCATGCCGATGCCGTGGAGGCCCTGATTGCGGGCGGTGCCGATATTCACGCGCGCTCGGAGGTCTGGACGCAGGTGATGGCGGTGCCGCCGCACGGTCAATTCGGCTACAACCGGGAGATCCCGCATGGCGGCAACACCGCGTTGATGTTCGCGGCGCGCGTTGGCGCTCTCACATCAGCGAGGGTGCTCGTGGCTGCCGGTGCCGACGTCGATGACACCAACGCGTGGGGCGTTAGCGCCACGACGCTCGCGGCCCACTCGGGGTACACGGCACTCGTCGAGTTCCTGCTCGAGCAAGGGGCCAACCCGAGCGCCGCCGGCGCCGGGTTCTCGGCGCTACATGCGACCGTGATGCGCGGGGACGAACGGACCGCCACCGCGCTCCTGACCCACGGCGCGCATCCCGACGCTCGGCTGCAAGCATGGACGCCGGCGCGGCGCGCCTCGAGAGACCACAACTTCCCGCCCCCGCTGGTCGGCGCCACGCCGTTCTGGCTGGCCGCTCGCCTCGGTCACGTCGGGATGATGCGTCTGCTCGCGGACCACGGCGCCGACGCGCTGTTCGTGCACCACGCGGACTACATCGCCGACGGGAGCTTCGAGCGGCGCATCGAGGTGACGACCGCGCTGATGGCGGCGCTCGGCATGGGCGGCCGACGGGTCCGGCCGTGGGTGCCGCCTACCGGGGGCACCGCGGAGATGCGGGCGTTCGAGACAGTGAAGCTGGCCGCGGAGCTGGGGGCGAACGTCAACGCCGCCGACACCGACGGGCGCACCGCCCTCGACGCCGCGGAAGCGCTCCAGTACGAGACGGTCGTGCGTTTCCTGGTCGCGGCAGGCGCCACGCCTGGCCTCTGACGTCGCGACCCACCCCTACCGCGATCCTGTCGTCCCCTCCGCCTTGGCCTTCTCTACGTCCCGTGCGATTTCTAGGATGTGGGCGATGTCGTGATTGTCTTGGTGGCAGGCGTACTCGAAGAGAGGTCGCCCCGGCGTTTGGCGTAAACTCGCACGGGTGTCGGTTCGCTGGTTTGCCGCGCTCGTCGTCTGTCTCGTCGGCAGCTCATCGTGGGTCGACGGACAGGCGGACACACGCGATGGCGCCATCGTGATTGATGGGCCGCCGCCGCCCGTTCCGCCGGCGGTCATCACCCGCGTCGGGGGACAGGCCACCGTTCGGGCGATCAAGCTCACGGCTCCACTCCTAGTCGATGGCCGGCTCGACGAGCCGGTGTATCGCACGGTTCCTCCGATCTCGGACTTCATCCAGCAGCTCCCCGACGAAGGAGCGCCCGCGACCGAGCGGACGGATGCTTGGATCACGTTCGACGACGAGTACTTCTATGTTTCGGGACGATGTTGGGATGGTGCTCCTGAGCGTGAGTGGGTCGCGAACGAAATGCGGCGCGACGCGTTCAACCTGCTGAACAACGACCTCTTCGGGTTCCTCATTGACACGTTCTACGACCGCCGCAACGCAGTGCTGTTCTACGCGAACCCGATTGGCGGCTTCGTCGATCAACAAATCACGAACGAGGGGAACCCGAACCGCGACTGGAATCCAGTCTGGGACGTGCGCACGGGACGCTTCGATGGCGGTTGGACCATCGAGATGGCGGTGCCGTTCACATCGCTCCGGTTTCGCCCGGGGTCTGAGCAGGTCTGGGGGATCCAGCTCCGCCGGACCGTGCTCCGGAAGAACGAGTGGAGCTACCTGACCGCGATCCCGATCTCGGCGGCCGGGTTCGGCGGACGAGGTGGTGTCTTTCGCGTCTCGGCGGCCGGGACGCTCGTCGGGATTGAGGTGCCGGAGCGCACACGGCGTCTCGAGGTCAAGCCGTACGCCATCGGCGGGGTGACGACGGTCCTTGAGGCGGAGCCGGTGCTGCGCGGCGCAGGTGACGGCGATGTCGGCGTCGACGCGAAGTACGGCATCACGCAGAACCTCACCGCGGACTTCACTTACAACACCGACTTTGCCCAGGTCGAGGTCGATGAGCAGCAGGTCAACCTGACGCGCTTCAGCTTGTTTTTCCCAGAGAAACGCGAGTTCTTTCTGGAGGGACGTGGCATCTTCGAGTTCGCGCGCGGTGGCTTTGGCAACATCGGCGGCGCGCGTGGCGGCGGCGTTCTCGGCGGGGGCGACACCCCGACGCTGTTTTACAGCCGCCGGATTGGGCTCGTGGGCGGCGCTGCCGTCCCGATCGTGGGCGGTGGTCGCGTCACCGGCAAGGCCGGGGCGTTCGACGTCGGTGCGTTGAACATCCACACGGACGACGCAGCGGTGTCCGGTTCTGCCAACACGAACTTCACGGTGTTGCGCGTCAAACGGGACCTGCTGCGTCGAAGCAGCGTCGGCGCCCTGTTTACGAATCGGTCTGTGTCGCGCGTTGGCAACGGATCGAATCAGACGATCGGTGTCGACGCCACGTTCTCGTTCTTCGAGGACGTCAACCTCCTCGGCTACTACGCGCGCACCCGCACGCCGGGGAAGGTGGGGCAGGACACGAGCTACCAGGGGCGGTTCGGCTACAACGGGGACCGCTACGGCGTCGAGATCGACCACCTCCTGGTCGAGGACCACTTCAATCCGGAGGTTGGGTTCTTGCGGCGTGATAATTTTCGGCGCACGTTCGCGTCGGGTCGCTTCAGTCCGCGCCCGGCGTCGCTTGCGTCCGTGCGCCAGTTCGTCTTTGACGCGAGCATCGACTACTTCCTCACCGCGGACACTGGGCGTCTCGAAACACGAGAGAGCATCGTCGGGTTTCAGACGGAGCTCGAGAACAGCGACCAGGTCGGCGTGAGTCTCCGGGACAGCTACGAGCGGCTCCACGAGCCGTTCTCGCCCGGTGGACACCTGAGCATCCCGGTCGGTGGATACGCGTTCCGCGACGCGCAGCTCTCGTACGCGCTCGGACCGCAGCGCCGGTTCGCGGGGCGGGTGGTGCTCACCGTCGGTGGGTACTTTGATGGCGACATCACATCCCTGGATCTCAGGCGTGGCCGGGTTGAGGTGATCCAGCGGCTCTCGATCGAGCCGAGCTTCTCGTTTAACTGGATCAA
The DNA here is from genome assembly GCA_964646815.1 of uncultured Vicinamibacteraceae bacterium. Lineage (GTDB taxonomy): Bacteria > Acidobacteriota > Vicinamibacteria > Vicinamibacterales > UBA8438 > CAZYFH01. The sequence goes on along the minus strand of CAZYFH010000016.1, from coordinate 26,932 downwards.
CCTGCCGGCGGGATCGCTCCGGACCGACCTCGCGAGGGCGCGCGTCACCTATACCGTCTCGCCAAGGATGTTCTTCAGCGGCCTCCTACAGTACAACGCGACGAACGACACCCTCGGCGCCAACCTGCGTCTGCGCTGGGAGTATTCACCGGGCAGCGAGCTGTTCGTGGTCTACACCGAGGAGCAGAGTACCGACCCGCTCATGCCACGTCGATACGCCGAGCTGCGCAATCGTGCTGTGGTGGTCAAGGCGACGCGCCTGTTCCGCTTCTGAGACAGGAGGATCGCGACGGCTCTTCGCTGCACGCTGTTCGTTCTAAGCCAACGCGGATTCGAACAGGACCAGGAGTCGGCTCCACGCCCGCTCTGCCTGCGCCTCGTTGTAGACCTGGGAGTCCGGCGGGCACCAGCCGTGCAGGGTGCCCTCATAGACCTCGATTTCCGCGGGCAGGCTCGCCGCCGCATATGCCGCGCGCAGCGTGTCCTTCGCCTCGGGGTCGCGCTCGTCATCGTTGGCGGCCACGCAATGCAACGTGTGCGCGGTCGTCCTCGGGATCAGCAAGTGTGGACTATCGTCGGCGTCGGTCGCCAGTCCGCCACCGTGGAACGTGGCCCCTGCGCCCAATCGATCGGGCACCGCCGCCACCGTCCGCATCACCATGGGGCCACCCATGCAGTAGCCGGTTGTGCCAATTTTTCGGCCGGTATGGACGGCACCCTGCTGGTCCAGAAAGCTGACGAACGCCTGGGCATCGGTGAAGTGGGTTTCGGCATTGAGGTTGCGCGCCATCGGCAGGACCTTGTCTCGGATTTCTGGCTGAGCAAAGCTCGCGCCCTCACCAACGACGGGTGAGCGGGCGTCCCGATAGAACGGGTTCACCACCAGAACCGAATACCCTGATTGGGCCAGGCGGTTGCCCATGGCCCTGAAAGCCGGCCGCAGGCCGAGGATGTCTGGCCAGACGAGAACGGCAGGATGCTGACCCGAGGCGGGGTGCACGAAATAGCAATCGGCGACCCCATCGGGGGTGGTCACTTCCACATCCGTTTCCGTCACGCCCTGCGCGTTGGCGACCGGCGGCCACATCATGGCCACACCTGCCGCGGCCGAGAGTTTGCCAAACTGCCTCCGGGTTATTCCTGAACGGCCAAGCTCATCGGCATCTTTCTGCGTGTGTTCGTCGCACATGGTTCTGCTCCTCGGATTACAGCGTGGTTGCGGCTTCAGACCACGAGACGGCCGCGGAAGCCAATCTATGAGTCGATCACTCGGCAGACAGGCCCATTCTACGCCCGACCCGCTACGAATGGTCATACAAGTAGTTCTGGGGTCAGGAGCGATGTTACAGGCAGTCGGGCGTCGGCGCGAGTGTCCGGTTAGTTCGGATGGCCCAGGGCCTGGAACACCGCTGGACGTACGGCGTACAACCTGGCGAGAGGATTCTCGCGGTGGTGGGGTGAGGGCGACAGAGGAGAACGGATATGAACAGTCGCCACATACACCCACTCATCGCCGCCGTGATTGCACTCGGCTTCGTAGCGTTCACCGCACTGATTGACGCACAGCAGTCAGACGACCTCTTGGAGGCGGTCGCGCGAGGCGATCTCGGCACCCTCCAGCGGGCGCTGGCGACGGGCGTCGAGCCCGACGTGCGCGGCCCGACCGGCGGGACGCCGCTGATCGCGGCGGCGATGTTCGGGAAGACGGACTTGGTACGCGTTCTGATAGAGCACAAGGCGACGCTCGATGTGCAAAACGACGATGGGTTGACGCCCTTGCACGTCGCTACCTTGTTCAGTAATCCGCGATCGGTCACGTTGCTGCTGGCGTCGGGTTCCGCGCGCGACCTTCGGAACAAGGACGGACAGACACCTCTGGATCTCGTGTCAGGCCCGTGGAGAGCGGAGTGGGGGGGACCTCTACCAGTTCCTGGACTCGCTCTTCCAGATGGACCTGGATATCGATCGGAGCAAGACGGTTCACCCGGACGTGCGTGCCATCCTTCGAGCGGCGGGCTAGCGTCGGACCCGTACCCGCAAGAGTTCCGCGTCTCCCGTCGCCACGCCGCACGGGCTTGGGCGCTAGCGTCCAAGCTCGTCGACGATGACCTGGATGTTGCGTTTGACTCCGGCCCTGTTAGGAGGGGCGTAGCCGACGTATGACGTCGGCGTCGTCCAGGCATCCGCGAGCTCGTCGACGGTCCTGCCCGCTGACCGCCCCCCACGCACCATCTCCAAGAACTCACGATTGAACGCGGCCCATTCGTTCAGCTCGTCCCAGGTCGCCTGCGTGCTGTGACCGGTAATGATGGTGTCGACGTTGGGGATGGTGTCGTGCGCCTCCTGCACCGTATCGGGGAACGCCACCCCGCTCCCGCCGTTGGCAGCGTCGATAAACGGAACGCGCTTGCCCAGGAAGGCGTCGCCGGCATGGAGCGTTCTGAGTGACGGGAAGACGACCCACGCGTCACCGCCCGTATGGGCGCGACCGAAGTAGTACAGGTCCACTTGGTCGACGCCGCTTCCAAGCGACATCCGGTCGGCGAACGTGCGTGTCGGCAATCCCCGGCCGTTCGTATCTGCGAATACATTGACCGGCGGCTCGGTCCGACCTGTGTAGGGCCGCATCGCCTCCATGTTGGCTTTGGTGGTCTCGTGCGTCACGACCTCAACGGTCGCAGGAAACCCGATGTTGCCGCTGACATGGTCGCCGTGGCTGTGGGTGTTGATCAGCATCGTGACCGGGTTGCTCGTCAGTGCTTGGATCTGTTCCAGAATAGGTTGTCCCCAGCCAGGGTTCTTCGTGTCGACGACGACCACCCCGTCGGTCGTGACGAAGACGGCCGTATTCCCGCCGCCGCCCTCTCCGCGCAGTACGAACAGGTTGTCCTCGAGCCGTTCAACCTCGATCACCTTGGCCGCGTCTTGTGCGACGACGACGGCGAGCGAGAGCGTGCCGACGATGGCGAGCACGATGCCGCGTGTCATGTCTGCCTCCCGGTTATGGGGCCCATCCTACCGCCGGCGGGCAAGGGGTGCAACGGGAAGATTCGCGGTGTGTGGGAGGTGGTGAGGGCGATTATTGAGGCCTACAGTCTTTACGGTGTACTGTGCCACGAACCCATTTGCCGATGTTCCGCCTGAAGGGGGCTGACGACACATGCGTACCATCCTTCGCCTGACGCGGGTGCTCCAGCGAGTTGGCTGGCTGGGCGCGGTGGCGGCGGCCGTTGTGTGTTCGACCTGGAGTCTGCGGGCCCAGGAGCTCGCCTCCGAGCCCCTTCCGCAAACCATTCGGTTCAATCGCGATATCCGGCCGATCTTGTCGGATAAGTGCTATCGATGCCATGGCCCTGACTCGGGCACACGGCGCGCGGGTTTGCGTCTGGACGGGGAAGACGTCGTGGCGAAGGATGCTACCCGATCCACTCCGGCGGGCTCGATGAAGGTGATCGCGCCGGGAAACCCGGATCGCAGCGCTGTGATGCATCGAATCACGGCGACTGATCCCGCGCAGCGCATGCCGTATCGCACTGAGCCGCTCGAGGATCGCGAGGTACGACTGATCCGACGCTGGATCGAGCAGGGTGCGAAGTACGAGCCGCACTGGTCCTTCATCCCACCTGTGCGGGCGGATCTGCCCGCGGTGCAGCACGCTGACTGGCCTCGGAACCCAATCGATGGGTTCGTGCTGGCTCGTTTGGAACGCGAGGGCTTGCAGCCGTCACCTGAGGTCGACCGCCACACGCTGCTCCGCCGTGTGACCTTCGATCTGATCGGCCTCCCGCCGACCCTCGGCGAGCTCAACGCGTTCCTGGGCGACGATTCGCCGGATGCGTATGAGAAGGTGGTCGATCGCCTGCTGTCGTTACCGCAATACGGTGAACGGATGGCAGCGACGTGGCTGGCGGCGGCGCGCTTCGCGGATTCCTCTGGGTACTTCGCGGATCAACGACGGGACATGTCGCGCTGGCGCGACTGGGTCATCGACGCCTTCAATCGGAACCTCGCGTTCGATCGGTTCACGATCGAGCAACTGGCAGGGGATTTGCTACCGAACGCGACGCTGGACCAGGTCATCGCCAGCGGGTTCAATCGTAATCATCGAACGAATTCGGAGATGGGGATCATCGAGCAGGAGTTCTTTGTGGAGAACGTCGTCGATCGCGTGGCGACGACCGGCACGGTGTGGCTCGGGCTGACGGTGGGGTGCGCGCGCTGCCACGATCACAAGTTCGACCCGATCACGCAGAAGGAGTTCTACCAGTTCTTCGCGTACTTCAACAGCATCGCTGAGTCCGGCATCGGGCAGAAGACCGGCAACACCCCGCCCGTGATCCATGCTCCGACACCGGAGCAGCAGTCGCAACTGGCGGCGATCGAGGATCGGATCGAAGCCGCCGAACAACAACTCGCCGGTCTGCGGCCGGCGATCGCGGCGGCTCAGCGGGAGTGGGAAGGATCGATCGGGGAGGCGGATCCGCTCGTCGGGGTTCCGGAGGACGGCTTGACCGCCCATTTTCCTCTGGCGTCCGCAACGGAGCGCACGTTCGACGGCCGGCGATTCGTGGATGGTGGTTCTGCCGGCGGCCGCGGCCCCAAGACGCTCGACGCCTACCTCCAGCAGCCAGATCCCAATCTCTACGCCAACGTCTTCGGCGGCGGTCGCGCAGTTACCCTGGCCGCCTGGATAGAGCCAGTCGTGGCCACCGGTCCCGTCATCACCCGCACCCTTCTGGATGCTCCTCGAGGACAGGGGTTCAGCCTGCTGCTCGAGGACGGCAAGCTACAGCTCAACTTGGTTGGGGGTAATGCCGGACTCTGGATGGACAACGACTCGGGGCACGTCGAAACGGCCGAACCGGTTGCACTGCGCGGCCGGCATCACGTGGCAGCTACATACGATGGTTCCCGGCAGATCGAAGGCGTCTCCATCTACGTGGACGGCGAGCTTCAAGAGCTGACGGTGCTGTTCAATGGGTTGGGGCCGCAGGACCCAACGGAACACCCGCTCCGGATTGGCGCGGGCGGGGGGACTGATCGGTTCCGCGGATCGATTTGGGACGTCCGCGTTTATGACCGCTCGTTGACACCGGATCAGATTGCCGCACTTGCGGAACCAGCCTCACTGGGAGAAATCGCGTCAATTCGGCCCGCACAGCGGACCCCCTCGCAGAACCACAAGATCGACTCGTATTTCCTCACGCACCAGGCCGACGCGCGGATCGACGCAGATCGGATTGCGCAGCTCCGGAAAGAAAGGCCTGGTGTGACGCCGCCTCGATATCCCAAGCCTGCTGTCACGGTTAACACGGTCTTGGCGGAGTTGAACGCCGCTCGGCACCAGAAGGCAGAGCTCGAAGACACGTTGCCGACGGTCATGGTCATGCAGGAGTTGCCACGGCCGCGCGAGGCACACCTGCTGATCCGAGGCAACTATGACCGGCGCGGCGACAAGGTGGATCGCGCGACCCCGTCATGGCTTCCGCCCATGCCGGCCGGGGCACCCAACGATCGGCTTGGACTGGCGAGATGGCTGGTCGATCCGTCCCATCCGTTGACCGCGCGCGTCGCGGTGAATCGGTACTGGGAGATGGCCTTCGGCACCGGCTTGGTGAAGACCGCAGACAACTTCGGCTCACAGGGCGAACTGCCGTCCCATCCGGAGTTGTTGGATTGGCTAGCCACCGAGTTCGTTCGCACCGGGTGGGATGTGAAGGCGATGCAGAGACTCATCGTCACCAGCGCGACCTACCGGCAGCAGTCCAGCGTGACGGCCGACCTGCTGCAGCAGGACCCGGACAACCGCATGCTGGCGCGCGGCCCCCGGTACCGCCTGCCGGCCGAGATGGTGCGCGACCAGCTCCTGGCCGTCTCGGGATTGCTGGTGGACACGATTGGCGGTCCCTCGACGAAGCCCTATCAGCCGGATGGATTGTGGGCGGGCACGATGGCCGAATACGAGCAGGACCGCGGCGACAGTCTTTATCGCCGGAGCCTGTACACCTTCGTGAGGCGTAGTGTGCCGCCGCCGTCCCTGTCGCTCTTCGACCTCGCCGAACGAGATAACACGGCGGTCAGCAGCAGTCGTACCAACACCCCACTGCAAGCGCTCAACCTAATGAATGACGAGGCCGCCCTCGAGGCGGCCCGCATGCTGGCCGAGCGGATGATGACGAACGGAGGGGCGACGGCCGCCGCTCGAATTGCCTACGCCTTCCGGTTGGCCACGGCCAGGCAGCCGTCCGATGCCGAGATTACGGTGCTCCTGAAGAGCCTCCAATCCTATGGCATGCGGTTTCAGTGGGATCGGGAGGCGGCACTCGAGTTCGTGAGCCACGGCGAGCACGCCCGGGATGAGAATCTCGATGTGGCCGATCTGGCTGCACACGCGGCGGTGGCGAGTTTGATTTTCAACCTCGACGAGGTCGTCACAAAGCATTAGTGAGACGGGGTTATGTATGGATCCTAGAAACGAACACGAACGGATCATGACCCGGCGCTCTTTTTTCCGCGCCAGTGGTACCGGTATCGGATTCGCGGCTCTGGCGACGTTGCTCCGCACTGATCTGGGAGCGGCGCAGACCGGCTCGGAGGTACTCGGCGGCTTGCCGGATCTGCCGCACTTCGCGCCCACGGCGAAGCGGGTCATCTATCTGTGCATGTCCGGTGCGCCGTCGCATCTGGATCTCTTCGACCACAAGCCCAACCTGGAGCAGATGGCGGGGGAGGAGCTGCCGGACTCCGTGCGCGAAGGTCTGCAGCTCACCACAATGACGGCGTCACAGAACTCGCTCCCCGTCATCCCGACCAGTTTCAAGTTCGCGCAGCATGGGCAATCGGGGGCGTGGTTGAGTGAGTTGCTGCCGCACACTGCGAGCGTCGCCGACGACCTCTGCTTCATCAAATCGCTCTGGAGCAACCAGCTCAATCACGACCCTGCCCAGACGTATCTGTTTACGGGATTTCAGCTGCCTGGCCGGCCCACGATTGGCGCGTGGGTGACCTATGCGCTAGGCAGCGAGAACGAGAATCTGCCTGCCTTCGTGGCCATGCCCACCACCGGTTCGGCAGGCGGTGGGGGACCGTTCCTGGCGCGGTACTGGGGCAGCGGCTTTCTTCCTGCCCGATACAGCGGTGTCAAGTTCGGGACCGGCCCTGATCCGGTACTCTACCTGTCGAACCCAGACGGTTTTACCTCCGAGGACCGTCGCCGGTTCCTCGATGACCTGGAGGCGCTCAATCAGATCCAGTTGGAGAAGACGGGCGACCCGGAAATCGCCGACCGGATCGATCAGTACGAGATGGCGGCACGCATGCAGCTATCCGTGCCCGATCTGACCGATCTGTCGACCGAACCGGAGAGTACGTTCGATCTCTATGGACCCGACGCTCGCACGCGGGGGACCTTTGCGGCGAACTGCCTGCTTGCGCGGAGGCTGGTCGAACGGGGCGTCCGCTATGTCATGTTGTCGCATACGGGCTGGGATCACCACAGCAATCTGCAGCTCTACCTTCCCCAGCAGTGCGAGCAGGTTGATCAGGGGTCGGCCGGGCTGGTTCAGGATCTCAAGCAGCGCGGTCTGCTTGATGAGACGCTCGTGATCTGGGGCGGCGAGTTTGGGCGCACGGCGTATGGCCAGTTCAGTACCGCCGTCGACACCCAGGCGAACGCCAACAGCTACGGGCGCGACCACAATCCGAAGTGCTATACGGTCTGGATGGCCGGCGGGGGTATCAAGCCCGGCGTCACGTATGGTGAAACCGATGACTTCAGCGCCAGCATTACCCGCGATCCCGTGAGCATCCACGACTTGCAGGCGACGATCCTGCATTCAGTGGGGATCGACCACACCAGGCTGACCTACAGATACCAGGGTCGCGATTTCCGCCTGACCGACGTGTCCGGCAACGTCGTGAACGATCTCCTGGCGTGAGTGAGGCAAGGCCCGCAAGCGGCGGGCTACGGCGAACGTCGCTCCATGATCACCATGTGCTCGTCACGACAATTCGACCAGCGTGAGTGGGTGGGCCGCAACATGACGGCAGATCAGATCGCTGAGGCAGAATGGCTGGCTGAGGAATGGCGCGCCGCGCACCCGCGGTAACCCCGGTCTCCGTTGAACCGCCCACCGGGCCACGGTAGGCTTCACACCTCGCCGGTCGCTGTCGGTATGGACCGGGACATCCGTCACACTAGCAAACAATGCTGACACATTCTGTGGCTACAATTCCATCTCCTGCTCATCGCACTTCTGTGTCCGGCGGTGGTGACCCGCGCATCCGACCCCGGGTGGACGCCGATCTTCCTCAACGCCGCAGGTGTCATCCTCGAGATCGGTAGCGCGCTCCAGCACGGGGACGGTCATTACGCGCGAGTACGGACGACCGTGTGTCTCGGACCTGGACGTGGCAGCAGAGGTGTCGTGCGAATCTTGGCGCCCGTCTCTCCCGTATAATTCGCGGCTAGTTGCGGACGCGAGGATGCTCCCATGGAAACGGTCAAACGATTAACCACCATTGTGCTGTGTCTGCTGCTGATCCCGGTGACGGCGGTCGTCACCGCAGCCGCGAAGCAGCGCTTTGCGGACGGTCCCAAACGCGTATTCTCCGGCGGCCCACTGAAATCTGGTGAGCTGCACACTGGTGCGGAGCCCGACTGGAGTTTTGTCAGCGACATTCCGACCATCGAAATGCAACTGGTGGACCCTCCCCGGTCGCGGCGCATTTGGACGGCGGAACACGATGGAAAACTGTATGTCTGGTCCGGCTATATGGGCACGGCCGTCGGGCGATTGTGGAAACGGTGGCCGGTGCAAGCCGAACGCGACGGTCGCGCGGTGATCCGTATCGACGGCAACCGCTACGAACGCCAACTCGTGCGGCTCGAGTCGGGTGACGTACTCGACGGTGTGAGCGCCGCCATACGAAACAAGTACCCGTCTCAGACGACGAGGGCCACAGTGGAAGCCGGCGAGGTGTGGTTATTCGAGGCAGCACCACGGGACTAGCAGTACAGAGGCTGTGTATGCCATGAAGTACTTCTACTGGGTCATCGCTGTCGCGTTGGTTGTCACGGTGGTGGCGGTGGTCTTCGTCCCTGGCGTGGACGACTTGGTCGAACAGATCTTTCAGCGCTACCTAGGTCGTGCGGCACGCTAGCGGCCCGTGGTGAAAAGCGGGCGCATGGCCGCCAACACTGCGCCGTGCAAGAGGACCCGCCTCACGAGGCGTCAAGCGATGATCAAGCTCTCCGATACCGTCGCGGTCGAAGAGCGCGAGTTGGAGGAACGCTTTGTGCGCGCGTCCGGCCCCGGCGGGCAGAACGTCAATAAGGTCGCGACAGCAGTCGAGTTGCGCTTCGACGTGAAGAGTTCGTCCCTCGCGCCAGAAATCAAGGCGCGCTTGATCGCGGTGGCCGGCAGTCGTGTGTCGTCGAAGGGCATCCTCGTGATCGACAGCCGTGAGCACCGGACGCAGGTGCAGAACCGGAGCGCAGCTCGGGAACGGCTCGCGGATCTGCTGGAGCGTGCGTCGACGCGTCCCAAGCCACGGCGACCATCGAGGCCTCCGCGAGCGGCGCGTGAGCGACGGCTCGACATGAAGCGGCGACGCAGTCTGGTGAAGGGGTTCCGCGAGCGGGCTCGCGGCGATGAGGAGTAGCCGGAGCCGAATCGTCGCGAACCTTCGGTGAACGTCGGTTTGGCTGTCGGCGTTTCGCTCCGGCGCTCTAATGCAGCCTCCGTTGGTCAGCCGGGCCTGCCGTTCCCGAGGCATTGCTGAAAAAGCTCCTTCACTGCCGGAGTGGGAGCCGATTTGAACTCTACATCGCGATAGCGCTTCGCGGTCTCGGTGGTTCCGCAGCGCCGATATAAATCGGCCAGTACCGCAGCCCAGAGGTAGGAGCTGGCCAGCCAAGTCGGCGGCTCAAAGCCCTCGAGAACCGGGAGTCCCGCCGCGAGTCCTTGCCACTCCGCGACCGAGACCACACGGTGCAGTTTGTGTGTCGCGGAGGGCACCTCGAACAATACGCCGCCATCGAGCGGGTGCCCGCGCCATAACGCGATGAGGCCCGGCACGGGCGCCGCGCGCCGGTGACCACTACCGATTCGCCCGATACAGTCCGCTAGTGCGCGAGCGGGTCCGGCCGAACTTGGAACTTGAAGACGGGGGCCACTCGTTCCGTGCCGCCTTCCGCGTGGAACGGTGCTCGGCTTCCCGATGTTGTCCAAATCGCTCGGCCTTTCCAGCCAGCGTCGGGATCGTCGATTCGCCCGTCCAGGCCCTTGCCGAAGAAGCTCCCCATCGGGTACGGCACGCGAAAGCTGTAAAACTCGCCGTCCACCAGTGCGAGCACTCCTTCGGACAGGTTTCCGGTGGCCAGAGGAATGTTCTCGCCGACTCCCAGCAGGTTAAACCGATCGGTAAAGTTGTAGTACGCGGACTCAGCGCTGCCGGACTCGACTGCCCCTTTGTAGTTCGGCCCCGGGAACGGATAGAGGGTCCAGCCTTCGCGGCAATGCGTGCCGGTCGCGGTGGGCCCGTTGAGCGGGCCTTCGCACTGGCTGCGGTCAAAGCTCGCAAAGTGACCGCTCGATAACACTGTCCACACTACGCCGTTGCTGTCGACGTCCATGCCGCGTGGCGAGTAGCCCTGGACGGGAAGGTCGGGGTCATTCCACGGCACCTCGTAAAACTCTGCCAGCGCGGTATTCACCGGATCGTCACCCGGCACGAGTCTGACGAGTCCCCCTGGCATCCCCAGGGTAGACCCCCAGATCGATCCGTCGAGCGGACTCGGGGCCACGCCGTAGTAGCCGCGCTCGATCCGCGTGTCCTTGGTGGGATCCATCGGTTCCCCCGGCTCGACATACTCGTCGCGTAGGCCGTTGCCGTTGGTGTCGAGGACTTGAACCGTCCAGCCCTGTGCCAACTGCTCATCGCCGGTCTCGTCCAAGACCTTGGTATCGAACCAGGCCACCACCGGGCCGCTCCCGGTGAACCACATCGTGTCGTCGTCGTCGAGATTCAAATGGTGCGTCCCGAAACAGGTGTCAACAGTCGTCATCTCTTGGGTCTCGGGATCCCATAGCTGCATCTGGCGGTTACTGCGCTCGAGCGGAAACGCCTGAGCCGATGGATGACTCGACCCTTCCTGACAGAAGGCCGGGGTCGCAGCCTGACGAACCCTGGCAGCGATCCACACGCGCGCCTGACGATCCATGGCAAAGCTGTGCGCGACGCTCTGGCTGTTCCAGATGACTTCGTCGCCCCAGTACGGCGACGGCATCAGCGGGAGAGTTGACCCCGTGGTGGGCGTGAGCGGATCGCGAACCCGCAGCGACACCCTGCTCGCCACATGCGTGGTCGGATCCACCACGGGCACGTAATCCACGCTATTCTCCGCGGCTCCGTAGACCGGTCCGTTCGCGTTGACGTTGGGATTCCTCTTGTCAGCGGAGATCAGGTCGTGCATGTACGCGCGGGGGTCTGCCCAGTCCCACAAGCTGACGACCGCGTTGCGCTCGATGCCTTGTGGCCGCGGCGGAGGTGCGGTCGGATACTCGCCCGCTTGGATCCGGTCGGTCCAATCGGCGTACATCGCCAGAGCGCGTTGGCGCCCAACCTGGGCTAATCGAGCTTCCATGTTCGCGCCCGCCTGACCGGACTGCACACGTCGTTCCCAGGCAGCGGCATGCGAATCGAAGTCGCCGAGGGCCGAAGGGATCTCCCGTGTGGCCTGGTTGCCCAGCGCATGGCAACCGGTACAGCCATCGGTGTTGACAACCGAGCGGATCCACTCGCCCTGGCTCTCGATGCTCGGCGAGATGCCGTTACCCTGCGGTCCCGTGCCAGGGAACTCGCCGGGCGCCGGGAGTTGGAGCAGGGCGAACCAGTACTGGGCCGGGTAGTACTCCGCGGCGACCTTCGCGTCTGGCGCGACCACGGCCGTCAGGTTGAGCGCCGCGCCAGGCTCGGCCTGTACCTTCTCGGAGTCCACCAGCCCATAGCCCCGTACCCACACGTCGTAGGCGGCTTGAGGCAGATCGGGAACGAGGTAGCGTCCGTCATCGTCAGTCACGACGATCTTGATGTGCCGGGTGGGGAGATCCCGTGTTTCTGCGATCACCCAGACGCCGGCCTCCGGACCGTTGGGGCCGGTGACCACCCCCGCGATGTCATCCGTATCCATCGGAACCGCTGCGCCGGGCGGCTGGCCAGCATGCAGTGCGACAAGCGAGACGGCTAGCACTGCAATGGTCACGACCCCGATGCTTCTATGAGAGAACATGTTTCGTGCCATTCGCGATCTCCTTGTCCTCCGATAAGGACCAGCCACAAACGAGTGGGGTCGGCACGGTATTCCGGCCTTCGACCAGCTCGCGATCCGGATCGGCGGCGACAGTGTATGAACAATCCTTACTTGACTTTCGTCACCGTGGTCAGCGGTCAGGCCGCAGGTCAGGTACGTGGCCAGGGTCCGAGGCCGCACTTGTCAGATTGAGAAGCCCGTTTGACTGATCTCAGCAGAGGCCGAAACGTCACCCAACCTGCGGTGTCGCCACCGTCGTCGGACGAGTTCGGGTCGTATCCTCCAAGCCGTTTCTGCTTCGAGCTAGACGTGCGGGAGATCCGCCGTCAGGACGAGGAGTGAGGAGCTACTGCTCCATACGCCGATGGTTGAACAGCCGCACGCGGGCGCCCGGACGTGAGACGCTAATCGACATCTGCTCGCCGGGTGGGTCAGGACGTTCGTAGACTACCCGATAACGATTCGACGTCTCGTCGTAGTGCGCACTCATGTCGGTCGCGAGGTTTTCCAGCACCTCCGGCAGTGCGGTCGCTATCGAGACCGATGTGTACCGTCCTCCGGTATTCTCGGATAGGTTGATCGCGCGGCTAGTCAGCTCGCTCCCGCTGCCGGTGCTTAATTGAACGGTGTTGATGATCACGCCGGCCTCTCTCAGCGTGCCGACGAAGTCGAGGTATCGGGAATCGTTCATGAAGGCGCTCGCTTCGGACCCGTCCGTTAGGACCAAGAGGAATACAGGCCACGGCTCGTCGCCGTCAAACCGCCGCTCCCACGTCTCCTTGAGACCATCGAGCATGCGGGCCCCTCGGCCCGAGTCAGGGAAGATCGAGCCAGCGGCGTCAACGAGTTCCGCCCGGTCTGCGGTGAAATCAGCGTACCGCCTTAGCTGTCCCCCGATGGTGTACAGGCTGGCGATGTGCTGGGATGCGAGCGCCTCGAGGAACCGGATCAAGCCTTCGCGGATCGGATTGAGCGCCCCGCGATTCTCCCTGGTGCGCTCCCCGTTGTCGACTAGTATCGCGATCTTCATTGGGGCCGTGCCGAGTTGCGCCGACACGACTCGGCCTTCGGTCCCGTCCTCTATGACCGAGAATTCCTCGGGCTCAAGATCGACGAGGAGCTCTCCGCGCTGGCTCCTCGCCTCGACATAGATCTGGCCTATATCCTGGGCCACGGCGGTGTCCGGCAGGACAAACCCGACAGCGCACCCCACGGCAATGACGTCGATCGCTCTTGTGATGATCTGATGGCGCATGCTCTGGCTCCCCCCCCCCCCCGGGGCACGAGCTTGTGCCCCCGACTTCCGGGCCGGCGGTCGGGACGTGGGAAAGGTGCTATGCGGGGCAGACAAAACGGAATTGGCGGTCTAGAGCCGTTGGTGTAAGGATGAGTGAGCGGATCCGAAGCACGATCACCCGGAGACGTGCCGCCCGTAGTGGAAGTCCCGCGGCATTCGACAGGCGCTGCATCCCGACTGACGGCACCAGCCGCCGTCCGACCCGTTTGTGCCTGGGCTATGGCCAGGTCTCGCCGAAGCCTTCGCGGGGGCGGATTGCTCCTCGATCGCATACTTCTGGTATTCCCCCAGTCGCGCCGCGTCAGCCTGGCTCATCGGCAGTCTCGGTGCGACGCGGGACTTTCACCGGGGATGGCTAGACCGTGGCTGTTGACCCAGCAATCGCGCACCTCCTCCGGCGAGCCGGGTTCGGGTATTCCCCGGCCGAGGGCGAGAAATACAACCGGATGAGTTTGTCGGCGGCGATCGACAAACTGGTCAATTTTCACCAGATAAAGGACACGGTCGACTCCTTCATCGGTACACCCGGCTATCTCGGAACCACCTCATTCGGTGCGTTCGAGCCCAACACCGACGTGGGCGATGCTCGACAGCGGTGGCTGTTTCGGATGGTGCACAGCCCACGGCCGTTGCAGGAGAAGATGGCGCTGTTCTGGCACAACCACTTCGCCACCGGGTACTCCAAGATCGCCGGTCAACTCGGCTTCGACGGGGCCAGCCGCGCGCTCGCGGCCAAACCGTCCGAGGATGAGAACGATCTCCGCTATAGGAGTCGGGCGCTGGTCAAAGGTCAGTGCGAGCTGTTTCGCGAGTTCGCGCTCGGGAACTTTCGCGATCTGCTCTTCGAGGTGTCACGGGACCCCGCGATGGTCGCCTGGCTCGACGGCGACACGAACCTCAGGGCGAACCCGCAGGAGAACTACGCGCGCGAGCTCATGGAGCTGTTTACTTTGGGCGTCGATTTCTACACGGAGAGCGACGTCTACGCGGGCGCACGGGTGTTCACCGGCTGGAACCTGCAGGACTACTACGGTCCCCCGCCGGACTATAGCCGGTACTCGACGTTTCGGTTTCGGTCCTCTGAGCATGACACCAACAGCAAGACCTTCAGCTTTCCGATCTACCCGGACGGCAGCAAGACGATCCCGGCGCGTTCCGCTGCCGACGGGATGCAGGACGGGATCGACTTGATCAACGCCGTGGCGGCGCATCCTGAAACTGGCCCCCTTCTGGCGCGCAAGCTCTACGCGTTCTTCGTGTCTGACCTCAAGATCCCGCCGGAGACCTTCATCCAGGAACTGGCCGGGGTCTACTACTCCAGCGGCTACGACATGCGGGCCGTCGTCGGGTTTCTGCTGCGCTCGGCAGAATTTCAGGATCCGGCGAACTATTTCGCGCGCTACTCATGGCCGGTGGAGCATGTGGTGCGGCTGATCAAAGGGATCGGGTGGGCCGGATTCTCCGCGGGCAGCGCTACCACCCCGCTTGCCAACATGGGGCAGCTCCTGTTCGAGCCACCCGACGTCTCCGGGTGGCGGCTGGGTACGGAATGGTTCTCGACCGGCACGCTGCTGGCTCGCATGAACTTCGCGGCGACGCTGGCGTCCAACCAAAGATTCAGTCTGGGGACCGACGCGCTGGCGTCGGCCGGAACACCGGAGTCGCTGCTCGCATACATGCTCGATCGTCTGGCGCCGGCGGATTACGACACCCAGGAGTTGAGGGGCCTACTGAACTATGTTGCGGCCGGGGACGGGTGGCCAGGGCAGTCGCGCGCCAAGGCGGCCGGTCTGGCTCATCTGATCGGTGGGTCGTCGGAGTATCAGTTCGTGTAGGCATGCCCGGTGCAACGGGTGCGCCGGTGTCCCCTCTCCCCTGGGAGAGGGGCGGGGTGCGGTCCTGGGCGTCGCGACCGGGATCGATTCGGCACGACCAGAGGACTTGTCATGCAGTTCACACGTCGAGAGCTCATGCGGGGCGGTGTGACCGCCTTCACCGTTGGGTTCGCTGCGCCGGCGTTCCTGTGTGACCTCGCCAGGGCGCAGAGCGCGACGGGGCGGAGTCTGGTGGTGCTGTTTCTGAGCGGCGGCAACGACGCGCTGAGCACGCTGGTGCCCTACGCGGATCCCGCCTACTATGAACGCCGCCCAGACGTCGCCGTGCCATCGGGGAGTGTGCTCCAGATCGGGACCGACTCAGTCGGGTCGGCGCTCGGGTTGCACCCTAGCCTGACCGGCCTGAAGTCGATGTTCGACGCCGGCCGGCTTGCGATCATCCAGCGTACCGGCTACACCGACTCGAGTCGCTCACATTTCCGTGGCACCGATATCTGGTCGACCGCGAACCCCCAGGCGGCGCTGGGACCCGGCTGGCTCGGCCGGTATCTCGACACGTTACCGTCGCCGGTGGATCCCCTCATCGCTTGGAACACCGCCAGTCGGCTCCCGCACACGCTGCAGGCAAATACAGTGGGCGTGCCGTCGATTCCGAACGCGACCAACTACGCCTTCGCGAGCCCCTTCGGAGGCGTCGAGGGGGTTTACGCGATGACGGCGGCGCGGGCCATCTCATCTCACCTCCCGGTGCTGCGACCCCACGTCTCCTTCGTCAGCGCGACCGCCCAGGCGGCGCTCGCGACGCTGGATCGTGTGGGCGTTGTGGCAGCTTACACCCCGACGACGGCCTATCCGAACAACGAGTTCGGCCAGGCGCTCGAGGCGGTCGCCGGTGCGTTGGCTACCCAGGTCGGCATCAAGGTCTTCTGGGTGCAACTCGGTGGCTACGACACGCACGCCAGCCAGGGCACGACGAACGGTTTGTACAGCCGTTTGCTGAACACGCTTGACAGCGGCCTGTCCGCTTTCTACACCGACCTTTCCAACCAGGGACTCTTGAGCCAGACGCTGGTGCTCCAGTTCTCCGAGTTCGGACGTCGGGTGTCCGAGAATGGCAGCGCGGGTACCGACCATGGCGCCGGCGGGCTGATGATGGCGCTCGGCGGCACAGTGAACGGCGGACTCTACGGCACCGCGGCTAGTCTTGAGAACACACCGGATAATCCGACGCTTGAGAACAGCGGTCGCGACGTGCGACACGAGACCGACTTCCGTTCGGTGTACGCTCGCGTCATCGACGACTGGCTGGGTGTCAGCTCGGTCAGCCTCCTCGGCTCCGACTTTCGCGATAGCGCGATTGATTTTGTGTAGGCGGGCGCAGCTCAGGTTTGGCACCGTGGGATCCAGGACATCTGGGCTGCTGCGTCTCGTGCTGGCTGATCATCGACAAGCTCCGCAGCTACTCGGCGGTGTGCCGGGTGGCGATGCCGTCGGTCGTCCACGTCACGGACCAGTATGCGGACAATCGGGCGGAGGTCTCTCACCAACCGACGCACCAGCGTCAACGCCAGATGCGTCGCTCTAAATCAATCGGGCACCTGCAACGCTTCGCCGCCGTGCACGGCGGCGTGTAGAATCTCTTTCGCGTCGGCCGGAATCTGCTGCGGGCGTGCATTATCGCCTGCTCCACACGCGCGCGTTCGCGGAATGGGACATGGTGACGTGTGCCTGCTGAACGGCCGGTGGTCCGGCTTCACGAGGGGAGCCTTAGGCCGAGTTCGTCAAGTTGACAATGTCGTTAGGGGGCACGGCCCACGTGACCGAAGCGACCTGCCTAGTCGAAACGGCTGGCCCAATTTCTCGCCCATGAATGGGACGAAGCGCACCCGCGCGACTAACTCCGTCCCCGTTGATCCGCCCGCCGCCCCACGATCCGCGTCGTCGATGATCACGTCCGTGAGCTGAACCGCCCGTCAGGTTCATATAATCGCGACACGTCAGAGGAATGTCCCTGCCGAGAGGTCGAGAGAGAGGTGTGGCGATGAGATACACAACACTTGCTGTCGTGCTGCTTACGGTGCCGGCCCTGTCCATGGCGCAATCGACCGCCGCCCTTCGCACACCTTGGGGACACCCCGATCTGCAGGGCATCTGGGACTTCCGCACGATCACACCGCTCGAACGACCCGAAGCGCTGGGCGACCGGGCGTTTCTGACCGCGGAAGAGGCCGCCACCCTTGAGCGCGACGTGGTTGATCGAAATCTGCGCCTCCTGAATCGTGGGGCCGAGCGCACATCCACGGGGGGCAACGTAGACCGCCGGGGGGACGGGACACCGGGGTTCTACAACAACTTCTGGCTCGATACCGGCACCCGCACGGTAGGCACCCGGCGCACGTCGCTGATCATCGATCCCTTGAACGGACGGCTCCCCGCCTTGACGGCAACTGGACGGCAGCGGGCCGAGCAGGAGTACCCGTTCGATTCCTATCTGGACCTAGATGCCGGCGACCGCTGCATCCTGGGACTGAACGCCGGCCCACCGATCATCCCGGCCGCCTACAACCAGAATCTGCTGTTCCTGCAGAGCCCCGACCACGTCGTGCTGCTCACGGAAATGGTGCACACCGTTCGGGTCGTCCCGCTCGACGGGCGACCCCGTCTGGGAGACGCCCTCCTCCAGTGGTCGGGGGATGCGCGGGGCCACTGGGAGGGAGACACACTTGTGGTCGAGTCGTCGAATTTCCTCGATGAACGGCGCTGGACGACGTCCAACCCGATGGGTGCCATTGGATCCACAAAGGACCTGCGACTGGTGGAGCGGTTCACGAGGGTTGACCCCGACACGCTCGAGTACGAATTTACGGTGGACGACCCCACCATCTGGACGGCTCCGTGGACGGCGTCAGTGCCTATGCGTCGAACCGACGGACCGCTATTTGAATATGCGTGCCACGAGGGCAATCGGAGCCTCCCGCTCATCATGAGCGGGGCGCGTACGCAGGAGCGCGAGGCACAAGCCGCTCGGTAATCGTGTAT
The DNA here is from genome assembly GCA_964646815.1 of uncultured Vicinamibacteraceae bacterium. Classification (GTDB taxonomy): domain Bacteria; phylum Acidobacteriota; class Vicinamibacteria; order Vicinamibacterales; family UBA8438; genus CAZYFH01. Next base: position 8,448 of record CAZYFH010000016.1, on the reverse strand, counting down.
GACCCTCACCATCGGTGACGGCCTCGGCCGGTACGACGTGACCGCCCTCATCGGCGAGCGGGGCATGGACCAGGTGTGTCGCGCTACCGACACGCAACTCGGCCGCGACGTTGCCCTGAAGATCCTCCCCGACGCCTTTGCGGCTGGCCCGGTTCCAGCTGGAAGGGAAGGTCCTCGCCAGTCTCAACCACCGGCCCCGCGAGACGATGGACGATATTTGAGTCCCCTCGAGGCTCAACCCCCCTCGCCGTGAGGAGTTTCTTGAGGGCAAAGGCCGTCTCGATGGCTTCCCGTCCCAAGCATGATTCCTCGCTCATGATGAGGAACTGGAACGGCAGCGTCGGCGTGAAAACGTTCATGAGTCGGAGAAAGTTGGGCCGGTTGGAAAATTCCGCCCCCGAGATGCCGTCGTCGGTGTAGATGCCATCGGTGTTGACCGTCCACCCCTTCCCGACCGCGTAGACGATAGCCAAGTCACACCTGGCAAGTGACCGACTTCTCGTGGTCAGCCACGCCGGTCTGCTCAGTGCTCTTACGCCCGTAGGTCGCCGCGATCATCGCAACGTGCTCCTCTGGCGGCGCGAACGGCCGTTACTCGTGTTCAGCTGGATCCGGATGCCCCTGGCCCGCAGCCAGTCCTGGATAGCGCGGCGTGCCTACTTGGTGGCCGGGATCCCGTCACGAACCGTGATCGTACGCAACCTGGCGAGGAGTTCGGCGTCGAGCCGGAAGGTGGTGGGTTCGAGGGCGATGCATGCCTACATTGTGATGCAACGTAATGCATCACTCGAGAACAATCTGCTGTCCCGTGTGATCTAGATCTGTTGCTCTCACTTGGTTGGGTCAGGGTGCCGTCTCCTGCATTCTGACGCACACCTGGGGTCAAGAAATCCTCAGAAAAAAAAGCTATTGACCATCTTCCTCACGACTCTCAATCTGCGGATTTGTAGTTCGAGTCCCTGGCGGCTCGCCACTTCTTTTCAGCGACTTACGTGGATTCCGCGCGCTCGAGGGAGCGACGGTGGTTGCGCAAAGGTTGCGTTGATGTCGAGTGGGTCCACACCTCGGCCGGTCACGACGTCGATCTAATGACGACCAGAGTGCGGTCGTCTTGCGAGGCACCGACCCCGAAACGACGAACCTCCTGCATTACCCTGCTACAGATTTCAGTCGCACTCGCGTCCCCAGCCTGTTGGAGTAACTTGGTTAAACGCCCCAGACCGAACTCCTCGCCTACCGCATTCATCGGTTCCACAATCCCATCGGTGTAGAGCGCAAGCCGGTCACCCGGCTTTAGTAGGGAGTGCCCTTCGAGATAGCGGGGGTTCTTGAACAAGCCGAGTGGTACGCCGCCTTCTTCCAATAATTCGACTTGGCCATTCGCTCGTACAAGCACCGGCGGTACGTGCCCCGCGTTGACATACAGTAAGCGTTTCGCCCGAACGTCTAGCACCATATAGAAAAGCGTGACGTGTCGACCCTCTTCGACTGACTCGTTGAAGAAGCGATTTGCGCGCCGCATCACGGCTCGCATAGCTAGATCATGCCCAACGAGCGAAGAAATCGACGCCCGAGTAGCGGCAACGAGCAATGCTGCGGCAATTCCCTTTCCCACAACATCAGCAATCACTACGCCCCAGCGATCTTCACCAAGCGGAATAAACTCGTAATAGTCTCCGCCAACAGCGCGCGATGCATCGAGCGCACCCGCGACATCGAAACCAGCCAGACTCGGGGTATTCTTCGGCAGCAGGTCCTCCATGACGTTCCGCGCGAGCGCGAACTCTCGATCAAGTTGGCGTTTGTCATCAATTTCCGCGTAAAGACGAGCTCTCTCAACCATTGCGGCCACGGCGGTCGCGTAGATGCCGACAATGGTTGCGGCCTGCTCGTCATACCCACCCGGTTTGTCCGACCAGAGGTCAATCGCCCCACGCACACGCCCTCGAAACCCGATTAGCGGTACGATCAGCCGCGATTGCGCGCTCTCCCGTCCTTCGCACACCACCGGCCGTTTGGTCAGCGAGGTAGAGTGACCACTTGTCAACACGTCACCAAGCACGCCACGTTGATCGAACGGCGCCAGCAACTCTGGCAAGGGATTCGGGCACCCACGCATGAGGCTATGCCGAACCTTCTTCCCAGTTGGGTCAACGATATAGACCCCAACTGCATCGTGGTCGACCAATGAAACAAGACCATCGAGAATGCCATTTAGAATCGTCGTGTCACTTGCGTCGATCGCAAGATTGAACGCCTCGACCATAACGCGCGCAGCTTGAATAGCAGCCGCATCAACCTTCGTGGTCGGCCCTGTCAATGTGCTGTCCGTCACGGCGATTTCCGCATTTGAGGTGTCGGACATTGAATCTAATCGACCTCGAGAATTGTGTGGCGCATTGCGGGTTCTCAGACAGTTCAAGAAGAATGGGGGTTTCGGGTCACGTGGGTGCGAGACGTCCCACCGGAAGTTTAGAGCATTCATGCGGTTAACACCACAACACTGAACGTCCTAGTCATTCAACAACAAGCGATGCATCGAATATCGAGGCGACATGGGCGGTGTACGACTAGCGCTAGGTGGGGTGCTGTTCAACCAATCGACGGTAGGCCGGCGGCGCGAGAGTCGGTCATTGACCACGGCCTAGGAAACCCGTGAACAATGTGTCATTACTTCGAGAAGTATCACAAAGTTGTGACGGCGCAAGAAGCTCTCGTGTTCGGCACATTTAGAGACGACCCAGAGTGGTGGGGGCACTCTTTCCAGTTGAATGAAATGAAAAGTAATAGACAATTAATTTTGTTTGTAATTTGTGGTTCAACAATAATTCTCTACTACCTAGTTCAAGACTACATAAGGCCACACGTTTCTACTGATAAGTACCAAATAAATTACATGTTTGGGATTCGTCCTACTTGTTCCCTGGAGTTGAGCTGCCCCCACTGTTCTACTTTACGATACCAGAGACATTCAAAAAAGATTCGTTTTTGGTGAAGACGAATTTCTATTCGTCATCGGTCATATCAATGGTTGGCCTAATTGGATAGGAGTGTGTGCGAATAATGTCACCCTATGGAACGTTTGACTGGGATGATGTTGTTTGGACAATTATTGGTGGGATTTCTTTGTGTTAAGTTATAGTTATCTGAAATAAGAAAAGGAAAACTGTTACATGCAAAACAAATCGGTCGCATCAGGCTTGGCGACGTAGACACTGAAGATGCGCTGGCTTCACACTTTCTTGTTTTCGCTCACGCTCATCAGTTCGCCGGCGATGGGCGCGTACGCACAGGAGACGGCGATTGCCGACGCGCACGCGAGAGAGGGCGACGACCTGCGCGTGTGGCTCGTTACCGCGGGTCCAGGTGACGCGGTATGGGAGCGATACGGACACAACGCGATCCGCGTAGAGAACACCCGGACCGGGCGCGACATCTCATACAACTGGGGAATTTTTGACTTCGCGCAGATCGACTTCATCCCCCGCTTTCTTCAAGGACGCATGCTATATCGGATGGAGGTTTTTCCAACGGCGGCGATGGTCGACGGGTACGCGCGGGCCAATCGTGAAGTGGTTCTTCAGGAACTCGACCTCACGCCGGCACAGAAGATCGAGCTTCGTGAGTTAGCCGATGCCAACGCGCGTCCTGGAAATCGAGATTACCTGTACCAGTACTTCACTGACAACTGCTCTACGAGGGTTCGGGACCTTCTGGACGAAGTACTCGACGGCATGTTGCGCTCCGCGTTCAAGCAGGTGGAGACCGGTCGAACCTACCGTGATAACACGAGACGGCTGACCCAGGTCGATCCTCTCATATACACGGGTATGGATTTCCTTCTCGGCACACCCACCGATGCGGCGATCACCGTCTGGGAGGAAATGTTTCTTCCGCTGGCACTCCGGGACGAACTACGGGGCATCTCGATCGCCGATGGAGCGGGTAGGTCCAGGCCGCTGGTGATCGCTGAGGAGACCGTTGAAGCCAACCGCGCCGAAGAGCCTAACGCGGCGCCGCGCTGGCTTGTCATTTACCTGATCGTGGGGCTGATCCTCGGTGGGACGCTTTCGGCCGTTGGGGCCGATCGCGAGCGAACCGCGACCCTGCTCCGTGGTGGTGTCGTTGCGATCGCAGTAGCCTGGGTGATGCTCGGCGGGGTACTGGGACTGATCCTCGTCCTGCTCCTCTTCACGGACCATGCGTTCGCGTCCTGGAACGAAAACCTCTTCCTCTTCAACCCGATCCTGCTGGCGCTCGGTGTAGTGCTCCCGTTCGCTTCCGCACGGCCGGCGTGCCTACCCTATGCTCGCGGTCTCTCGCTCACGATTGCCGGCGTCGGCGTTCTGGGTCTGCTCTGGCAGATCGTTCCGGCATCGCAGCACCAGAACGCCATGTTCTTCGCCGTGGCTCTTCCAGCGCACGTGGGGCTCGCATGGGGTCTCCACGTCTCCGGTCGGCTCGAGGCTGGCACTGCCTCAGGCCAAAGAGGATCATGTTGAAGTCGCTCAGTGGCCGCGTACGGGGCTAGCACTGTGTATACTCGGACCTCCGCGAGTCATGATACGTTTCCCACATGAAACAATCTCTGGCGGTCCTTGGCTTCTTCGTCACGTTCTCGTTGGCTTCCCCTGCCCAGTAAGTAGCCAGAACGTCCGATTGCAGACCCCCGCCTGACTGTTAACACACTCGTCAGGAAGAACGTCTTCGCGGGCTTCCTCCGTAGCGACCTGGTCAAGCTGGCGCGTGCGGAGAAGAACCTTACGCTGTTGCTGGCGAGACGGGCCGTCGACCGTCCCGCCTTACTCGCCTGGGAGGGAAGTGCGGCGCTGACACGTGCAGCGTTGGCAAACGAAGCCATCCAGCGAGAATAGTTCCGGCAGCACTACGGTCGCGCTCTCGATCTCTTTACAGGAGCGATCAGTTTGGGCCCGGACTCGGATGCGGTATTTGCCATCACGGGCAGTTCACAGGCGGAACTGGCCGACCGGCCGCCCGAGGCGGAACGCGCGGCAGGTTGGGAGCGGGCCTACCACGCCAAACAACAGTTGTGGAGGATGCAAGGACCCGTGATCGAGCAGCTTCCGGTCCATCACAAGGGCGAAGTGCTGTCTGGGGTCACGCAGAGCGCTTAGCGCACCGGACGCGACGACGAGGTTCCGGTGCAGCTCGACCGGATACTGGCACTTCTTCCGGGTACGCCGTACGCGAATCGCGCGCGGCAACGGAAGGACACCCCTCGGCACGCACGGAGACGAAGCTGATGTGCCAGACCTGTCACGCATCGGGAATGCTCGCCGCACCTCTAGAAGAAATTTCGCAGTCGACGGCCAATGGCTGGCAGGGGGTTCAATGCGCGGGTGCGCGGCAACCCACTCGCGGGCGAGGCGTTGGGCTACTTCGACGCTGCAGTCGGCCCAGCTCCAATCAAAACACCAAAGGCGACACCAAGAAGGATGTTGTTGAGCGCAAGGCCGAGGCTCACGTCTATGGCAACACCCACGTCGACGGGAAATTGAGGTTGTTGGCGATCGGTCAAGTCGATCCTCAGACGCAGTCCACCATCGCAGTCGTCCACCACCACGACGATGCGGCTGTAGCCGACCCTACCGCTAGCTGGCGGGCGGTTCCACGGGGACGGCGGGTTGGGTACGTGTCGCCGCACAGGTGCCGTTCTCCGCCGAACCGGTTTGCGAGGCCAGGAACTCAAGAATGGTCGTGAGTTCTTCGAGATCGATCCCGCCGTCACCGTTGCTGTCAATGAACGCAAAACCTTGTTTCATCTCATCGGGCGCTTCGCTCGCACTAATCTTTCCGTTACTGTCTTCGTCGAGCGAGTCAAGGACGGTCGACGGTTGGGAATTGACACTATAAGTACACATCGTCCATTGGTCATCGTCGAAGACAAAACTCGCCGTGATCGCAGCAATATCGCTGAATTGAATGACGAAATCACCCTGGTTCTCGGATAGAGTTCCCGTGACCTCACCGGTCGTACCTGTGGCATCAACATACGACCCTGTCACCTGGGTCCCATCCTGCTCCAACGTTACGGTCCACGAGGTCGGCGTCCCCCCTCCACTGGGGGTGGCCGTTCCGTACCATTTCCCAGCGATGTTTGACTGTGTCGCCGTAGCCACCATAACGGCCGCGATCACGATTCCGTACACGACGACAAACTGACTTCGCACGTTTCCTCTCTTTCGGCAATCGAGCCTTTTTGCGCGTAGGTCCTCGCGAATTGTTCGAACGGTCCTCAGCGCGATTCCGCGCAGACTCAGAGAATCATCTTCAGAGCTCTCTGTCAACGACCCTTCAGCAATTTTCGAAAGAACCGTACCGCCGCCCGCCGATGGGCGGTGAGGTGACGGAGTCGCTGCTTCAGAAACTGCGTGCCTGCGCACTGGTCGTCGACGGGTCAAGATGCCCGATCACACGAAGTTGACGGCGGCGTTACGGAAGTCCCCGCCGAGAATCGGCACCGAGTCCACGCCGAGCCAGTCGTCGATCACACGGGCGTAAACCGACCGGAAATCGGTTTGGTACTTGACGTCGCGCCCTTGGTTCTCCAGATCGGGGTTTTCGTCCGTGTTGGCCAGCGAGGCGGCCGCGGTGCCGTACAGCCCGCCGCCGACCCTTCCGCCAAAGGCCATCATGAGCCCGCCCGCGCCATGATCGGTGCCGGCGCTGCCGTTCTCGCTGACGCGGCGCCCGAACTCCGAGAACTGCACTACGAGCGTTTCGTCCAGAAGGCCCTGGTTACGGAGATCGGCATAAAACGCGAAGAGGGCACCGTTGAGGGTCGTGAGCAACTGCGCGTAGCTCCCGTCCAGGGTGTCCTGACCCGCGTGGGTGTCGTATCCCCCGGTCTGCACCCAGTAGACCTGTGTCCCGATCTCGGTCGCGATCGCCCCCGCGACGGCCTGCATCGTCGCGCCCAGGTCGGTCTCGGGATACGGCGTTGACGGCGTATACGCTCCGACTGTGGCCACTCGGTCGATCGTGGCCATCGCCGTCAGAGTCGTCGAATGGACGAACGAGAGGTGCGGATCTGCGGGTGGCAGGTGTGAGGCGATGGTCGTGGTGGCAGTCCGGGCCTGAGCCGCGTCAGACGGGCTATGGAATGCGTATTCCTCCGGGCTGGGAATCGAGGACACGCTGACCGACGTCGACAGCAGCGTGCGCGGCAGCTCGTACGAGGTGTTCCAGGCGAAGAGCGGGTCGACCGGCGTCGGCAGCGTATCGAGGTAGCGACCGAGCCAGCCGGAGCCGTTCGGCGCGTCAGGGTCGGCGGTCGACCAGATGTCGGCGCTGAGGAAATGCGATCGACTGGCGTTCGCGTAACCGGTCCGCTGAATCAGCGCGAGGCACCCGTCGTCGTAGATCGACTTGAGGCCGCTCAGATTGGGATGCAGCCCCAGCGCCTTACCACCGCCATCAGTGCCGATCTGGAGCACGCGGTCCGCGGGGACGGCCTGGGTGGGCCGGCGGGCGTGGTAGGCGGCGTCGGTATACGGCACGAGAAAGCTGAGCGCGTCGTTCCCGCCACCGAGATAGAGCACGACGAGACTTCGTCCCGACGCCTGCTGTGCCCGCGCCAGGTCACCGAGAAATGTTGGAGCAGCAAAGCCCATCGTGAAGGCCGCCGCACTGCTTCTGACGAACCCGCGCCTGGATATCTCCATGTTCCTGTCCCCGCTCCGTCAGCGCCGAGCTTCGTGTTACACAAACTGATACTCGCCGGAGGCACCGATCAGGTGCGCGAGACCAGCGCCCTTGTCGAGCACTTGCTGCTGGGATCCCGTCCAAGGGCTGTCTGCCGTCAGGAACGCGCGCAGCGCATCGACGCCAGACTTGTCGAAGGGCATCGCCGAGATCCGATCCAGGTAGTGGGTGAGGAACGCATCCGGCGTCCGGGCGGCGGCCAGCGCCGCAGGGCGCAAATTAAACCGCTGGTTCCACGCGAGCCACGCGGCGAAGTTCATCCGCGACAGCATCGTGCTCGTCGAGAACCACGCCGACCCCAAAGACCAGCCCGCCACGGTCGGTGGCGAGAACAGCTTCTGCCCCATCGTGACCATCGCGTGGAATGCCGAATCTGCCGAGAAGCCGACCCAGCCGACTTCCTTGAGGTAGCGCGTCACGAACACCACCGGCCACGAGTACCGCGCCCAATGGTTGGCTGGATCGTGGAAGTGAGGTGCCCGGAGCAACTGCCGCACCACCTCGCGCATCTCGAACCCACTCGCGTAGTACGTTGCCGCCAATTGCTGGACGAGCCTCTCGTCGGGGACCGTTTTCTCGTTGACGAAAAAGGCGTACAGCTTGCGGGCCAGGAACGCGCCGGTCTCGGGATGCGCCGCAACGGCAGTGACTAGGTCGACGCCGTCTTGGAAGCCTTGCGAGGCCGAGCGCGCCGGAATGGTCGTCCCACCGTTGGGGTAGATC
>CAZYFH010000015.1:0-74748 GCA_964646815.1 uncultured Vicinamibacteraceae bacterium | reverse complement strand
GACCGACGAGTGGGAGGTCGGCGATGTCGAGGCGGGGTTCGCCGAGGCGGATCTCGTGTTGGATGAGTCGGTCTTCTCCGCGTCACTGTCCCACCAGCCGCTTGAGACCAGGACGGCGATGGCGTACTGGCAGAACGGCAAGTGCTACATGCACAACTCGACGCAGAGCACCGCGCGCACCGAGGGCGGTGTGGCTCGCGCGCTCGGCATCGACCCGAAAGACCTTGTGCTCATCGCCGAGTACTGTGGCGGCGGGTTCGGGAGCAAGATCGCCGGGGTGCTGTCTGACCAGATTCCCGGGCTGCTGTCGCAGAAGATCGGTAGGCCGGTCATGTTGCGCGTGACGCGGCAGGAGGAGAACTTCTTTGGCCGTGCGCGGCCAGGCATCCAGGCCCGGGTGAAGTTCGGGTTCAAGCGGGACGGTCGCGTTGTGGCGATTGATCTCGCGATGGTGCAGGACGGTGGGCCGTACGGGCGAGCGGGCGACTACATGTCGTGCGCCGACCAGGCGTCGCTGATGTACATGCCGGCGCACATGCGCGTGCGCGGGCTGACCATCTACACGAACACGCCACCGCGCGGTGCGCAGCGGGCGCCGGGTGGCGTGCAGGCTGTCGCGATGTTCGCGCCGATTATCGACAAGGCCGCCAAGCAGCTTGGCGTCGACCGCCTCGAGATCGTTCGGCTCAACGCCCCGGAGGGGCAGGCCCTGTTCGGTCGGCCGCGCCAGGGGGTGCAGGGCAACGTCTCGAGCGCCTTCGTGAAGGAAGCTGTCGACAAGGCCCGGGGGGAGTTCGACTGGGCCGGGATGCAGGCGCGCAGCAAGCAGCGGAACGGCACCAAGGTGACCGGCGTCGGCGTTGCGCTCAGCTCGTACTCCGCCGGCACGTCGGGTGTGGACGGGCTGCTGGTCATTCGTCCGGATGGCAAGGTGGAGATCCACAATGGCGCCGGCAACCTCGGCACCGAGTCGTTCTCGGATACGTCTCGCCCGGCGATGGAGGCGCTCGATACGCCATGGGAGCAGGCCGAGGTCGTCTGGGGCGATACAAGCAAGCACCTGCCCTGGAGTGCCGTGCAGGCCGGCAGCATGACGACCCACGCGCACACTCGCTCGAACTGGGCGGCTGGGCTCGAGGCGAAGAAGTTCCTGCAGGAGATCGCGGCCGATCAGTTTGGTGGGTCGCCCGACAGTTTCCAGGTGGCGAACGGTCGCGTCTATCGCGGTGGGCAGAGCATGACGTTCGGCCGGGCCGCGGAGTGGGCTATCCGGATGGGCGGCAAGTACGACGGTCACGTGTTGCCCGAGGACATTAATGAGATGACGAGCCGTTCGGCCACCGCGTTGGCCGGTCGTGGTCTGGTCGTCGCCGTCAAGGACAACTTCGAGACCGGCGGACGAAATATGTCCTACGCCATCGGCTTCGCCGAGGTCGAGGTGGATACGGAGACCGGGGCCGTCCAGTTGAAGGATTACAAGGTAGCGTCCGACGCCGGGACGATCCTGCACCCGCGAAGCTTTGGCGCGCAGCTGCACGGGGGCGGCATCCAGGGCTTCGGTGTTGCGCTCGGTCAGAAGTGGGTAATGGATCCGAAGTGGGGTCTGCACATGGCGAAGCGGTTCTACTCGAACCGTCCGCCGACAATGCTCGACGTGCCGCATGATCGGGAGATGGCGTGGACCGCGGCAGATCTGCCGGATCCCTTCAACCCGGTCGGCAGTAAAGGTATTGGCGAGGCGCCGGTTGGCGCGGGTGCGGGTGCCGTGCTCAACGCGATTACCGATGCGTTGGGCGACGACGTCTACTTCAATCGTTCACCCATCATGCGGGACATGATCCTGACCAAGCTCAATCCAGAGCTGGCAGAGGCTCACAACCCGCTTACGACGCACGTCTAGCGCCACACAGGGATAATTGGTAGAGGAGAAGAACCAATGGCCGTGATTCGCGACAAGATGCCGGCATTCCAGCTCTTCCAGCCTGCCAGTACGGAAGAGGCGCTGGGGGTGCTCGATCGATACGGAGCCGACGCCTGGGTGCTCGCGGGTGGGCTCGATAGCTGGGACTGGTTCAAGGATCGTGTTAAGAAGCCGGCGGCGGTCGTTGACCTCGGTGGCATCGCCGCACTGAGGGAGATCCGTTCAGCGGGCGATGGTCTGGCCATCGGCGCGATGGCCACGCTCCGCGACGTGATCCGGCACGCCGACGTGTCGGGTCAGTACAGCCTGCTTGCAGACGCGGCTGAGCTCGCCGCGTCGCCGCAGATTCGCAACCAGGGCACGCTCGGCGGCAATGTCGGCCAGGATACCCGGTGCTGGTATTACCGGGACGGGTGGAGTTGCTACCGGGCCGGTGGTAACATCTGCTACGCCGACACACCGACAGCGATGAACCGGGAGCATGCGATCCTGGGCGCCAGCCGGTGTGTGGCCGTCAACCCGTCGGACACCGCGCCGGCGCTCGTTGCGCTCGATGCCGAGATGGTCGTCCAGAACGGCGCCGGCGAGCGGGTCATTCCGGCCCAGGACTTCTTCATTGGGCCGGCGATTGACATTGAACGGATGACGGCGCTGCAGCCTGGAGACATCCTGACTACGATCCGTGTGCCGTCAACGTGGGCTGGGGCACGCTTCTACTTTGAGAAGAGCCGCGATCGCGCCGTCTGGGATTTCCCGCTAGCCAACGTGGCGTCGGCTGCCAAGATCAACAACGGCGTGATCGACGATATCCGCATCGTGGCCAACGGCGTTGCGCCGTATCCCGTGAGGTTTACCGCTGCCGAGGACGCCGTGCGCGGGCAGCAGGTCAGTGAGGAGACCGCGAACCAAGCCGCCGACATCGCCATCCGTGGCGTCACGCCGTTGGCGCACAACGGGTACAAGGTTGCGCTCCTGCATAACTTGGTCATGCGATCCGTGCGCGGCGCCGAGGCGTAGATGGACTTTCTTCAATGGGGCACTAACCCCTGGGGCCAGGAGATTCTCATCAGGGTCTCCTGGGATCTCCTCTATCTGTCGTTTTGGGCCGGCGTCATTTTCATACTATTCCACGTCGTCTACGCGGCGGTCTGGGTGCCGAAGTTGGCGCGGGCCAAAGGTGAGGGCGCCGCCGGTGGCGTCCGTGGAGTTCCCGCCACGATCGAACGGCATTCGCTGTGGGCGCGGCTCTTTCACTGGGTCATGGCGGCATCGATGCTGGTGCTACTGGTCACCGGGTTCTTCCCAATCATCGGCATCCAGTTCGCGTGGGTGACGATCCATTGGATCGCCGGTGTCGTCCTGACGGTCTCCGTCATCTACCACATCGTGCATGCGACGTTCTACCTTGACTTCTGGTCGATCTGGATCCTGCCGAGCGACCTCGCAGAAGCGGCGCAGCGTGTCAAGCGGCAGCTCGGACAGTCCGGTAGCGGCGTGCCGAAACACGGGAAGTATCCGCTCGATCATAAGCTGTATCACACGGCGGTCATGCTCGCAGCCTTCGCCGTCATCGGGACGGGGATCGTGATGATGTTTCGGATCGAGAACTCGTTACTGGCCAGGAATGCCTACCTGCTCGCCGAGGAGACGTGGGGCCTCATGTACGTGCTGCACGGATTGGGTGCCGTGCTCTTCGTCATGCTGACCCTGACCCATATTTACTTCTCCCTGAGGCCGGATAAGATCTGGCTGACGAAGTCGATGATCTTCGGGTCGGTCAACCGCGAGGAGTATCTCGCCCACCACGACCCGAAGCGTTGGGTCGTCTCCCGGGATTCCACCAAGAGCTGACCCGGCGGCTCGCGCGTGAACGTCGGGCGAGCGACCAGCTCCGAACGCATCAGCGGCAATGATCGTTCCCAAGACCGCCGCGGAAACGCTCCAGGAACGTATCAACATCGTCGAGGAGAGCTACGAGTACTGCCTCTCGTATGCGGCTAGGGGCGTTGGTGTCCAGACGGCCTCACGCGACGACCACGGTGTCCGCGAGAGCCTGCAGAAAGAGGAGCAAGCGCTTCCGGAGCTCGCCGACCTGTTCGCCCAATTGGTGGAGGAGCGCGGGGTATCGACCCCGGAGCGCTATCACGCGTTCATCGACGTGCTGCGGCGGGACTCGGGCGATGCACTGGCCGCGATTCGGCTGGTACTGGCGCAGCCGGGTATCACGTCGCAGATGATTGATAATTTGAACGGCCTCATCCACCTGCGCGCGTTGCTGACCGACGCCTTCCTGATCGACGAAATCCTTCGCCCCGATGCCACGCAGCCGCCTCGCGCCGCGACGACCTGAGCGCGGAAAAACGCTAGACGGTTGGTGCATTCCTGCGCGAAGGATGGCACAATATGTGGGTGCTTGAATGTCTATGCCCACTAGCCATAGAGGTCGTCTAGGTGCGCGGTGTTGGCCTGCTGCTTCTCCGCGTCGTGGTGGGCGGCATCTTCGTCCTTCACGGACTACCGAAGCTCTGGCCGATCCTTGGTGGAAGCCCGCACGCGGCAGCCGCCCTGTTTGACGCCGCGGGGCTGCTGCCGGCCTATCCGATCGCTGTGGGGATCGGCATCGTCGAGCTCCTCGCTGGGATCTTGCTGGTTGGCGGCGCCTACACGAGCTGGATCACCGTCCTCCTCTCCGTGGCCACCATAGCGACAGGCTGGAAGCTGCACGCGCCTGCAGTGCTGGGGGGGCTACAGCCGGGGGGCTCTGCAGGCATCGAGCTCGACGTCGTCCTCGTCGGCGCGCTGGTCTGCTTGCTGTTCGCCGGACCAGGCGGGTTTTCGGTCGATGCTCGGCGTTGCCGCTCGGCCGAAGACGAGGCAATGGGGCGCTCACGGTTGCGCATGCAGCGCACGTAGCGGTCATTTGTGGGCCACTCGCTCAACGTGGGGACGTGCCAGCCGCGCACACCTCTACGGAGACTGTCTCGCCTTGGACCACAACGGTTCGGTAGTAGGAGTCGCGTTGCTTCGGCTCGCAAACGGATTCCTTTGGGATGTGCGCGGCCGGCATGCGCGGACGTCGTCGAGTCGCGTGGGCCCGGTTACGCCAGATGGAGCTGACCGATAGGGTCGCGCTGATTACCGGCGCCCGACGGATCGGCGGGGCGGTTGCCGCTGAGCTGGCGCGTCTGGGCGCCCATGTTGGCCTGTCGTACAACCGCTCGCAAGCAGCGGCCGAGCGTGCAGCTGAAGCGGTGCGGGCCTGCGGCCGTCACGCCGCGGTCATTCAAGCAGACCTGTCGCGCCCTGAGGACTGTCGGCGACTTGTCGAGACCACGGTCGCAGAGCTGGGGCGGCTCGATGTCCTGGTCAATATGGCATCGACCTACGCGACGACGTCGTTCGATGATCTCACCGTGGTCGACTGGGAGCGGGTGATGGCGGTCGATCTCACCAGCGCGTTCCTCTGCGCGCATGCGTCGGCGCCGCACCTGCGGAAGGCTGGAGCGGGACGGATTATCAACTTCGCTGACTGGGTTGCCGCGTCCCATCGCCCGCGCTACCGGGGCTACCTGCCGTACTATGTGGCGAAGGCGGGTGTCATCGGTCTGACTGAGGCGCTGGCGCTGGAGCTGGCCGGGGACGGCATTCTGGTGAATGCAATCGCGCCGGGTCCCATCCTCCAGCCGGATGACCTTGACGCGGACGCGGCGCGCCGAGTCGAACAGGAGACGCCGCTGGGCCGCTGGGGCGGCTCGGCCGAGATCGTCAAGGTCGTTGTCGGGCTGATCGAGTCCGATTTCATCACCGGTGAGACGGTTCGCGTCGACGGCGGCCGGCATGTGCGGTGATTGATGCCAAAGCTGATCGAGCATCCGACTGTCATCGCGGCGGCCGGGACTAAGCCGAAGCAAATTCAGGAGTTCGCGGGCCGGGTGAACAGCGGCCACGGGAACATCAGCATCGCACGCATGGTGTCTCCGCATGGATGGCGCGAGCCGGGACAGCGTCCGCAGTTCGAAGAGATCACCCTCGTTCTTCGCGGCATGCTCCGCGTGGAACACGATGGTGGGAAGATCGATGTTCGCGCGGGTCAGGCCGTCGTGGCGAAGCCGGGGGAGTGGGTGCGCTACAGTACGCCTGAACCTGACGGTGCGGAGTACGTGGCGGTGTGCGTACCCGCCTTCTCGCCCGATACGGTGAACCGGGATGCGTAGTGGCTTGTATCGGGTGACTCAATAACGCTCACCACCGGGCGGGGCATTTGGCGATGGCCAGCACTGGGCCATGCGTCAGCGCGGTCACATACGGTGTGTATGCTCTCTCGTCGCACCGTGTCAGCCGGACGCCGGTGGCCACTACCGATTCACCCGATACAGGCCACTAGACGAGGGCGTCACGTCAGCAGCGTTTCCATCGCATCGAGTGCCCCCTCCAGTTCGGCGTGGTCCCGAGAGAAACAGAAGCGCACGTATGGCTCGCCACAGGAGCCGAACTCAGTGCCCGGAATACAGCCGACGTTGGCCCGCGTGATGAGGTGTTCGGCCATTGCCCACGAGCGAGACCCACCCCGTAGGGTCCCGTCCGGCGGTTCCCACTCGTCGGCGATACGCGGGAACGCGTAGAACGTGCCCTTCGGAGGCTCGCCAGCGAAGACGCCTCCCATCCGTCTCAGCCGGTCGTACACGAAATCGCGCCGCGCGCGGAGCTCTGTGCGGAAGGTATCGAGCCAAACGGGCGATGCCTCGAGTCCACCGATGCCGCCGCACTGAATGACGGAACTGACGTTGCTGGCCGTGTAGCCGATCAGTTTTTCGACCCGGGCCTGTACGGCCGAGTCGCGAACGGCGAGGTAACCGAGGCGGAGACCCGTCATGGCGAACGATTTGCTGAACGTGTAGATGGGGAGTACCCGGTCAAACATGTCCGGCAACGACGCGATGCTGACCTGCTCGGTGTCGTCGTAGACGATGTCCTCGTACGCCTCGTCCGAGATCACCCAGAGGTCATGCGCGGCGGCAAGCGTGGCAATCCGCTCGAGGTCTGACCGGGTGAGCACGCCCCCGGTTGGGTTGTGCGGCGAGTTGAGAAACACCGCGCGGGTACGACTGGTAACCTTGGACCCCAGCTCGTCGAGGTCGTAACGCCAGTCGAGCGACGGGTGAAGGGGGCACTCAACCGGCGTCGCACCGGTCGAGATGATGTGACCGGGAGTGGACGTCCACACGGGATCTGGCACGATGATCTCGTCGCCCGGTTCGAGGATCGCGTGCGCAGCGACGTACAGGCCGTGCATGCCTCCTGCCGTAACGAACACCTCTTCGGGTCGTACGTCAGGAATCCCGTTCGTCGCACGGAGCTTCGCAGCGAGCAGTTCACGAAGCTGCGGCATGCCGGCAGTCTGGACGTAGTGCGTCTGGTTGTCATCGAGTGCCCGTCGCATCGCCTCCGTGACCGCGGTCGGTGTCTCGAAGCTGACATCGCCCTGGTCAAGCCTGAAGGCATGCGCCCGCCCGAACATCATGTCGCGGATCCGGATCACGCCGGATGTCGGTACCGCATCGAGATAGTGGGTCATCACGAACTAGACGTGGGCAGCGTTCCGGACCCCGCCGCGGACGCTATCCGCGGACCCCGAGAGCTCCGCTCCGCGCCCGAGGCGGGCGCAGAAGTGAAGCTTGGCCGGCGCCTTGGCTCCCAAGACGAGTGTAGAAACCGCGTCTCGGGTAACGTCACGGCCTAATCGCCTCCCGCGTCGACGAGATCGAGGATCGTGCGCATCGCCGAGGCTGCAGCGTTCAACGGCAAGTTACTCACGTAGACATGGCGCACCCCTAGCCGCCGCAGGGTTCGGACGGAGCGGGCGCAAAGCGCTGCGGGCGTGGTGCCGCGGGCGAACTCGCGGGCGATGGCGTCCGCCGGCACGGGAAGAAACCGGCGCAAGGTCTTCAGCGTGTGCGGGTTGTCGCTCCGGTAGTAGAAGACGCCGAAGACGGCTGGCATCGCCAATCGCTGCCTGGCGGCCTCGTTCATGAAGCGCTCGACGGTGGACTCGTCATGGTGCGAGACGATCTGCGTCAGGAAGAAATCGGCCGACACGTCCGCGTCGAGGAGGAAGCCGACTTGCGCGGCGGGGTCCGCGTGCGGATTGGCCCATCCGCCGAGACAGAGGTCCGGAAGCCGGCTGCGAATCCGTCGACGCAGCTCCCAGCCATGGGCGACCGAGCGCGGCGGTCCCACTGACCGATCGCCGCCGAGCACGACGAGCGAGTGAAACCCGTGCTCCCAGGCGCGCTCCGCGTAGGCGAGGCAATACGGCAGTGGGTGCTTGGCCGTCAGGAAGGGAACGACGTGGTCACGCGGTGCGTCATCACCGAGATTGGCGACAAGGTGCCGGAGGTTGTCCTCCTCGCTCGTGCCGACCGCGCCGTCCGTGAGGAAGACGTAGATGCCCTCGCGGGTGAGCCCGCGCACGGCATGATACGTATCGATCCAGGCTTCCATCCCCGCGGTGGGGCTCAGCGCGGCGCGCGGCGGTCTGAGCTCCGCTGCTACAGTCGGAGCCTCGTTGTCGAGGGCAACCCGTAAATCCACGCGAGTCTAGTGGGACGTGCTGGAGGGGGCCGGACCGTCGGGTTGCAGGTGCTCGAGCGCGAAGTCGAGCATTCGAGCGCGCCGGTGTTTCTCGAGATCCGGTCCGCCCAAACGGTGTCTGGATTTGGGGTAGATCATCATGTCGAATGGTTTGCCGGCCCGCTGCAGTTCGTAGGCGAACTGCAGTGTGTTCTGCATGTGCACGTTCTCGTCCATCGAGCCGTGGACGAGCAGTAGCGCGCCGTGGAGGTCGGCGGCCGAGAATCGCGGCGAGCTCTTGCGGTATCCATCGGGGTTGTTCTGCGGCATCCGCATGTATCGCTCGGTGTAGATGGAGTCGTAGTCGCGCCAATCGGTGACCGATCCTCCCGCGATCCCCATCGTGTAGCGCCGGCTGTGCGTCAGGGCGTAGCTCACCATGTAGCCCCCGTAGCTCCAGCCCTCGATCCCGATCCGCGTGGCATCCACGAACGGCTGCTTGGTGAGCCAGGCTAGCCCGTCCTCGAGGTCGCGCATCTCGAGCGTCCCGAAGTTCTGATAGACCGGCCAGGTCGAAACCGCCCCCTTGCCGCTCGCTGTGCTGGTGTCCAGCACCCAGACGATGATGCCGTGCTGCGCAAGTAGCTGCCAATAGAGTGTCTCCCGGCTCCAGCGGTTCAGGACACGCTGGACGTGTGGGCCGGCATAGACGTGCTGATAGACTGGATACGGGCGCGCCGGCTCGAAATCGAGCGGCTTGATGATCAGCGCTTCCATCACAAAGCCGTCGCGGTTGGCCACCTGGATGAACTCGGGCTCCGCCAGCCGGTAGCGGTCGAGGAGCGATACGCGGTTGGCCTCGACGACCCTCAGGACGGTTCCATCTGCGGCGTGCAGTCGCACCTGTGGCGGGGTCGAGATATCGCTCCAGGTGTCGAGGTAGCGTGTCAGACTGGGATTGAAGCTGGCGTCATGTGTGCCCGCCGCCTCGGAAAGACGAGTGAAGCCCGTACCGTCCAGTCGAACCCGGTAGACGTCGCTCCCGATGGCACTCCGCTCGGTGCCGGAGAAGTACGCGAGCCCGGCGGTTTCGTCCACGCCGTGCAGCTCCCGCACCTCCCATGGGCCGGACGTCACTGCTCGGATCACCTTGCCCGCGGCATCAACGTGATACAGATGCTTCCAGCCCGAGCGCTCGCTCAGCCAGAGAAAGCTCCCGTCCGCCAGCCACACAGGCGGCCCGGTGACGTTGACCCACGCGTCAGTGGTCTCGCGCAAGAGCCGGTCCACGCCTCCGTCGGCCGCCGTGGCGAGATTGAGGTCGAGCCAGGTTTGCTCCCGGTTCTGCACCTGGAAGACGACATGGCTGCTGTCTGGTGCCCAGCCGACATCGACGATGAGTGGATCGGACACCGCGTACCGCGCAAGATCCGTCCATGTCGTTACGCCGCCCGCCGCCGGCACGATGCCGAGCCGCACTTTGGGATTGGGGTCGCCGGCCTTCGGATACGCCCAGTCCTCGACGCCGGGGTGATACGGAATGTGGTCGACGACCACATAGGTCGGGACGGCCGAATCGTCGAGACGCAGATAGGCGAGCCGGGAGGAATCAGGGCTCCACCAATAGCCGCGGAACCGACCACGTCCGTAGATCTCCTCCTGATATACCCAGTCGAGATAGCCGTTGCGAACCGCGGCTGAACCGTCGGTCGTCAACGCGTGCTCGCGCCGATGCTCGACATCGACGACCATGAGATTGTGATCGCGGACAAACGCCACGAGGCGACCGTCCGGGCTGAACGATGGCTCTAGTTCGAGCTCCGGCGTGGCGGTGAGGCGGCGCATCCGCGCCGCGCCGAACGCGTAGTAGAAGAGGTCGTTCGCCAGATCGATCACCAGCGCCGACGCGTCGTCGTTCATCACGTGTCCGGGACGCCGTGCTATCCGTCTCGCGTCGTCGGCCGTGACCCCCGGTACTGCCGCCAGGGCTGACTCGAGCTGCCGCACGTCGTGGAGCGGCTCGGTCTCGCCCGTGTCCGCGTCCACCCGCACGAGACGAGCCCCGGTCGCGCCTGGGCGGGCGAGCCGGTGCACGTAGTGCCGATCGTCGACCCACGTCAGTCCGGACGGCCGGGTTCCGTCGAAGTTCAGCCGACGGTCGGAATCGTAGAGATCGTCGATGGTGAGCGCGCGGGTTTGAGCCAACGCTGAGCCCGCGAGTCCGACGACGGCCGTTACCACGAAACAGGCGAACACCTTGCGGGGAAACACGTGCGCTCTCATCGGTGGTCTCCAGGCCGGCAACGCTATAATTGCTGAGCTTATCACCTCGCTGCCAGGTGGTCCGTGGTGAGAGCCCCGCGTCGCGAAGACAGGGCAGCTCTTGCCACCGACTGCTTTTCCGCGGTGGCGAGGCGACGTGACTAGGTGCGCGAAAGGAGCCCAACGATGCGCGCGCGAGGAGCTGTTATGTGGGCGTTGGTCAGTGGAATGGCGGCTGGGTGCAGTCCGGTCGTGGACGAGGACGCGTCGCCCGTGCTGGAGGAGACGCAGAGTCGACAGTACCTGCTCGAGCGGATCGACGACGTCGCGGTTGCCCAGATCTACGCAGACGGCTTCGAAGCTCTGGAACTGCGCGAGAAGGTCCTTGTCTGGCACCTCTATCAGGCGGCGCTGGCCGGTCGCGACATCTACTACGACCAGCGCTACGCGTACGGCCTCGAGATGCGCGATGTGCTCGAGGAAATTCTCACACACGCCGACGACGTCGATCCGAAGACCCTCGAGGCGGTCCATCGCTATACGAAGCTGTTCTGGATCAACACTGGCCCGTTCAACAACCTGACCGCACGGAAATTTGTCCCGGCGGTGACACCCGCGGCGTTCGCGGCAGCGGCGCATGCCGCGGCGACCGCCGGCGCGCGGTTCCGGATGCGGGAGGGCGAGGACCTTGACGCGATGCTGGCACGGCTCGAACCGAGGTTTTTCGATGAGACGGTCGACGCAGTGGTCACGAATAAGACGCCAGGGGAGGGGGGCGACATCCTGCTGTCGAGCGCCAACAACCTCTACGACGGCGTCTCGATGGCGGATCTCGACGGCTTCACCGAGCAGTATCCGTTGAACTCGCGGCTCGTCGAGCGCGACGGACGGCTGGTCGAGGAGGTGTATCGTCTCGACGACGACGGGCGCTACGGCCGGGAGATCGCCGAGATCGTGCGCCACCTTGAGGCGGCTGTTCCGCATGCGAGTGCGTCGATGGCTAGGGCGATCGAGTCGCTGATCGCGTGGTATCGAACCGGCGAGGCCGATGACCGACGCGCCTACGACATCGCGTGGGTCGAGGACGACGACTCTCCGGTCGATACCATCAACGGGTTCACCGAGGTGTATCTGGACGCCCGAGGTGTCAAGGGCGCGTGGGAGGCGCTCGTCTTCTACGTCAATCGAGAGAAGACCGAGGCGATCCGGACCCTCGCTGAGCACGCGCAGTGGTTCGAGGACCACATGCCGTGGGATCCGCAGTACCGGAAGGCTGGCGTGCGGGGTATAACCGCGAACGCCATCGACGTCGTCATCGAGACAGGCGAGTCTGGGCCGGTGACGCCGGTCGGCATCAACCTACCGAACGATCAGAGCGTTCGCGAAGAGCACGGCAGTAAGTCAATCTCGCTCTCGAACGTCACGGAAGCGTACGACCGGTCGCGGTCACCGGAGTACAGACAGGAGTTCGCCTGGGACGACGGCGAGGCGCGCCGCGCCGAACAGTGGGGGAGTATTGCCGGCGAGCTCAACACGAACATGCACGAGGTGATTGGCCACGGCTCGGGACAGCTCTCCGAGCGTCTCGACGGCAACCCGCAGGCTTTTCTCAAGGAGCAGTATTCGGCACTTGAGGAGAGCCGCGCGGATCTGGTCGCGCTCTACTTCATCGCCGATCCGAAGCTTGTCGAGATCGGGATCGTCGGGGCCGCTGACCACGAAGATATCGTGCGCGCCGAATATGAGTCCTACACGCGCAACGCGATGTTGCAACTGCGCCGAGTGCGGGCAGGGTCACAGCTCGAACAAGACCATATGCGGAACCGCCAGATGATCGTCCACTGGCTCATGGACAACACGGCCGCGATCGAGACGCGTGCGCGGGATGGCAACACCTTCTATGTCATGACCGAAGCGCGGCTGTTCAGGGAGGGGGTTGGCCGCCTGCTCGCCGAGGTGCAGCGGATCAAGTCCGAGGGTGACTACGAGGCGGCCCGCGAGCTGTTCGAGCGCTACGGGATCCACTTCGACCCCAACCTGCGCGACGAGGTGGTGGAGCGTGTGTCGCGGGTCAACCTTGCCTCCTACACGGGCTTCGTCATGCCGAAGCTAGACATCGTGACCAACGATGCGGCCGAGATCGTCGACGTCACCATCTCCTACCCGAAGGACCTCACGCAACAGATGCTCGAGTACTCCGGCAAGCGCTAGTCGGATTCCTCAGCCGTGGCCGATTCACCCGATGCGGGCCATTAGTTGGCCGGCCGGATGCCGTGCGTGCAGCCGGAAGATCGCCGTGCAGCGTATAGAATGACTCCCCGATGAGCCACACGCGACACGGCGTGTCCCTGTGGGTTGCGCAGGTCCCGAGGGCCAGCCGGCCGGGCTACCGGCGATGCCGCAGAGATCAGGTAGTCGACGTTGCCATCATCGGCGGAGGGGTCACCGGGTGCGCGACGGCGTACGTTTTTGCAGCGGCGGGGGTCTCGGTCGCGCTCATCGAGGGCGGCGCCGTCGGCCAGGCCGGCTCGGGGGCCGGTGCCGGGCTACTCAGACAGGAGCCCGACATCGAGTACCACACGCTCGAAGCGCGGTACGGGCTGCGCTTCGCGCGCCGGGTCTGGCAGATGACGCGCCGCGCCATGCTCGACGGCGCCTCGGTCATGCGACGTCTGGGCGTTCGATGCGAGCTCGAGACACAGGACGCCATCTATTTCACGCGTGAGGGTGAACGGGTACCCATACTCCGGCGGGAGCTCGCCGCGCGCCGCGCGGCGGGGCTCGCGGCGACCTGGCTTTCCCCGGCACAGTTGCGGCAGGTCGCGGCAGTAGAGGCCGGCGGCGGTATCCAGACACGAGGTAACGGTCAGCTTGATCCGTACCGCGCGTGCCTCGGTCTGGCGGCGGCGGCAGCCAAGCGGGGGGCCATGGTGTGCGAGCGTTCAGCGGTGACGCGAGTTCGCGTCGAAGACGCCGGGCTCGCGCTGACGACCGTCGCCGGCGGCACGCTGCGCGCCGCGCGTGTCATAGTGGCGACCCGCGGTGCCACGCCGCTGTTCAAGCCGCTCGTCCGACATCTCCGCTCGACCCAGACGTACACGGTTGCCACGCCGCCGCTAGGCGTGCGGATCCGCGCTGAGCTTGGTCGACGTACGGCGATGATGTGGGATACCGACGAGCCGCATCACTATCTGCGCTGGACCCGCGATCATCGCATCGTGTTCGGCGGCGCGGACCAGTCGCCACCACCGCCGCGCCGGCGCGACGCCGTGCTCGTCCAACGGACGGGACAGCTGATGTACGAATTGTCCACCATCTACCCGTCTATCTCCGGTGTCCAACCCGATTATGCGTGGGCCAGCGACGTGGTGTCGACGCCCGACGGGCTTCCCTTCCTTGGGCCGCACCGTCATTTTCCGCGCCACCTCTTCGCCATCGGCGCCGGTGGGAACGGTCTGGCCATGAGTTTTCTCGCGGCCCGCATCCTGCTGCGCGGTCATCGGGACACGCCGGCCGCGGGCGACGAGCTGTTCGGATTCGGGCGGTAGCCGTGGTAAGCGGACGGGACCGGGGGGCGTCTGAATAGGGGGCGAGGGTCAACCGTGCAAATGGACGTAGGCGCGCGGGTGGGAGCCATGGGCTCGTGAACGTCGGCATCGTCTGCTACGCGTCGGTCGGGGGGAGCGGAATCGTCGCGACGGAGCTCGCCAAGGTGCTCGCCGGACGCGGTCACGACGTGCGGCTGATCAGTAGTGAGCCACCCTTCCGGCTCGGCGACTTTCAAGCCGGTCTGGCGTTTCACGCGGTGCAGACCCCCGGATACCCGCTGTTCCGCGAGCCACAGTATTTGTTGTCCCTGGCCAACAAGATTGTCGAGGTGTGTCGAGACTTCCAGCTCGACGTCATCCACGCGCACTACGCGATCCCCCATGCTGCGGCTGCCTATCTGGCCACGCGCATCCTAGCGGCATCGGACGATGCGAGGGTGCCACGCGTCATCACGACGCTCCACGGGACCGATGTCACGCTCATCGGGAGCAACGCGTCGTATTCGGAAACCGCGGCGTTCTGCATCGATCAATCAGACGGCGTGACGGCGGTGTCCGAGAGTCTGCGCCATGAGACCTACCGCGAGCTTCCGGTTCATGCCGAAATCCGGGTCATCCCCAACTTCCTGGATTGCCAATATCACCGCCGTATTCCCGACGACACGTTGCGTGCGCGGTATTGCGGCGGGGACCCCGGCACCAGTCTCGTCATCCACGTGTCCAACTTCAGACCGGTGAAGCAGGCGCATGCCGTCGTGGAGATCTTTCGGCGTGTGCGCGAGCGCATGCCGGCCAAGCTGCTGCTCGTGGGCGACGGTCCGGAGCTTCCGCAGGTCTGCCGGATCGCCCGAGAGCGGGGACTGTCGAGCGACGTCGAGCCGCTCGGCGAGCAGGAGCTCGTCGTCCCGCTGCTATCCGTCGCCGACCTTTTCCTCCTTCCCTCGGCACAGGAGAGCTTTGGCCTGGCGGCGCTCGAAGCGATGGCCTGTGAGGTGCCGGTCGTCGCTTCGGCCGTCGGTGGATTACCCGAGGTCATCGAGCACGGCGTCTCGGGCTTCCTCCACGCTTCAGACGACGTGGCCGGCATGGCCGAGAGCGCGATCAGGTTATTGTCGGATGCGGGGCTCCACCAGCGCGTTGCGGGTGCAGGCTGGCGCACCGTTCGCGAGCGTTTCTGCGCCGAGGAGATCGTGCCGCGCTACGAGGCGTTCTACGAGGAGATCATCGCGCGAGCGTCGCACGCCACATCCGACCGATCGGTGTCGGCCGGTCGTTCGTGAGCTAGGCCGTTTCGGCTCCTGGCCTCCGGCTCAGGGAACCTCGTCATCCGCCAAACCCTAAGCCCTAAGACTCAAACTCATGGGCCCCTCTGCAGAGCCGCAGGGACCGGCGCGCTCCCGATGTATACTCCGAAAACCATGCAAGCACGTCGCTTAGCGTCCACCGTCGCCGTCGCGTTGACCCTCGTGCTCGCGGTCACCAGCGACGGGTCGCAGTGGGTCGCGCCCGTCCGAGCCCAGGCGCTCGGCGCCGATGCGGCGCGCGTCGAGCTCGGCGTGGCGCTGCGGCAGCTGAACAGCGCTGGCACGTTCATGATGGCAACGGCGCATCCCGACGACGAGAACAACGCGCTCCTGGCGCTGCTCGCCAAGGGCGAGGGGCATCGAACCGTCCTGCTGACGGCAACCCGTGGGGATGGAGGGCAGAACGAGATCGGCGCCGAGCTTTTTGACGGCCTGGCTGTGTTGCGGACCGAGGAGTTGCTGGCTGCCCACCGTCTCGACGGAGCGGAGCAGTATTTCACGAGGGCCGTCGACTTCGGCTACTCGTTCAGCATCGAGGAGACGTTCGAGAAATGGAACCGCGAGGAGATTCTCGGTGACTTCGTGCGAACCATCCGGAGCGTGCGGCCTGATGTCATCGCTGGATTGAGTCCCGACGGGCCCGGTGGGGGCCAGCATCATCAGGCTTCGGCCGTGCTGGCCCGTGAGGCCTACGACGCGGCGGCTGATCCGAATCAGTATCCCGAGCAGATTGTCGAGGGGCTGCGTCCGTGGCAGGTCAAGAAGCTCTACTTCCTCGATAGCTTCCCGTTCTGGATGGCCGGCGTCGTACCGAGTGGATTGCGCTCCGGTGGGGAGCGGCCGCCACGGTTTCGGCCGCCCGAACCGACGGGCCCCGGGGCATCGGTGGACCTCGATGTCTACGATCCGCTCCTCGGACGCACGTACAGCGAGATCGGCAGCCATGCACGTAGCATGCACAAATGCCAGGGGACGTCGGCGCTGCTCGCGCTCCCCGGTCGCGCCACGTCCCGCTACCGACTGGACCAGACGACGATCTCCGGCCACGCGGATGCCGACGAGGACTCGCTGTTCGAGGGCGTCGATACCTCGATCGAGGGCCTCGCCGGGTTCGTCGCTGCGACGGGCGCTGCGTCGCCGCACGACCTGACCATCGGCTTGGCGGCGGTCGCTCGTCACGCCCGAACCGCGCTGGGTGCGTTCGACACCGGGGGTGCCGCGGCTGTCCGCGCGGCGGTGCTGTCAGGTCTGACCGCCGTGCGCAACCTCCGCGGCGGACTCGATGCGCTCGCGGTGCCGGAGACGGCCCGGTGGGAGATCGACTTTCGACTTGCGGCGAAGGAGCGCCAGTTCGAGCAGGCCGCGTTCCTCGCGCATGGCCTGCGGTTCGAGGCGCTGGCGCATGATGGAGTGGTGACACCGGGCCAACCGGTGGCGCTCTCGGCGCTGGTGGCCAATCGCGGCGATGCCGATGTGGTCGTGAAAGGCGTGCGCCTTGATGGCTTCAACCGCACGACGGTTGCGTGCGGGGAGGACGTGCTCGCCGCCGGCGCCGTTTACTCCTGTGCCGCCGACCTTCGCATCCCGGACGATGCTGCGCTCACCGGCATCCACTGGAGTCACGTGTCCGGGTCCGCGCGATACGCGTTCGACGCCGACGTGCCGTTTGGCGCGCCGTTCAGATCGACGCCGTTTCGCGCCAGGTTCGAGGTCGAGTTCGGGCGCGGCCGCGTCACGGTTGAGCGTCCGATCGAGCACCGCTATGCCGACGACATCTTCACGGGCGAGAAGCGTATGCCGGTCCACGTCGTGCCGCGCTTTGCTGTCGAGCTGACTCCAGAGATCGCGATCATCCCGAGCGCGTCGGTGGTTGCCCGAGAGATCCGCGTGACGGTCACCAACGCCAGCCCGGAGATCGGGGATGCTGAGGTCTCGCTCGCGCTGCCCTCCGGGTGGCGCATGGAGCCCGGTCCCACGCGTCTGGCGTTCACACGTGAAGATGAATCGCGCACCGTGCGGTTCATGGTGTCACCCGGCGATGCGCCGGTTGGCGAGTACGAAATCGGGGCCGTCGTTACGACGCCAGACGCGAGCTTCGATCAAGGTTATAAGGTCATCGAGTATCCACACACGGGTCGGCGCCATCTCGCACGCGCAGCGACCTCGACGATCAAGGTGCTCGACGTGGCGATCGCTCCGAATCTCTCCGTGGGCTACATCACCGGCGTCGGTGACGCCGTGCCGCCCGCAATCGACCAACTCGGCGCCCGGCTGGAGTTCCTCGAGGCCGATGACCTGGCCTGGGGCGACCTGTCCCAGTTCGATGTCATCGTGACAGGCGTCCGCGCCTACGAGCGCCGCACCGATCTTCGGGCGAACAACGACCGGCTGCTGGACTACGTTGCCGCCGGCGGCACCGCCATCGTGCAGTACAACAAGTTCGAGTTCAACGCCGAGCAGTACGGACCGTACCCGGCGCGAGTCGGTCGCGGTCGCGTGACCGACGAAGCCGCCCCGCTGCGCGTCCTGGCAAACGATCACCAGGTGTTCGCATGGCCCAACCGCGTCGATGCGTCGACGTGGGAGGGCTGGGTGCAGGAGCGTGGCCTGTATTTTCTTGCCGAGCGGGACGCCATGTATGTCGACCTGGTCGAGCTCGAGGACTCATTCGAGTTCAACTCCGGCGTCAAGCGCGGCGCGCTTGTCGAGGCGCGGTCGGGTGATGGCCGGTGGCTCTATGTCGGACTCGGGTTGTGGCGGCAGCTCCCCGCCGGCACCAGCGGCGCCTACGAGCTGCTCGCGAATCTGTTGAGCCTTGGTGCCGACCGGTAGCGGCTCCCTCGACTGCTTCAAGCTTATGTCCCTAAGCCTTACACACTCAGCCCTGAGTCTTAAGCCGTGAGCCCTGGGGACTCGAGCCCGTTGCGTCCATCCAGCGTGCTTGTGCTGTCGGCGATCCTCCTCGGCGCCTCGCCCGCAGCGGCGCAGCTCGAGGTCGGCACCGCGTCCGCCGACGTAACACCCGATCCTGGGGGCCGGATGTATGGTTACGGCGCGCGCGGCGCGGAGCCATCCCGTGGTGTGCACGACCCGCTCGTTGCACGGGCGCTGGTTGCGTTCGACGGGCGGACCAAGGTCGCGCTCGTGACACTGGACCTCGGTTACGTCGATACCGATGTGACCTCGCGTGCGCGTGCAGCCGTGGCCGACGCTATCGGCCTGAACGATGTCCTGATCACGGCGTCGCACACGCACTCCGGGCCGGCGCTCGCCGCGGGCGGCCAGACGACCGAGTTGCAGTATGCCGACGAGTTGGTGCAGGCCATCACCAGCGCGGTCGTCGAGGCGGATGCGAACCGTACGCGGGCGAAGCTCGCGGCCGGGTGGGGCCGGCTCGAAGAGGGACACAACCGGCGCCGCGTGCTGCCTGACGGCACGGTCGAGATGCGTTGGGCGAATCGCGACCGGCGACCGACGAATCCCGTGGATCACACCATCGGGGTGCTGGCGTTCGACACGCTGGCGGGCGCGCCGATCGCGACGTTGGTCAACTTCGCCTGTCATCCGGTCGTGCTCGGCCCAGAGAACCTTGAGCTGTCCGCCGACTACCCGGGGTCACTCGTGGCGATGGTGGATCGACTGGTCGGCGGGCAGACCATGTTTCTGCAAGGCGCCGCCGGGGACATCAACCCCTTCTGGGACAAGACGCCGCCAGCCGAGGGTGCGTTCGAGGAATCGCAGCGGATGGGCGAGGCGCTGGCTCGCGAGGTCCTACGCGTTCGCGCCGACGTGACCGGCTACGAGGACACGCCGTGGGTGTCGCTCCACCGCGACGTCGTGGCGCTCGGGCCTCGTTGGGACATTGGCGATGCGCGCGTGCAGGCGGGGGTCGGCACTGATGCGATCGCGCGGTTCGAACGGGAGCGAGACGCCGAGATCGCCACGTTGCTGTTCGGTCCGTCCGTCGCCATCGCGATGTTCCCCGGCGAGTTCTTCGTCGAGCATGGCCTGCAGCTCAAACAGCAGAGCATGGTACGTCATACGTTGTTCGTCGGGTATGCCAACGGACACGCGGGATACTTCCCGACCATCCGAGCGGCGGCCGAGGGTGGGTATGGGGCGGACAGCTCGACCATCGTCGAGCTGGGGGCGGGTGAGCACCTCGTCAACCGCGCCCTGATCAATCTCCACTTCCAGGCAGGAAAGCTGTCAGCGCTGCCGTAGCCGGTCCGATACGGGGCGCGCGCGCGGTCGATCATCAAGGTCCCCGTGTCACCAACCGTGCCGTCGACCGGGGCGGTCGCTTCGCTCGCGTGCGGGAACCGCAGTCGGAATGTGCTTGTCCCGATCGGCACGTGCGTGGCGGCAAACGGCGTCACCCCGAGGTGCTCGCCGTCGACCCATCCCTCCGTAATAGTCGCCCTGTCGATCTGGACGAGTCCGGCCGGAAGCGGCACCCCGCGATCCTGGCCATCGACGAAGACGCGGGCGTAACCAGACTGGAGAGGGAGTGCTATGCGGCGCGTCCCGGCCTGAAATCGCCCTACAAATGGCTATTACCGTTCACTAGCTGGAGGGGCGACCGAGAAGATACACCTCGCCAGTCGGTGAGTCGACGCCACCCTCGGGCTCGAGCGTGACCGCCATTGGGACTGGTACTGTGACCTCGTCTGGCCTAGCGACGCTCGCCGCGACGCGCCCTTCGTCGTCGACCGTGAACAGACCCGCACTGACGGGGTTCGAGTTGGGGACGAACCAGAGCTGGTAGACGCGGCCGGCGCGCACAGCGGGGAGGCCGGCGGCGGTGAACACCACGCCCTCCGCCGAGCTCCAGAAGACGCGGGCGACGGCGTCGGGCGCGGCTGGCTGACCCGCCAGTCCGATGGTGAGTGCGTCGGGCGCCGCGAGAATAGCCGCCCGCTGTCGGGCTTCCGCGGCCGTCCGCTTCGCGGTCGATACCTCGAGTTCGGCGAGCGTGGCGCGCCGATTGGCGCCGTCGAGGTTCTCCTGGAGCGCGCGGGCCAGGTTGAACTGCTGCGCGGCGAACCAGCCAAGGCCGGCGGCCACGATGAGCATGACGGCGGCGGCGAGGCGAACCAGCAGCCACGCGGGGCCACCCGTGCGACGAGGGGCCGCCGGTCGATCCATCGAGGACCCCGAGACCGGTGTGGGCAGGGCGACGTCGTCAGCGTCGGATTCTGGGGGTGACCCGGTGATCGTCTGCACGATACGGGCCCGGACGTCGCCACTTGGCTCCCGTGACGGCGCGGCGCCGGCCAGACGATGTGTGACGGGCAACAGCGACATCACATCGGCGACACACGCGCGGCACGTCTCCAGGTGATCCTCGAACGCCGAACGCTCGCGCTCGGTCAAGGCGCCGAGCGCGTAGAGGCTTGCCAGCCCGTGGAACGGTTCGTGCGTCGGCTCGCTCATGAAATGATGTCCTCGAGCGCCACGCGCAGCTTCATCAGTCCCGCTTGGATGCGTGTCTTGACGCTGCCGAGCGGTTGTTCCAGGCGGTCGGCAATCTGCGATTGCGATAGGCCCTCGAAATAGGCGAGCTCGATCGCCACCCGCTGCAGGAACGGCAGATTGGCCAGCGCCGTCACGAGCCTCGCAGCCTCCTCACCGGTTTGGACCGAAACATCCTGTCCGCGGGCGGGGTCCGGTAGACGCACGCTGCCGCTGTCGCGCGCGGGCGACGCGGCATCCGGCCGCGCACCACGCGCCCGCACGCGGTCGATCGCCCGGCTGCGGGCCATCATCAGCAGCCACCCGGCGACTGACGCCCGGGCGGCGTCATAGCGCCCCGCCTGCCGCCACGCCTGCGAGAACACGTCCTGGACGACCCCCTCCGCCTCAGCTTGGTCGTTGACGATGCGTATGGCGAGAGAGAAGACAGCGCGACCGTGGGCGTCGTAAAGCGCGGCGAGCGCGCCGGCGTCACCGTCGGCGACCTGCTGGAACAGGTTCTGGTCGGCGCTGGCGGTGCTGGTCTGCGGCGGTGCGTTCCCAGTCAAGTCCGTCTTGGCGTCGTTGACAACGGCAAGCCCCAACATCGTGATCACGGATCTTACTCCAACCCCCGGCGACGGGACCGCTTCGTGCGATAGTGTGGGGTGAGGATCCTGCTGACAGGACGCGCTGGACGGGGAGGACGGTTCGGATGAGGGCAGCACACGGAGTCGTGGCGAGCGGGGTGGTTGTCCTTGCCGTCGCGTGCGACCGATCGCCGACCGAACCGAGTAGCGAGGGACCGGGATCCGGATCGAACCCCAACGTCATCACGATCACGGCGACCGGGGTTCGTCCGACCTCGATCACGATTCTCGTCGGCGAACGTGTGCTGTTCATCAACAACGACGGCATCGACCACGAAATGTCATCCGACGATCATCCGACACACGAGCGCTGCCCACAGATCAACCAGGTCGGATATCTGCGACCCGGGGACGCGCGTGAGACAGGGAACTTCACGACGGTCGAAACCTGCGCGTTCCATGACCATATCAACGCCCAGAACGACAGCTTGGACGGGACGATCGTCGCGACGGAGTAGTGCAGGGGGCACGAGATCCTGGATTCATGGACAACCAGCCACGCGAGCGATACGCTGTCCCCGTCCAATACGGAGGCCTCATGGCAAACAGCACGTGTGACCTGCGGCGGCGTGACTTCCTTCAGCTCGGCACCGCGGCGTTCGTGACGGCGGCGTTCGCTCGACCGGTGGCGCTGGAGGGGCGGGCATCGCGTCAGGCGCTGAGTGACCGCGTCCGCGGCGTCCGAGCGATGACCTTCGACGTCTTCGGCACCGTGGTCGATTGGCGGTCGAGCATCACGCGCGAAGGCGAGGCGGTCGGGCGGCGCAAGGGGATCGACGCGGATTGGGCGGCCTTCGCCGACGCGTGGCGCGGGGGGTATGGCCCGGCCATGGGGCGCGTCCGTCGCGGCGAGCTCCCGTGGACCAAGATCGACGATCTCCACCGCATGATTCTCGACGAGTTGGTGCCGCAGTTCGGTCTGACGGGACTGACCGAGGATGAACTCGTCGACCTCAACTTCGCCTGGCACCGCCTCACTCCCTGGCCCGACACCATTCGGGGCCTGACGCGGCTGCGCACGCGCTACGTGCTGGCGAGCCTGTCGAACGGCAACGTCGCGTTGCTCGTCAACATGGCGAAGAACGCCGGGCTGCCGTGGGATGCCGTGCTCTCGGCCGAGCTGGCTCGCGCCTACAAGCCGGACCCGAAGGCGTACCGGACCGCGGCCGA
This sequence comes from uncultured Vicinamibacteraceae bacterium, assembly GCA_964646815.1. GTDB lineage: Bacteria > Acidobacteriota > Vicinamibacteria > Vicinamibacterales > UBA8438 > CAZYFH01. The sequence goes on along the minus strand of CAZYFH010000015.1, from coordinate 51,869 downwards.
CCTGCTCGGGTTGGCGCCGGAGCAGGTGATGATGGTGGCCGCGCACAAGGGAGACCTGCGCGCCTCATCGAAGGTCGGGTTCCGTACCGCCTATGTGCCGCGTCCGACCGAGTTCGGGCCGGATGTAGAGCGCGATCTCACGCCTGACCTCGACTTTGATGTCGTCGCGACCGATTTCGACGACATGGCGGCGCAGCTGGGACTTTAGGACAGGCTGCTAGCGCAGCCACTGGGGGTCGACGTCCTTTTGGGCGGCGAACGCCTGAAAGTCCTCGAACCTCGTGCGCGGGAACGATAGATTCTGCAAAGCCCCCTTCAAGGGCGCCGACGCCTCGGCCTGCTCGCGGCGCAGCCGTCCGGCCCGGTCCTTGTTGCGGCGATGGCGATCTGCGTTTCGAGCGCTCTGACGCGGCCCTTGATCGCCGCGACATCGTCGCGAAGACGTGTCAGCCGGCGGTCGTAGGCGGTCGCGCGCCCGCGCCAATACTCCCCGCTCCGCTTCTCTCACGCCTCCACGGATGAAGCCCGCGTTCGCGATGTGGTCGATTGGCGGCCACGAGTGGGATGGTCAGCTGGGCGTGCCCGCTGCCCGACATGCCCCCGCTCGTCGGCGTTCCGGATATCGTGTAGGCGCCGAACGCCGTCGCGTCCTGCGCGATACTCGGATCGCCGGAGATGTCGAGGTCGCCGTTGGCCCTCCCAGGTGCCGGTCAGGCCGTCCGGTCATCGCGCCGCTGACGCTGGGGAAGCCGTTCTGTGTGAACTGCCGGAGGATCGGAATCGTCAACTCGACGGCGTGTTTGAGCCCAGACTCGTCCGCCGCGTGAGATTGCGCCGCTGACACGATGTTCCGCGCCACCATCATCTCCGTCTGGCCGCTCGTCGTCATGGCGGTGCAGAGCGCCGAGAAGATCATCAATATCATCAGCACCGTCTCGACGGCGGCGCCACGCGCTGACTTCAGGTTCCGGCGTGTCGTTCTGTGCAGCGCGTCATTCCGGCTACACACAACGCACAGGCGATGCCAAGGCGACCTGAGGCTGGTCTGATAATGCAAGCATCCATTTATCAGCTAGTTCTATGGATCTTGCCCCGCGAATAGCGGTCGCAATGGGCTTACTATTTCGTATGTCGCACGCGAAGACTGCCCCAATCTTGGGCATCCGCACACAACTGTGCACACCCGTACGCACTCACCTCGGATTCTCGCACCGCAAGCTGGGGCCGACGGGTGTCAGACGTTCGGCACGATACGGATGATCCTGTCGTCATCCGCGGCGACACGCCCGCGACCGTCGCGGTTGCTGGTGCAGATATAGAGCGCGCCGTCAGGGCCACTGACGACGTCACGGAGCCGGCCGAAGCGACCCTCAAGCAGCCGTTCATCACTGAGCACCTGGCCCGGGTCCGCCGGGTCGAGGCGCACCCGGTGCAGATGCTCGCCCCGGAGGGTGGCAAAGAAGAGGTCGTTCCTGAACCCAGGGATCGCCTGACCGACATAGAACGATGCGCCGGAGGGTGCAATCGACGGCGAAAAAGAGAGCACGGGCGTCAACATGCCGGGCATCGTGCCGCCTCCCTCGATGACGGGCCAGCCGTAGTTGGATCCTGCCTCGATTCGGTTCACCTCGTCGTTGCCGACATCGCCATGCTCGGTGGCCCATAGCGCGCCGCTCACCGGGTGCCAGTCGAGGCCCTGCGGGTTGCGATGCCCGTACGAATAGACCGGCGAGGCGAGGGGATTCGAGGACGGTGTGGTCCCGTCGGCGTTGAGGCGGAAGATTTTACCCGTGAAGGCGGCAAGGTCCTGTGCGTCGCTCTCCTCCCGAACGTCACCCATCGTGATGTACAGCAGGCCGTCCGGGCCGAACCGCACGCGTCCGCCGTCGTGCGTCAGCGCGCCCGGGATGTCGTCAAAGATGACCACCTCCTCCGCCAGCGTGTTGTTGAGCTCCCGGTACCGCACGACGCGGTTGACCGGTAAGGAGTCCCGGTCCTGCGTATACAGCAGGTAGACGAACCGGTTTAGGGAGAACGCGGGGTCGACGGCGATGCCGAGCACTCCCGCTTCCCCGTTCGCCCAGGCGTCGGTCAGGGTGAGCGCGGGCGTCTCGAGCAGTTGGCCATTCTGGACGATGCGGACCCGAGCCGGTCGCTCGGTGACGAAGAGTCGGCCGTCGGGTGTGAACGCCAGGCTCCACGGGATGTCGAGGCCCGTGACGACGACCTCCGCTCGAAACGTGGTGCCGTCGGCGGCGGTGAAGACCTCGCTGTCCTCGTCGGATGAGTCGGATGAGTCGGAGTTGCACGCTGGCAGGAGCGGCGGACTCGAGACGGCGAGCACACCGACGATTGCCAAGCGTGGGAGGAACGTGGTTACGAGCACTGTTTACGTTACCTCGGATCGTTTGAACGGATCCGATCTTCTACGGAGGCGTAATCCACTCGCGCAATTGGTCGAGCACGGAGGCCAGTGCCGCGCGCTGCCGCATGAGCATCGCCCGTGCCCGCAGCGGCGTCTGACAAAGCGCCAGAAATGCGCGAATCGCTCGGATCGAGGCCGCCTCGCGCTCGACGCGTTGCCCCAGACCGCCGCGGCTCCTGACAGGGGCCCGATCCACATACCGTAGGCACAGACGCTGCCCATGACCTGTCAGTTAGCCCGGCGCTGCAGGTCGGGCGCTCCGCGATTCATCCGGCCGGTGAGCCAGTACGGTGGCCCGAACACGCCAATGCCCACGAGCGCCACGGGCCCCAGGAGGAGCGCCAGCAGACCCTCACACACGACGAATCGGCATGCCAGGGCGAACGGGATGCGCTAGTCCACGTCGTGACGGCCACACGCGCGAATCCCCACACCCAGGCCTTGGGCGGTTGCGTGGTCACCTGCGTTTCGTAGCGGCGGTCCTCAGCCTGACGTAGTCGACGACCCAGGTCCCGTCCGCGTGCCGCAGACCAGACTCGAGCAGGGTGCGGACCTCGTCGCGGAGGCCTGCCCGTTCACCCGGCGGGACGCCGGCAAGAAACGGCTGCGCGAAGATGTCGAGCCAGCTGGTCACGTCAGACGGAAGGGGCGTCGGACGCGGGAACACGGTAAGGAGATCGACAGCAAACCCGTGTGCGTCCAGGCGGGCCCTGTAGTCGTCGGCCGTCGGAAAGTACCACGGGTCAAGCGTGGCGGCATCGATCCCCCGGCGGGAGAGCGCCGTCTGGAACGCCCCTCGAATCGAGGCCACGCAGCCGGTGCCGCCCATCTCCGCGACGAACCGTCCCCCGGGCCGAAGCGCGCGGTGGACGCCGCGCAGCACGGCGTCTGCGTCCTTGATCCAGTGCAACACGGCGTTGCTGAACACGGCATCGAACTCGCCGCAGAAGTCGAGCGCTGCCGCGTCGATGATGCGCGCGTCGAGACCGCGCTCCATCGCGGCCCAGACCTGCTCCGGACTGCTGTCGATCGCGACCACGTGGCATCCGGCCGCGACCAGGCGCTGGGTTAGCGCACCGTCACCGCACCCGAGGTCGAGCACCCGATCGCCCGCGTGCGGTTCGAGCAGGTCGACGACCGGTGCGCCCAGATCGGAGACGAACCGCGCATGACGTGCGTACTGGTTTGGGTCCCAGGTCGGCATCATGGGTTCCTGTACCGGAATGATGAACGATCCTCGCCGGCGCCAACACCCGTGCGCTGGAATCAGGAGCGCCGCTTGCGTGCGCGCAACAGGGTCTGTGGTTTCATGCCCGTGCCGCAATACAGCTCGCCGCGGGCGTCGAGATCGAGCTTGACGACCGTCGTGTGTGCCAGCTCACCGACTCCAGGTCGACCAGCGTCGCCCTTGGCAGCGAGTCGCGCACAAGACGGGGGAGGTCGCCGAATGCGACGCCGGTGCCGCGCGCCGGCACGTTGCGGAGAATGGCACGTGGAACCGTGTCGTACTTCCACCGTGGGATGCGCGGATCTTGCTTGTCCGGTGCGGGGTTCTCGGTCTTGATCCACGGTTACGGTGCGATTGCGATACGACGACGAACGACTCTTCTCAGCATGGTAAACGGGAAAGCCGGCGTCCGTGAGCCAAGCCTATCATGCGTATTCGACACGCAGCCGAAACGACGCAGCTGGACGGTCAGCCTCGTGTCAGGAGGACTCTTCGGACGCGGGCGGTCGCGCAGCGAGCCTGCCGGTGTAGATGGCCATCCCGACGACCGCGTCGATGCCCGCCGCGTGGAGCCGGTGGATCTCCGCCTCGGTCGTGATGCCGCCAGCCGCCGTGACGCGACGGCTCGTCGACTCCCGGACCGCCATCACCGCGTCGAGGTCGGTGCCCTGCATTAGCCCCTCCGTGTCGACGTGTGTATAGAGAAACTCGCCGCAGAACGGCTCGAGTGCGGCAACCGCCTCTACGGCGGTGAGCGGCGTCGGCTCGCGCCAGCCCTTGATGACCACCCGGCCGGACTTGCTGTCGACGGCGCCGATGACCCGATCGGAGCCCACCGCGTCGGCGAGACGCCGAGCAAACTCGACGTCGGGCCGTCCGTCACGAAAGAAGGAAGACCCGACGATAATGGCCGTTGCCCCGTAGGCGAGCACTGCTTGCGCCCGGGCGATGGTTCGGATGCCGCCGCCCACACGGCATGACAGCTTGGGTGCGATGTCGCGCACGATCGGGTCGTTCGTCCCGGTGCCAATTGCGGCATCGAGGTCGATGAGCTGCACCTGGGGGAATCCAGAGAACCGGTCGACCCATCCCGTGATGTCGTCGCTTGCGATCGCTGGCCGCTCACCCTGGATGAGTTGCACGACTTGGCCGCCGCGTAGATCGATGGACGGGATCAGCATGAGGAGGTCTCTGCCATGGTTCCAGGTTCCAAGTTCCGGGTTCCAGGGTTCGGGACATCGTCACCGATCACGTGTCGAACCGTCACAGGCGTACCGGTACCCCGTGGTCGCGCAAATGGCTTTTCAGGTCGCGTACCGCGTGCTCGGCGTAGTGAAAGATCGACGCTGCGAGCGCGGCATGGGCTTTGCCAGCCCCGAACACGTCCACGAAATGATCGAATGACCCGGCGCCACCCGACGCGATGACCGGGATCGGCACTGCCTCGGAGACGGCGGCGGTCAACTCGCAGTCGAAGCCGCTCTTCGTGCCGTCCCGATCGATGGACGTGAGCAGGACCTCCCCCGCACCGCGGTCCGCCGCCTCGCGTGCCCATTCGACGGCATCACGGTCGGTCGGCTGCCGGCCGCTCCGGACATAGATCTGGAATCCCCTGGTCCGGCGCTTGGCGTCGATCGCCACGATGACCGCCTGGCTGCCGTAGCGGCGCGCCAACGTTGTCAGGAGCTCAGGCCGCGCGAGCGCCGCGGTGTTCAAGCTCACCTTGTCGGCGCCGGCCTCGATCGCCGCGTCGGCGTGACGCTCGTTCTTGATGCCCCCGCCCACGCAGAGCGGTAGAAAGATCTCCTGAGCGACGGCCCCGATCGTATCGGCAAGCGCCTTTCGCTTCTCGATGGTCGCAGTCACGTCGAGCACGACGATCTCATCGATACCCTCCTCGTTGTAGCGGCGCGCCAGTTCGGCTGGATCGCCGGCCTGTCGGAGGCCCTCGAAGTTGACACCCTTCACGACCGCGCCGTCGCGCACGTCGAGGCAGGCGATGATGCGCTTGGAGAGCATTAGGGTGCGATCTGTCCGGGGTTCATAGTTCCAGGGTTCAAGGTTCCCGATTCACGATGGCGCTCCAGCTTCCACGCAAATCAAGCCGCCGGGACGCGGTTTAGGAAATTCTGCAGGATGCGCAGGCCGACGCTTCCTGACTTTTCTGGGTGGAACTGCGCGCCGACCACGTGGTCACGCTCGACCACGCTGGCGAACTCGACGCCGTAAGTCGTCGACCCGACGCAGTCCTCCGTGACCGGTGCGGCGTACGAATGGGTAAAGTAGACTTGGTCGCCCTCGCGGACGCCATCGAGCACCCACGACGCCCGGCGCGCGTGCAGGCTGTTCCAGCCGACGTGGGGTACCTTGAAGATCCCACCGCCATGGCTGGTGTCGTCGGCTGCGGCGTTCTCGATGAGCGCGCAGCGGCCAGGCATAGCGCCGAGGCCAGGCCGGTCGGGTGCTTCTTGGCTGCCGTCGAAGAGCCACTGCAGGCCAAGGCAGATTCCGAGCAGGGGGCGCCCGTGGGCGATCGCTGCGTCAATGGCCGTTCGCCATCCGGCGTCGAGTGCCGTGGTGGCTTCGAAGTTCCCGACGCCCGGCACGATCATGGCGTCGGCGCGCGCGAGGTCGCCTGGCCCGGCCGGCGTCTCGAACGACGCACCGAGATGCGTGAGTGCCTTCCGCACCGAGGCCAGGTTTCCGGCGCCGTAGTCAATGAGGGCTATCACAGCAGTCCCTTCGTGCTCGGTAACATCCTGCCGAGTTGGCGATCGCGTGAGCACGCGACACGCAACGCGCGTCCGAACGCCTTGAAGAGCGCCTCGACCTGGTGATGACTCGACCGGCCATAAAGCACCTTGACATGCACGTTGGCGTGGGCCCCTTGGGCGAAGCCGTCGAAGAAGTCATGGATCAGCTCCCCCTGCAGATCACCGACGCGCCGCACGCGGAGCTTCAGGTCGACCACGGCGTGCGTCCGCCCGCTCAGGTCAATCGCCGCGACACCAAGCGTCTCGTCCATCGGCATCACGAAGTACCCGGCGCGGTTGATGCCGCGGCGTGTACCTAGAGCCTTCGCCACCGCTTCCCCGAGGCCGATGCCGACGTCCTCGACCGTGTGATGTTGGTCGACGTCAAGGTCGCCCGTCGCCCGGATCGTCAAATCGAACGCCCCATGCCGCGTCACCAGCTCGAGCATGTGATCAAGAAACCTGATCCCGGTGTCGATCTCGTACCGGCCCTTTCCGTCAAGCGTCAGACGCACGGCGATCTGCGTCTCCGTCGTCTTGCGCATAATGGCTGCTCGTCGCATCGTTCCGTTCGCGGTCACCCGCGCTCCTACAGCACGCGCATCGCCACCGACGCGGCGTGCGCGCGCAGGCCCTCGGCGTTCGCCAGCGACAACACGCTCGGCGCCAGCCGCCGCAGGCCGCGTCGGGTCAGCCGCTGCACGCTGTTGACCCGGACGAAGTCGGACGCGCTCAGCCCGCCCCGGAAGCGGGCGACGCCACCGGTAGGGAGGACGTGGTTCGACCCGGTCGCATAGTCGCCGGCCGCCTGCGCGGCATAGGGTCCCACGAAGACGGTCCCGGCCATGGTGAGCCGCCTGGCGATCGCGACGGTGTCACAGACCGCGTGCTCCGGTGCGATCTGATTTGCGAGATCGACTGCGTCGCTGACGCTGCGCGCGACGACGACGACACCGTGCCGGTCGAGCGAGGGCCGGGCAACGGGGTGGTCGGACACCTGGGAGTCAACGGCCGCGACGACGGCGCGCGCGAGTCGCCGGCTCGTGGTCACGCACACTGCGCGCGCGTCGGGGTCATGCTCCGCCTGCGCCACCAGATCGGCGGCGATCCACTCGGGCTTGCCCGTCGTCGCGACGACGACAATTTCCGTCGGGCCGGCATAGAAGTCGATCGCGCAGTGTGGCGCGACACGTGCTTTGGCGGTCGCGACGTAGGCGTTCCCAGGGCCGACGATTTTGTCGACGCGGGGGACGGTCGCGGTGCCGTACGCGAAGGCGGCGATCGCGTGCGCGCCGCCCATGCGAAAGAGGCGCGACACACCGGCTTCGACGGCCGCCGCCAGCACGGCCGGCTCCGGGCTCGGACACGCGGCGACCACGTGCCGCACGCCGGCCACCCGGGCCGGAATCGCGGTCATGAGCAGCGATGACGGGAGCGGGTATCGCCCCCCCGGCACATAGCAGCCGACGCGTTCGAGTGGAGTGACTCGCTGCTCGATGACCACGCCTGGCACCACCGACGTGCTCCACACACGCGGGAGCTGCTTCGCGGCGACTCGGCGGATGTGACGCGCAGCTACCGTAATGGCCGCTCGCACGGCCGGTGGCGCCTCACGCGCACCGCGGCGAATTTCAGCGGCCGTTAGCTCGAGTGAGCCCGTCAGCCGGTCGAACTTCCGGGCATAGTCGCGCACCGCGTGGTCGCCGCGCCGGCGCACGTCGTTCACGATTCGCGCCACGCGACGCTCCAGTCCTACGTCGGTCGCTTGGGCGCGCTCGACCAGTTGCCGCACCGCGCGCTTGTTCGACGATGCAATGATCCTCATCTGGGTGCCTCGACATGTGCTCGGGTTCAGGAGTCAACGCCAGGGCCACGGGCCGGCCCCACCAGTTGACCCTGGAACCTGCACCTTGAGCCCCGCGTCCTAGACCACAATCTTGTTCAGGGGATACTCGACAATCCCTTGGCCGCCGGCCGCTTTCAGCTTCGGAATCAGCTCCCGCACCGCGCGCTCTTCGAGGATCGAGGAGACCGCAACCCATCCATCGTCGCTGAGTGGTGATACCGTCGGCCGGTGCAGCGCCGGCAGGAGCGCGAGCACGGCGTTGAGCTGGTCGCGCTCGACGTTCAGCATCAATCCCACGCGCCCCTGCGCGTCCATCGCCGCCTTGAGCAGCAGCGCGATGTTGTCGATCTTGGTCCGCTTCCACCCGTCCTCAAGCGCCTGAGTGTTCGCGATGAGCTGCGGGTTCGACTCGAGGACCGTATCGATGATGCGTAAGTGATTCGCGTGCAGGGTCGATCCGGTTTCGGTGGCCTCGACGATGGCGTCGGCTAGGTCTGGCGGCTTGACCTCTGTCGCGCCCCAGGAGAACTCCACGTTGACGCTGACGTCGAGTCGCGCAAAGTACGCCTCGGTCACGCGGACCAGCTCGGTCGAGATGCGGGCGCCCTCCAGATCCTGCGGCGAGCGGTAACGCGATTCCTCGGGTACCGCGAGCACCCACCGCACTCGACGGAAGCTCTGCTTTGAGTAGATGAGATCGGCGACGGCGGTGACGTCGTTCCCCGTGGCGGCGTGATGCTCAGCAATCCAGTCCTGGCCGGTCAGACCGACGTCGACGGCGTCGTCCGAGACATAGCGCGCCATCTCCTGGGCGCGGATCAGCGTGCACTCGATCTCAGGATCATCGATCGTCGGGAAGTACGAGCGCGAGCGGACGTAGATCTTGAACCCTGCACGTGCGAACAATTGCACGGTGGAGTCCTGCAACGACCCTTTGGGAATACCGAGTCTCAGTGTCATGACGTCGCGAACCTGGATGTGTGGCCCCGGGCGAGCTTCATGGCTGGAGCTCCGTGAAGAAGCAGGAGCGCTCGCCGGTATGGCAGACGTTGCCCTTGCCCTGACGCTCCACGCGGACCAGCACCGTGTCATCGTCACAGTCGGTAAGCAGTCGGCACACCTTGAGTCGGTTGCCCGAGGTTTCCCCTTTCATCCAGAGCTTGCTGCGTGTGCGACTGAAAAAGGTGGCGAACCCAGATGAGCGCGTTCGGTCGAGGGCTTCCTGATTCATGAAGCCGACCATCAGCACTTCGTTGCTCTCGTCATCCTGTACGACCGCCGGAATCAACCCGTCGAGCTTTGAAAAATCCATGGATCCCCTCACGCCGTCGTCCAAACAAAAAGGCCTCGCCGTGGTTTGCGGCGAGGCCTCGTGGTGCGTGCGCGTCCTGATCGCGTCTACATCACACGTAGCACCGCTGCCCCGCCGTCGGGCGGGAGATGGTGGTGACGATGATGTGTGTCGTGAAGGACTCGCACGGTGACTCCGCATATCGTAGCGGACGAGAGCGGTGACTTGTCAAGCACTCGGCGTCAGCGACGCGGTCGGGGATGCTGGTGATACAGTCAGTACGTCGTGCGTGTGCTTCCCCGACGGGACTTTCTGGCTGGCGGTTTCACTGTGCTTGGGTTGGGAGCCTCCCGGCGCACTCGTGGCGGCGTGCGGCAATCGATCGCATTCGACGCGCCACCGTTCACCCTTGGCGTCGCGTCGGGCGAGCCGACGCCAGATGGCGTCGTGCTCTGGACGCGTCTGGCGCCAGACCCGCTGCATGGTGGCGGCATGCCGGACGATGACATCGAGGTCAGCTGGGAGGTCGCCCGCGACGAGAGAATTCGCGACGTCGCGCAGCGCGGAACCGCGGTGGCCACGCCGTTGCTTGGACACACGGTGCACGCTGAAGTCGAGGGGCTTGAGCCGGCTCGCTGGTACTGGTACCGATTCCGCGCCGGTGCCGAGGTGAGCCCGATCGGACGAACGCGGACGCTGCCTGCGCCGGGGGCGCCGGTCGATCGACTCCGCTTCGCGTTCGCCTCGTGCCAGCACTACGAGACGGGCTACTTCACCGCGTACCGGCACATGGCCGAGGACCACCTCGATCTTGTCTTTCATCTCGGTGACTACATCTACGAATACGCCGGCCGCGACGGTCGGGTCCGTAAGCACACGGGCGACGAGATCGAGCTGCTGGTGGACTACCGGAACCGGCACGCGCTGTATCGGTCCGACCCCGACCTGCAGGCGGCGCATGCTGCGTTCCCGTGGGTCGTCACGTGGGACGACCACGAGGTCGACAACAATTACGCATCGACGATGTCCGAGGAGGGCACGCCGGCCGAGCTGTTCCTGCGGCGACGTGCCGAGGCGTATCAGGCGTACTACGAGCACATGCCGCTGCGGCGGTCGTCGTTGCCCACGGGGCCGCGGATGCAGCTGTACCGGGATTTCATCTGGGGCAACCTCGCGTCATTCCAGGTGCTCGACACGCGGCAATATCGGACAGATCAGCCATGCGGCGACCGGAGTGGCCCGCCGTGCGATGGGATGCGTGATGCAACGGCGACGCTGCTCGGTGATGAGCAAGAGCGCTGGCTGATGGCTCGGCTCGATCAATCGGCCGCCACGTGGAACGTTATCCCGCAGCAGGTGATGATGGCGCGGGTCGACTTTGCCCCGGGCGACGACGAGCGCTACGGCATGGATATCTGGTCCGGGTACGAGACGGCGCGGAGGCGGCTCATGCAGTTTCTTGCCGAGCGCCGACCGTCGAACCCGATCGTGCTCACCGGCGATATCCACACGAACTGGGTCAACGATCTCAAGGTGGACTACGCTGACGAACGCCCGCCGATAGTGGGGACGGAGTTTGTCGGGACGTCGATCAGCTCTGGTGGCGATGGATCCGACACCCGTCCGACGACCGCCGGGATGCTGGCCCAGAATCCGTGGGTGCGCTTCTACAACTCACAACGGGGCTATGTGCGATGTGAGCTGACGCCGCAACGCTGCCAGGCGGACTACCAGGTGCTTGACTACGTCAGCCGTCCCGGAAGTCCGATCGCGACACGCGCCTCGTTCGTTGTCGAAGATGGGCGACCGGGCGCCGAGCCCCTCTGATGAGCCGCGTCTCTGACCACTGATGACGCGACCGGGAGCCGGAGCGCCAACATACCAAACCGCTCCCCCAGGAGCTGTTCGAGGTCATCCCGGGACGGCACGCGTCGGTCTTCTTTCCCGCCGGCTTCAGATTCGCTGAGCCATCCGGGCTTCATCGTGGTTCGCCCTTGCGCCGTGGCGAGAGTGCACATCCAGATCCGCGTGAACAGTGATGCTTCCGACGTTTGATGAAACCGCCACATCGGGAGGAACTCAGGGGAAGCTCGAGGTGGTGCGTCGACGCGGTAATCGGTCACGACGCTCTCCTCTCCGTCATTCCGATTTGTGCTGTGCTCCACGATGAGCGCGTCGGCTTCCGTGACGACGCGGTAGCGTGAACCGTCTGCCTGGGGGTGCCAGCGTCCATCCATCGGAGGGGTTCACGGAAGCACTCACCGAACCCGACGTCAACGAGGTGCTGGCGGTCGTTCAGCCGCACTGTGGCAGCCATGTGGTCGAACCGGGGGCCGAAGGTCCCATCGTGCGCACGAACCTGGGCGCTCGAAGAGGCGCGGCGAAAAGTAGGTTCTGTTCGTAGCAGAACCCCCCGCGCTTCTCCTCGACAATCTTGTGGAACCGATCGCCTTTGGCCAGCGAGATCGGGCGATCCATATGGATGTTGGGATTCTCGAACGGAACCCGTAGGAGGTGGGCGACGTGGGCCGTGAGTTGCGAGTCCTCCAAGCGCACGGGACGGTGATCCGCTGGCATTCGGTGAGGCGGCACAACCGTCCCGTGGATATGTCGTGTCTTCCGGACGGGTTCACTTCAGCTCGACGAGGACGACGTGTCCGTCGTCCGGCCCGTTGTGCTCCATTCACGGTCGTCGTCACGTATCTCGCTCAACCGTCGATCATCGCCGCCGCAACCGACGCGATCGGCGGGAGCAAATTGAAGAGCACCTCCCGGTCATCATCTTAGTTTCGGCTCGCTAGTAGGTGCCCGCCTGACGTCCCCATGTAAAGACCGACGGGGTTCAGGGTATCGGTGGTGAGCGCCTGTCGTAACACCAGCGTGTGCGCAACGCGTTGGGGGAGGCGAGAGGTGAGTGTCTCCCACGTCTTGCCGCGTCGTCGGCTCCGATAGACTCGGAACGCCGCCTCCGAAACGAAGCCGTGTTGGTCGGATTCGGCTGGACAGACATAGATCGTCTCGCAGTCGTGCGGATGGACGGCCAGCGGAAAGCCGAACCGCGACGCCGGCCGTTGGAAATGTCGATCCACTCGTCGCCAGCGTTCTCGGACCGGTAGACACCGCAGTGGTTCTGTTGACACGGCACCTGCGCCGTCCGAGGGATGCATCTCAAGGTGGTACATGCACACCCCGACGTCTGGAAACCTGTTTGGCTTGAAATCGGCGTGCACGTTCGTGTTCTTCGGCAACGACGTTTCCCCGCCGTCAGCAACATGGACGACGTCGTTCACCTGAACGCCCTTGAAAATGGGGCCCTTGAGCGTCCAGCGACGGCGGTTGCGATCCGAGAACGAGAAAAGCCCCTTCCGCGTACCGATCAACAGCATGACCCGCGCCACATCGCACCTCGTCTCGACTTTGGCCAGCTTAGACAGAAGCCGAACGGCTGCACAACGGAAGAGATGTGCCACGACAATTTGCGTGACTACAATGGAGGCGCCATGGTTGTAGACGCATCCACCCGGGCAACCGCGGCCGCGACGCTCGCCGCCGGCGCCGCGGTGTGCAGCCTGCTCCTGTGGGCGCCGGTGCGCGCAGGCCAGTCGCGCGCCACGCCGGCGGCGCGCGCCGTCGCGTTTCTGTCGGCTGAAGTACCTCGGTGGCCCGCCGAGAACCAATGCTTCTCGTGTCACAACAACGGCGATGCTGCACGCGCGCTCTACGCCGCGCTGCGCGCGGGCTATGACGTGCCGGCGGCAGCGCTACGCGACACGACGCACTGGCTGCAACGTCCGGACGCGTGGGACGACAACGCGCTCGGCCTCGCGTTCAGCGACCAGGTGCTGGCGCGGATTCAGTTCGGCGGGGCGTTGGTCGATGCGATGCGGGCGGCGCAGGTTGATCGGGACGCGCCGGTCGCGGAGGCGGCGTGGCTTGTGGCTTCCGATCAACAAGCGGACGGATCGTGGCGGCTCGATTTGAGTGGCAGCATCGGCTCGCCCGCGACGTATGGAACGACGCTCGCGACGTGGGCCGCGCTACGGACCCTGAGACACGCCGGCGACGACAAGTACGCCACTCCAATTTCGGCGGCCGAGCGGTGGCTGCGGGCGCTCGAGGTGAAGACGGTGCTCGATGCCGCAGCGGTCGTCCTGGGTCTCGGGACTGCCACCGACCCGGCGGCTCGACGTCAACGCGAGAGCTGTCTCCGGCTCCTCGTGGCGGGTCGCGCGCCGTCGGGAGCGTGGGGTGCCTATCTCACCTCGCCGATCGAGCCGTTTGACACGGCCGTTGTGCTCCTCGCTCTCGTTTCGCTCGTAGACGGGCCGGCGCTCGCCGGGTCGGTGCTCTCGCCCGCGGAGCTCCGGCAGCACATCGTCGATGGACGCGCGTTTCTCATTGCGGAACAGCTCGACGACGGAAGCTGGATCGAGACGACACGGCCGGCGGGCCAGCAAAGCTATGCGCAGTGGATCTCGACCACCGGTTGGGCGACGCTCGCGCTGATCGAAACGCGCGACGTCGTACCGTAGCGCCTTTGGCGCCGCCTTCATCTGGTCGTACGGTCAAGACTGGTTGCGCCGAAGCACTTCTTGTATTTCTTGCCACTCCCGCACGGACAGAGCGCGTTCCGGGGCACCTTGGTTCTCCGGGCTGGCCCCTTCGCGGCGCGCGCGGCCAGCGCCTCTTGGATCGTCCGACCCACACTCGCGTACTCGGCGATCGCCGTGGGGTGCGCATTGCACAGGATCTCTACGGCACGCTCGAGCAGTAGCCGGTCCGAGGGTATTTCGGCATGGAAGGCGTCTGCAATGGATCGCGAGGCGAAAAAGCTAAGCGTCATGAGGGTGGCGCCGAACTCGTCGTCGTCCGCTGTCTTCGAAAGGCGCGCCTCCCAGACGTCCCCGAGCCACTCGTGGCCGAGCATGAACCCGCGCGACCATTGCGAGACCGGCGCGTCGGGTTCGAGGTTGGCGAGCACGTCATCGCGAAACGCGCACTCATCGGGTAACGAGGCCGTCCCGTCGAAGACGGCCGAGTTGAGGTTCTTATACAGCTCCATCGCCTTAGCGACGATTGCTCGCGCTTCGTCGAGGGACTCATATTCGGCTTCCTCTCCACCGAAGATGACGGGCACCCACGCGGACGGCGGGACCAGCTTTGGAGCGCACGCCACCGTGAAGAGATACCCGCGCAGCTCGTGGTAGCCGAGGGTGCCTCCGAGCGGGACGGATGCTCCAGGAACGCGCTGAGAGAGACGGCGTTAGACCCACAAGGCGCGCTGCCGACGCCAACGAATCACCGCCGATTACGCTCGTCCTGAACTAGGTGGAGGCGCTGAAGCGTCTGGTGTCGATTGATTATGTCGGACGAACGATGCCACCGTGCCTTGTTGCTGGCGAGTAACCCCAGAGTCAGGCGCGTGAGGCAGTGGGCGCCACGGCGAAACTAGACAGTCAGGGGTGGATGGATGGGGCGGCCCTACGAAGCACGATGCGTGATTGTGACCGCGCTCCGGAGTGGGCAGCGGACGGACCGGCCGACGGCTCCCGATAGGCGCGACGGAGGCGCCGGGACTACGGAGCAATCTCGAACGGCACGCGGTAGGATTCCTGCTCTTTTGGATCTTCGATTTGCTCGAACCGATCGATCTCGAAGGGCACCCCGATCCGGTTTCCCGCGAGGTCTTCAAGGATCGACAGGGCGAGCAGCGAGTATGCCCCGGCTGACCACGGTTGCTCCGGCGTGAACGACCAGCGCGTCTCCCAGCTCGTCACCTCGATTGAACCGGCGACCCGCTCGCCATCGGGGTCCTCGACGGCGAGCCCCCGGTGCAGCAGGCCGTGGTCGAGCGGCTCTGGAAACGACACGACGAGCCGCGAGGTGGACCCGGCTGGTGGGACCCGCAGCCGCCACGCTGCCGTGTCTATCGGCGTATCGTCCACCGGGCCCACGCCGAACCGCTTGGAGAACGATTCCGCGAGCGGCGTCCCCTCGGCGTCGGGCCAGGCGGCGTCGACTTCAATCGTGTAGCTGGCGCCCTCCTCGAGTGGTCGGCCGAGCTGCTCGTTCGGCAAGATGCCGGTCTTCACGCGGCCTGGGTCGAAGAAGACCGTATAGCGCTGGAAGTCGTAGCCCCAGAACTCCTCGCCGAGCGGGAGAAACGGCGCCTCGACTTCCTGTCCCGTGCCGTCGAGGAGGCGGACGTAGTCGAGTCCGTCGACGTCGCTCATCGGCGCCGAGAACTCGATGTAGAGCTTTAGCTGGTTGGCGGGCAGTCGGTCCCCGGTCGGCAGCACGCGCGTCACGACTGTTGTCGGGGTTACATCCGGGCGCGGTAGCTCGACCGTCGCCGTGACGGGGGCCGCGGAACCGTCGGTAACGCGGCCGCCAGGAAAGGCTGCCGGATCGAACCGGACGGTGTATGGCCGGCCGCGGTCGAACGGGAACATCGGCGTGAAGCGCACCACATCGTCATCTCCCACCGCATAGTCGCCGAGGACCGCGGGTGTGTCGGCCAGGTCGGTTCCAGCCTGTTCGACCGTGATCCGAAGCAACGCTGACCAGGCGCCATGCTCCCACTCGACGTCACGGAGGGCCGCGACGTCGGCTGCTGGGAGACCCGCAAGCTCGACCGGTGCGCCGCGTGCCTCGTCCTCGGGTGTGCCGAGACGGATGTCCGGGAGGACCTCGGCCGGCCCGGCGTCGTCCAGGACCCCGCACCCGCCGAGTGCCAGTGCCAGCGTGATGATCGGCGCTCGGACGACGTTGCTCAAGGCATCCCTGTGGTCGTTCAGGGCAACATCACCGATTCGAGCGATGCCACCCCGGCGTCGTTGCGGGCAATCACGATCGCATGCTGTGCGTCGAGGAGATCCAACTGTTCGACGCCGGTCATCTGGGCAATCGTCTCGTAGGTGACTCCGGCCTGGCCCCCGTCACCGACGTTCTCGGTGACCGGCGACTGCGTGCCGAAGGTCTCCGTCGGGATCTTCATCACGCCGCGGCTCGTGTTCGACATGAGCAGGTAGTCCTTCCCGCCCTTGCTGTAGACGATCATGTCGAGCGGACGATTCCGGTTGCCGAGCTCGGCAATGGTGGTGCCCATCACTTTGCTCCCCGGTTCTAGGTCGCCGATCGGAAACTTCACGAGCGGGGTACAGAGGTAGCCGGCGATCAAGTGCTGTTGACCCGAGACGTCATACGGCACGAAGGTGTAGACGGGGGAGTGCGTCTCGAACTGGCCGTGGGCCGCGTGCCAGATCTCCACGCTCGTTCCGTTATCGATTGTTTCGAACGGATAGGGGACGGAGCGCAGCTTGGACGAGAACTCTTCATTCGACAACCCGGCCAGGAACAGGCGCCCGTCGACGAACGCCATGTCGGTGATGGCGGCCATCCGCGGGTTACGGCGCGCACCGGGGTTCGCCTCCGGAGCGTTCGGCAGCTTGAGGCGCGTGTACCGCACATCGCTGAGCGAGAGGACCTCAATCCCGCCACCACCGTCGACCCTGAGCAGGACCGGCGTGGCGTTGGCGCCCCGGCCCCGCGATGCGGAGATGAACGCGTTCTTCGACGCGGGGCTGATCGCCATATCGTTGATCTGGATCTCCCGCGCGTCGGTGCCGACCAGACCGGCGATTTTCTGGTCGATGCCCGGAATGTTCTGTGTGCCCATCGTGGCACCGGTCAGCCGGCTGCCCATCTCGAGCGCGTAGATCGCGGCACCTTGATTGTCGGCGATGAACAAGATGCCATCAGGTCCGAAGGTGAGCGGGCCGCCCGATTCGAGCACCGGTCCGGTACCGGTAGCGGCGTTGGCCGAGAGGGTGGGCGACGAGGCGATCGCAAGGGCCGCAATGGCGATGACGGCAGTCAGCGAGAGCGGTGTGCGCATCATGGTGGTACTCCTCACCTCAACCCGAGTTGTGACAGATCCTACCGTCCGTCCACTGAGAACGCGAGCAGTACATTGCCCGACATGAAGCCGAAGGCGCCGTAGCCAGACGTGACGTAAAGCATTCCACCGGCCACGGTGGGGCCGGGACCGTTGATCGACCCGCCCCGGGCCGGGACACCGTTGATCGTGTCGACGTCGCCGACCGTGTTGACGTCCCAGATGACGTGGCCAGTCGTAGTGTCGTACGCGCGCAGGTGACCATCCAGGCTTCCCGAGAACACGACACCGGGAATGCTTGTGACCGCGGCCGGCTGGCCCGTGTTGCAGCCGGCGCGGGCGCCGCATGTGTCTTGAAACGGCGGCGCGTCCCAGAGCGTTTCACCGTCCGCTACCCGAACCGCTGTGAGACCGCCCGCGTCGCCGGGGGCCTTCTCCAGCGCTTCTGAGCTGGCGGCGTAGGTGATCTCGCCGTCGGTCGCAAAGCCCCACTCGATGCCGCCGAGCACACCGCCGTCACCGACGCGTGTCGCCCAGACGATCTCACCTGTCTTCGGGTCGAGCCCGTACAGGACGCCAGATTTTTGACCGGCCAGGAGGACCTCCCGTCCGTCCGCGATCGTGGTGAGCACGGGCGAACTGCCGAAGTCGTGGTCGGGGCCCATGTCCTCAGGGCAGTTGATTCGGCCCTCGGGTGTCGGATCGAGACAGCCGGCGATCCATGCGTCGCCGGGCAATGTTTGCCGCGTCCAGAGGACGCGCCCGCTGTCCATCGCCATTGCCATGATGGCGTCGCTCTCAGGTGCAGCCGGCGCGGAATAGCTGTCGCCGGTGGCGACGTAGAGGCGGTTGTGGTCTGGATCCAATGTCGGCGCCGACCAGATGGCGGCTCCGGACGGTCCCCACAGCTGGGTGCCGATGCTGTTGCGCGTCGTTCGGTGCGAGGCCTCCTGAATCGTGCGCGTCTTCCAGATCTGCCGCCCGTCGGCGGCATCGAGCGCAACGACGCTTCCGATAAACGTACAGCACTCGTAGTTCGGCAACGACCCCGAGCCCTCTTCGAGTGACGAGACTGGAACATAGAGCCGCCCGTCGTGGAGAGCCGGCGCGCCGGTGATCATCGCGTCCCCGTGATCGTCCACCTTGACCTTCCAAAGGACGTCGCCGGAGTCGACGTTCACTGCATAGACGTGGGCGAATGCATCTCCGAAGTAGACGACGGCGTCGCTCGTGCCGGGGTGTCGGCCCACGGACGGCGCTGACCGGACACCGCCGTCGGCCTCGACCGTCCAGTCGATGCAGCCGCTGTTGGCATCCAGCGCGTAGACCATCCCGTTGCGGCTCCCGACGAAGACTCGGCCTCCGACGATGGTCGCCTGCGACCCCGCGGCCGACACGCCAGGGAAGCCGAACGCCCACTTTAGCGCCAGTCGTGGAACCTCGTCAGGGGTCAGCCCGGCGACCTCGGTGGACTGGAAGCGCGTGTTCCGGAGGCCGGCGCCCCAGCCGTTCCACGCGGGCCCGGCAAGCGGGCCGCCGATGCCGGCGCCGTCGGCGCAATAGGCACTGTCGGCGATAACGTCCAGCGGTGCGCGATACGATCCGGGCGGTCGGCCGGTGAGGTATTCCGCCACCGCGCGGCGCTCGGCCGAACTCAGCGGTGCGCCCTGCCGCCGCATCGTGAACGTGCTGAGCGCGATCTCGACGTCTTCGGGCGCGCGCTGCCGCAACATCTCGCGGGTCGGCATCCGCGGCATCGTCCCCTCGTGGCAGCGGGCGCAGTATTGCTTGTAGACCCGCTCACCATCCGGGCTGGTCTGCACGGCCGCACCGACCGTCGAACCGGTGACGGCGACCATCGCGATCGTGACGACGCAAAAACGCATCCTTCCTCCCCGTTGCTGGGCTGCCGGCCGTCCACCGAGAAACGCGAGCAGCACGTTGTCCGGCATATACAGGCCACCGTAGCCCGAGTTGGCGAAGACCATGCCATCGACGACGGTCACACCCGGTCCATTGAGTGAGCCGCCACTCGCCGGGACGCCGTTCACCATCTCGTAGTCGCCGACGGTGTCCACGTCCCAGATGATGCGGCCGGTGTCGGCAGCGTGTGCCCGCAAAGATGGCCGTCGAGGCTGCCGGCTAGCCTACACCGGTCGCTCTGCGGCCTCCAATGCTATTCTGAGGCGTCGGTGGGGCGGGAGCAACGACGATGCACAGGCTGCTGACGGTGGTCGTTGTCGCCGTGGTCAGCCAGAGCGCGGCGCCAGTCCGGGCGCAGGACGGCGAGGCGGAGGCGCGGGCGGCGCTCGAGGAGTACTTCCGCGCGTGGAACGCCGCCGACAACGATGCCATCGCGACGATCAGCAACTTCCCACGCCTCAGCCTGGGCGGCAACGGCCAAGTGGTCTTGCGCGAGAGCCCCGAGGACATCGCCATCGACTTCGATCTCCTTCGGCAAGCGGAGGGGTGGGATCACAGCACGCTCGATCTCGTGGAGACCGTGCACGTGTCCGACGACAAGGTGCACTTCCGCATCGTCTTCAGCCGACGACGTGCCGACGGCAGGTCGTACAGGACAGTGCCCGGCCTGTATGTGATCACCCGGCAGGGCGGCCATTGGGGGCTGCAGCTGCAGTCGGTGCTACCGGCGACCTTTTCAGCGCCGTGAGGTGCCCGCCTCGCGGCCGATCATCACCTCGGTGGCCTTGACGATCGCCGTCGCCTCGTCTCCCCGCCTGAGCTTCAGCTCGTCGATGGCGTCTCGCGTAATGACTGCGGTCAGTTGCTGATCGCCGATGCGGAGCCGAATCTGGGCGAGCAGGCCTTCGCGCCGCACTTCCTCCACGATGCCCGTTAACCGGTTACGGCCGCTCAGCGCTACGAGCACGCCGCTAGGGGCGGGGCGCCGCCGCCCGGGAGGGTCCGAGGCCGCCGGTTGTCTCCGTGCCAGCAGCCGCTCGACCTCGGCATCGGCGATCCGGTAGTGCCCACCGTCGGTCCGCACTGTGCGGACGCGGCCCTTGTAGATCCACTGCTTCACCGTCGAATAGCCGACGCCCAGTCGAGCCGAGGCCTGTCGCACGGTAAGAAGCGACATGTTGTCCCTTAAATACGACCGAAGTCGATTGTTATATCGAATATAATCATACTATATTATGCATATGATCAGCGGCTTTGGACGCGGCTTTGTTGGTGCCGCGAGCGTGGCAGTCTTCGCGGCGGCCGTCTCGTGTCAGAACCCCGAGCGAGAGCCGAGGACCGTTCTGATGTCGGCGGCGACGAGCCTGTCGGAGGCGATCGATGCGGTCGCGGTCGCGCACGAGCAGCGGAGCGGGACACGCGTGCTGGTCAACATTGGCGGGTCGGACCTGCTAGCCACACAGCTGATCGAGGGTGCTCCGGTCGATGTCTTCCTGAGCGCCGACGCCCAGCAGATGGATCGTGCGCAGGAAGCGGGACGCATCCGACCCGACCGGCGCGTGGACTTGCTCTCGAATCAGCTCGTGGTCGTCGTGCCGTCGGATCGCGTCGGGACAGTCATGACGGTTGCCGACCTCGCGTCGGAGGCGATTCGACGTATCGCGCTCGGCGATCCCGAGACGGTACCGGCTGGGGTCTACGCGCGCCGGTACCTGGAGGCCGCCGGCATCTGGTCCGTAGTCGAGTCCAAGGTCGTCCCGACACGCAACGTGCGAGCCGCGCTCGCGGCGGTCGAGTCCGGGACGGCGGACGCCGCGGTCGTCTACCGCACGGACGCCGCGACGAGCTCAGCGGTGGTCGTGGCGTATCCGGTGCCACGCGACGCCGGCCCATCGATCGTCTATCCCGCAGCGGTGGCCAACGGCGCGCCGAACGAAGCGGCGGCCATCCGTGTCTTGGAGTTCCTGCAGGGCCCCGAAGCGCGTCGTCTCTTCGAGGACGCTGGATTTGTCGTGTTGCCGCACACGCCCATTGCGAATGTCGAGCCTCCGGCCACGAGCCCGGAATCTCGGAACGGTCGATGACCGGCGAGTTGGTGACCGTCACCGCGTTCACGGTCACGATGGCGGGGCTGGCGACGCTCGTCATGCTGCCGCCCGGGGTCGGACTGGCCTGGCTGCTGGCCCGCCGGGAGTTTCCGGGGCGCAGCGTGTTCGAGGCGCTCGTCTCGTTGCCACTCGTCGTACCGCCGGTCGCCACTGGACTGATCCTCCTCAAGCTGCTCGGCCGCCGGGGGCCGGTCGGACGGCTGCTTGACGGGTTGGGCCTCGAAGTCGTCTTCACCTGGAAGGGGGTTGTGCTCGCGATGGCGGTCATGGGACTGCCGCTGCTGGTGCGCGCGGCCCGCGCGGGCTTTGAGCAGACCGATCGTCGATACGAACAGATCGCCGCGACGCTCGGCGCCCGGCCGTGGCGTGTGTTCTGGACCATCAGCTTGCCGCTGGCTCGCCGGGGTCTTCTTGCCGGTGCGGTGCTCGGTTTCTCCCGGGCACTCGGCGAGTTCGGCGCGACCATCATGGTCGCCGGCGCACTACCTGGAACCCGCACGATCTCTGTCGCGATCTATCGGCACGCTGAGGTCGGTCAGGAGGCGGCAGCGATGACGCTGCTCGCGGCCGCGGTCACGATCGGGTTCGCGGCGGTGTGGGTATCGAACCGGCTCGCCACGGGACCCTAGCTGGCCTGGTCGCGATGCCCGACACTTCCATCACGCTGGACTTCACACTGCGCCAGGCCGCCTTCACACTTGAGGTGCACCAAACGGTCTCGGCGCGGACGGTGGCGCTGTTCGGAGCGTCGGGGGCGGGCAAGACCACGACGCTTGATGCGATTGCCGGACTCCGGCGCCCGCGTGCCGGGGTCATCCGCGTGGGCGCGCGCGCGCTATTCGACGCTGGCAGTGGTGTGGATCTAGCGGTCCACGATCGGCGCGTCGGCTATGTGCCACAGGACGTCGCCTTGTTTCCCCACCTCGACGTGGAGCACAACGTGCTGTACGGTGCGCGCTCGACTAGCGCCTCGGCACAGGTCATCCTTGCGTTGCTCGAGATCGACACGCTCCTTGCACGGAGGGTCGACGCGCTTTCTGGAGGCGAGCGCCAGCGCGTGGCGCTCGCGCGGGCGCTGATGTCGACGCCGGATCTACTGCTGCTCGACGAGCCGCTCGCGGCGCTCGACGTGGAGTTGCGCGACCGGATCCTGCCCTATCTCGAGCGGGTGCGTGACGAGATCGGGACGCCCATGATCTACGTCTCGCACGTGGCGGCAGAGGTGCGGCGCATCGCCGAGTGGGTCCTCGTGCTGGAGCGCGGTCGTGTGTCGCGCGCCGGGCCGCCCGATGACGTCTTGGGTTAGGTTCCAGGGCTCGTGGTTTCACGCCCCCTTGGTCTCGGTTCTGCCCGGTTGGCATCTGAACCCGGGATCCTCGAGCGCTACTCGAGCCCGATCCGCAGCACCGTGAAAAGGAGCCAGCAGGTGGCTCCGCCGACCACCGTCATCGAGAGACCCCAGGCCATCAGCTGGTTGAACAGCTTTCGACTGTCCTCCTGGGCGGGCGCGGCGGCCATGCAGAGCGCGCCGAGGGTTGAGAGCGCCGAGACGTCGACGAGATGGGCGCCAACGTTCATCGACGAGGCGATCGCCAGTGGCTCGACGCCGCCGAGCTCAGCCGCGAGACCCGGCACAGTCGGCAGAAATGCCGGCAGAACCACGCCGGATGTGCTGCTGTAGATGGAGATGAATCCGGTCGAGAAGGCCACGATCGCGGTCACCGTGTTCGACGTCGCAATCCCCGCCAGCATCTGCGTGAACAGCTCCAAGCCGCCGGTCTCGTCGAGCACGTTGATCAGGACCGTCACGCCGCAGACCATCATGATGACGCGCCACGGCATGATCTTGACGGCCTCGAGTTCGTCGCCCGCTTTGAGCAGGGCGAGCAGGATCGCGCAGCCGAAGGCGCCGAGCCCGACGTTGACATTGAAGAAGATGACGCCGGCGATGAGCATCGTGATGACGGTGATGGTGATCCAGTGCTTGCGCTCGAATGCGTCCGAGCGGTTCGCCGCATCGGAGTCGTCGCCGCTCGCCGGGACGACGAGCGCGTCGCGGTGGTAGCGGCCGAGCAGCCTCCAGCCCCCGAGCGCGAAGTACGCCACGAAGACGATCACCGTGTGCGCCATCATGTTGTTCAGGTAGGTGAGCGTCTCGAAGCCGCCGAGACCAATGTCGGCCATGACGCCGTTGACGATGACGCCGGTGGGAGCGATCGGCGAGAGTGACCCAGCGTTCGCGCCGTTGCCGACCATGATCGCCATCAGAAACGCCGGGACCCCGACCTGACCGGCCACTGCCATCGCCATCGGCGCCATTAGCGCCGTCGACGCGATGTTGCCAGGGCCGATCGACGCGAGGAAAAACGACAGCAGGAAGAACATCATCGGCATCACGCCGACGTTGCCCTGGCACAGCGCGACCGCCTTGTGGGCGATGCGATCAAGCGTGCCATTCGCCTGCGCCTGGGAGAAGAGCAGCGTGACGCCGGCCAGCGTCAGGAACAGTCGCGTGGGGAACCCGGCAATGACGTCATTAGCGCTCATCCCCGCGACATAGACGCCGACGATCCAGGCGAGGGCGATGGCGAGGAAGCCGACGTGCAGCCGTATCGTGCAGCTCACCAGGATGGCGACGGCGAGCGCACCGAGCGAGATGGTGGCGGCGTCCATGGACGCCGAGTATAGCGCAGCGGCTACACATGCTCGTGGGTCAGCCCCGTGAGCCGCTGGTGCAGCAACTCCCACGCGCGCGCCACGTGCTCCTCGGTGGTCCGGATGTGGCCGACGGCCAGGCGGAGGGCGAAACGCCCGTCTATGCGGGTGTGAGACAGGAACACGTCCCCACTGGCGTTGACGGCGTCGAGCAGTCGCTGGTTGAGCGCGTCGAGGGCCGGGCCGGACGGCGAACCGGCGGCAGGCAGCGCGCGGAAGCAGACGACGCTCAGCGGTACCGGCGCCAGGCGCTCGAAGTCGGGACTCTCATCGACCCACCGCGCGAACAGGCGGGCAAGCCGCAAGTGCTCGGCGAGCCGGTCGCGGATGCCCGACGCGCCGAAGTGACGCAGCACGGTCCATAGCTTCAGGGCTCGAAAACGCCGTCCGAGCTGGATGCCGGTGTCCATCAGATTTCGTACGCTGCCGGTTTCCGTGGTTCGAAGGTAATCGGGGATAAGCGAGAACGCCTCGCGGACGATATCCATGCGGCGACAGTAGAAAGCGCTCAGGTCGAACGGCGTGAAGAGCCATTTGTGGGGGTTGACGACGATCGAATCGGCTTGCGCGCAGCCGTCCATGACGAACGCCGTCTCGGGCACGATGGCCGCGGCGCCGGCATAGGCGGCGTCGACGTGGAGCCAAACCCGCTCGGACTCGCATGCCGCGACGAGCGCGCCAACCGGGTCGACGCTCGTCGTTGACGTGGTGCCTACCGTCGCGACGACGGCAAGCGGTGTTACACCGGCGGCGCGATCGGATTCGATCGCTAGCCGCAGGGCGTCGGGGCGCATGCGGAATTCAGTGTCGACGGGGATTTTCGCAAGTGCCTCCTGACCCAGGCCCAGCAACATGACCGCCTTGTCGATCGACGAGTGCGCCTGCTCCGACGCATAGACACGTAGGCACCCGACGTCCGTGCGACCGGCGAGCCCTTTGCGCTGCACACTCGGCAGCGCCGCGTGGCGGGCGGCCGCCAGAGCGTGGAGGCTCGCGATCGATGCGGTGTCGTAGATGACCCCTTCGAACGACTCGGGCAACGCCAGCAACTGTCTGAGCCATCCGAGCGTGACCTCCTCCAGTTCGGTCGCCGCGGGAGATGTCCGCCAGAGCATCGCCTGCACGTTGAGCGCGGCGGTCAGGAACTCCGCGAGCACCCCCGGTGCGCTTCCCGAGATCGCGAAGTACGCGAAAAAACCAGGGTGGTTCCAATGGGTAATGCCGGGCATGATGACGCGCTCGAAGTCTTCGAAGATCTCGTCGAACGACGCACCGTTGTCAGGCGGACTGCTTGGCAACGCATTGCGCACCGCGCCCGGGTCGACACGGGAGAGGACCGGATAGCGTTCTGGGTGATCGAGGTAGGTCGCGATCCACTCCACCAGCGCGTGGCCGTGACGACGAAACGCGTCGCGGTCCATGTCGCCGAGGCCTGGAGACACGCGCGAACCGGACGAGTCTTTGCGTGGAACGCGAGGATCAGGAGGCGGCACGAGAACGTCCGTCCCGGCGGCGACCCGGGCGGCTAGCCGCCGGCGCCAACGTAGTCGAGCGCGAACTCCCGGAGACCGGCGCTGCTGAGGCCGATCGCCTCGGCCTCGGCGGTCGCATCCTCCACAGAGTATCCGTCCTGGACGACCCGCTTGATCAGCCACATGGCGCCGACCCGATTGGCCGACCCGCAGTGGATATACGTCGGCTGATTCGCCGGGTCGGCGACCGCCTCGAGGAACGCCTCGGTCACCTCGGCGCTTGGTTCGCGGAAGGGCAGATGGATGTATGTGAGTCCTGCTGCCTCGGCCGAAGCTCGCCCGTCAGCGACCGTGGCGCCGCGCTCGCCCTCGGTTCGGAAGTTGATGACGGTGGCGAAGCCCAGTTCCTTGAGATCCGCCATGGCTTCCGGCGGTGTGGCGCCGGCGCATGCGACGGTGGCGTCGACCCGCGTATAGTTCCGCACCCCTTCGGGGCCGGCGTCTTGCCCCCTCGCGGCCGGTGGGGGCTCTGCTTCGACCGGACGTTCGGCCGGAGTCGACTCCGCCGCGACCGGCTCCATAGCGGGCTCGGCACCGCACCCGACTGCGGCTACCACGACGGCAACGAAGCCCAGACGCACCGACAACGACCTTGACTGTGCCATGGCCGACGATTGTAGCATCGGGTCGAGCCTCGCAGCCTGTGGTGAAAGTCGCGCTGCATGGGACCGGCTCTGCATCCCGCAATGGCCGGCGCTGGACCTTGCTGAGCGGGGTCACATACTGAGAGTATTCTCCCTTCGTGCCTTGCAAAGGCGGGACGCTTCAGATCCAGGTTCAGGGGTCTCGCTGCGACGCGAGACTTTTACACAAACTGCTCGGAAAGGAGTCTCCACATGGCAGAGGTCGTTCACACCAGCCGGATGCGCATCGAGCGAGTCAAGGGCCCCGTGCGACACGCGTGGCTCGATGGGTTCGAGGAACCGATTCGCTTCGGCGTTCACGGCGGCATCAAGAAATTTTATGGCGTCGAACCCGATGAGGACGTCCCGGCGACCCTCGACTACATGATCGGTGCCGTCGGTGGTTGACTGCTTGGAACCCTGGCACGCGCACTGGAGGTGCGCGAAATTCCCGCAACTCCCGACACGATCACCGCGAGGGTGGAGGGCGACATCGAGGCGATTGACAAGGTGCTCCGCATTACACGGATCCGCGTGCGGTACGACCTGAAGATCCCGAAGGGTAAGCGCGAGGCTGCCGAGCGCGCCGTCGCGAAACACCCCACGGGGTGCCCGGCGGCAAACAGCGTGCGCGGCTGCATTGACATTGACATCAAGGCCGACATGACCGAGATATAGCGACGAGCGGTCGGCCTGGTGGGCTGCTAGATGGACGACGCCGTCCAGTGGTTGGAATGGAGCGGCGACGCGTTCGCGCGGGCGCGCGCCGAGGGGATACCCGTGCTGCTCGCCCTCGACACGAGGTGGTGTCCGTGGTCGGCCGCGATGGTGCGGGACACGTACGCCGACCCGGCCGTCGTGGATCTCGTCCGGGAGCGGTTCGTCCCGATTTGCGTCGATGCGGACGCGCGGCCCGACATCAACGACCGTTACAATCTGGGCGGCTGGCCCACGACCGCGTTCCTCACCCCGGACGGGCTCCTCTTGGGCGGGGAGACCTATGTGTCCGCGGAGCGGATGCGAGAGCTGCTAGTGCGCGTGTCGGAGGCATTTCGTACCAGGCGCCGGGAGATCTCGGCGCGGGCCCACCAGACAGAGCGGCGGCGGGCGATGGGTCCGGTAGATGCCGAGCCGGACGCCGCGGTCGCGGGATGGGTGGCCCGACAGCTCGCGGAGCAGTTCGACCCCGAGCACGGCGGGTTCGGCGCCGCCCCGAAGCGGGTCCATCCCGCGGCCCTGGAGTTGGCATCAGTCCGGCACCAGGAGGGTGACGACACGCTCGCGGCGATCGTGCCTCGAACGCTTGACGCCATCGCGTGGGGCGGCCTGTACGATCCGGTCGACGGTGGCGCGTTCCGCTACTGCGCCGGGTCCGACTGGTCGGAGCCGAGCGTTGAGAAGCTGCTCGACGTCAACGCCGCGGTGCTCCGGCTTCTCGTCGCGGGTGACGAGCGTCATCACGAACGGGCGGTCCACCTCATCGGCTACGTACGTCGGACGCTTGTCGACGACCCGAAGACCGGGGGGTTCTACGCGAGCCAGCAGGCCGACGCAACTTACTACGGCGTGATGAGCGGCCCGGAACGACACGCGCTCGACCCGCCGTCGGTCGACCGGACCATCTACGCCGACGGCAACGCGACGATGGCCGCAGCGTTCACGCGGGCGGCCTTGGCGCTGAGCGATACGTCGCTGCTGGCGTTCGCGGCGACGACGATGGAGCGCGTGGTGCTCGACACGTACGAGCGCGGCGGCGGTATCGCTCATCAAGCCAGCGAGCAGACCAGCGGCGTCCGGGGTTTGTTGGTCGACCAGGTGCGCGCGAGCACCGCTCTCCTCGATCTGTATGCGGCGACCGAGCGGGACGCGTATCTCGACATGGCGCAGGAGCTGATGCGCTACGCGACCCGCGCGCTCTGGGACGGGGCGACCGGCGGCGGGTTCGTCGACCGTGTGTCTAAGGACGACGACGTCGGGCTCTTGCGCGAACCGCTCAGGCCGTTCGGGCCCAACTGCGAAGCAGCCCGTGCCCTCGCGCGCCTCGCGCGGCACGCGGGCAACCCCGAGTATCGTGAGCGTGCGGTCTCTGCGCTCGCATCCCAAAACAAGGTGGCGCGGGAGCATGGCATCGACGCGGCGGTCTATGCGCTTGCGCTCCGAGAGTTGTCCGGATCGCACTCGGATCCGTGAACCTCACGTCGGAGCCCGTGGTTCGATGCACCACGACCCGTGGTGCCGTGCCCAAAGGCGCCTGGTACCTTGTCCCATCGTTCTTGGTTCCTCGCTCCACTGCTCCTGGTTCTCGCGTCACGACATGCTCTAACCTCGAATCCGGAACCGCAAGCGCTGCCCCATCTTTGCTACACTTTCCCCGCGCCGGGAGGTAGTCGTGTCAGGTGACCGTGCGTCGAATGTTCCCGCTCTCAAGAATATCGCCGCCCGTCTCCGGATCGCCTCGGTACGCGCGACCAGCGAAGCCGGCAGCGGTCATCCATCGAGCTGCTGTTCCGCGGCAGACATCGTGGCCGGGCTGTTCTTCGCCCACATGCGTTTCGATCCGCGGGACCCACAACACGACGATAACGATCGCTTCGTGCTCTCGAAGGGCCATGCAGCGCCGCTGCTTTATGCCGCGTGGGCGGAGGCGGGCTTCGTCGCGGGCGACGAACTGCTCAAGCTCCGGCAGCTCGACTCCGATCTCGAGGGACACCCCACCCCGAGACTGCCGTTCGTCGATGTGCCCACGGGGTCGTTGGGGCAGGGTATCTGTGCGGCGATAGGCCTCGCGCTCAACGCCAGGCGCATCGGGTCCGGCTATCGGACGTTCGTCTTGATTGGAGACGGTGAGACGGCCGAGGGCTCCGTTTGGGAGGCCGCGCAGGCGGGCGCGCGCTTTGAGCTCGACAACCTCTGCGGTATTACCGACGTCAACGGCTTCGGTCAGAGCCGGGCCACACAGTGGGGCAGCGATCTGGAGGCCTACGCTGCTCGGTGGCGCGCCTTCGGGTGGCACGCGATCGCGATCGACGGTCACGATCTCCAGGCGATCCTCGGGGCCTTCCGGGAGGCGGCGGGCACCGAGGGCCAACCAACGATGATCCTCGCGCGCACGGTCAAGGGCAAAGGGATCCCGTCGATGGAGGGCCAGATCGGCTCGCACGGTAAGGCCGTCGCGAAGGGCCCCGACCTTGACGAGACCCTTCGGGCTCTTGAAGCTGGAATCGTGCCCGGCCATGTGACGCCGGTCATTGCCGCGCCCACGCGCTCAACGGCAGGCCGTGCCGGCGCCGCACCTGCTCCACCGGTGCCGCCCACATACGAGGCGAGCAGCCGCGTCGCCACCCGCGAAGCCTATGGCGCGGCACTTGCTGCGCTCGGCGACACTGACACGCGCATCGTGGCGCTCGACGCAGACGTCGGCAATTCCACGTTCAGCCAGACGTTCGAGCGTGCGCACGGTGACCGGTTCTATCAGACGTTCATCGCTGAGCAGGTGATGGTCGGCGCGGCGATGGGCCTTGCAAGCCGGGGCGCGATCCCGTTCCCCTCGACGTTCGCGTGTTTTCTGACACGCGCGTCCGACTTCATCCGCATGGCGGGTATTGGACAGATGAACGTCAAGCTCGCCGGATCGCACGCGGGCATCTCGATCGGTGAGGATGGTCCGTCGCAGATGGCCCTCGAGGACATCGCAATGATGCGCGCCGTGCCGAACTGCGCGGTTCTCTATCCCTGCGACGCCGTCAGTGCTGAGCGGCTCGTTCACGCAGCCGCCGGCTCTCTGGGGATGGCATATATCCGGACGACGCGTCCAAAGACACCGGTCATCTACGCGCCTGAGGAGCGATTCGAGATCGGCGGCTCGAAGGTGTTGCGCGAGAGCGCAGACGACGTGGCGACGGTGGTGGCGGCCGGCGTCACGGTGTTCGAGGCGCTCGCTGCCCATGATGGGCTCGCGTCCGAAGGAATCCGCATCGGGGTCATCGACGCCTACTCGGTTCAGCCGATCGATCGCGAGACCCTCGTCGCCGCTGGCCGACGGACGGGGGCCCGACTCATCACAGTTGAGGATCACTACGTCGCCGGTGGACTGGGCGATGCGGTGAGCGAGGCGGTCGCCGAGGAGCGTATCACCGTCGATCGGCTCGCGGTGCGCCAGGTGCCACGGAGCGGACCGCCGGACCGTCTCCTCGAACACTTCGGCATCTCTGCGTCTCATATCATCAAGGCCGTGCGCCGACAGGTGGGCGCTGCGGCAGGCGCTACGACCGAATTACCTACGGGCGGCTGAGCGTGCAGGATGCCGCCAGCACCGACATCGGCATCGTCGCGCAGGATCGCTGGCGTCTGGACGATCGCCTCCTGCTTGACGTGGCGCCCGTGTTGACGGTAACGGCGTTCTAGAGGGCCTCAACGTCGCACCCCGCGCGGTGGTCGTCTTCAGCGTGTTGTCCGCGCGTCCGGGATGCTCCGTGGCGGCGCCGGCCTCTTCTTTCCCGAGACCGCCCTGAACGTCAACGCGTCCGAGTCCTACGAGTCGCCCACCGTCACTCGCTTTGCCCGCGATGGCGCTACCGTGTGGAGCGTGACCCGGTGTACCCACCAGCTCGCGGCGCTGGATACACCGTCGAGTCTCATTTGGAACGTGGAGTGCTTCCACACCTTCGTCGACGGCGTGTTCGCCAAGGCGCACTTCATGCGGCGTACAGCGGATGATAAGTTCATCCTGAAACCGATCAGTTCCGGCGGCACGGGAGTTCTGCGTCCGGATACCAACGGCGATTCGCGATACTGGGAGCTGGAGCTGACGTCACCCCTGCTGCTCGGGAGCCATGAGCTCAACGTGAGCTACGTGCGCTCCCGATCGCAGTGCGACCTCCCGTGTTCGACGAGCTGTTCGGGAGTTTCCGGAACCCAATCGTCGGGCCGAACGAGTTCTCGCTGACGGAAACCGACACGAGGAACCGCGTCTTGTTCAGGGGGGCTTCGACGTCAGCTCGTGGCACGTGGCTCCCGTCCTCGAGGTGCGGCAGCGATTCCCCTATTCGATCGTGAACGAGGAACAGGAGTTCGCGGGGATGTGCAACCGCGGCGCGCGGGTTCCCACAGTGTGGGTGTTCGACCTCGACATCCAGCGACCAGTGTCGATTCGCGGGTTCGACGCACGGGTCAGCGTACGGCTGTGTCACGTGTTCGAGTACGACGTGCCTCGCGACGTCCAGGGGAACATCGATTCGCTGACCTGTGGTCGCTTCAGCAACTACATCGAGCAATCCGTCGGCATGACGTTCCAGCTATCGCTGTGACGGGTGCGGCGATCAATGCGTCGCCGACTGCTCGACATTATTGGGTTCGAGGATGTCGGCCGGGCAGTCTGGACCGGGAAGTTCGGCTCGAACGTCGATCCGTGCCCGCCCACCATCGCGCGCTCGTGATCTGTCCACGCGTGTGGCGTGGGTGCATCGAGCAATAACCGGTGAATCCTCGAGTATGGGTGCGCGATAGAAACGTCGAGGCAGGCGCGCACATTTCCGGCGCCGAGCGCGGCCGACAGATCCGCCGCGGCGACTTCGCTGTCGACGTCGTTGACGAGGAGGGCTTGCCGGTCCGCAGGGTGTTGAGCCAGGACGTTGGCAGCGTGAGATCGGTCTGGGCGTCTGCCGGCTAGGACCGGTCGTTGGGGCCGAGCGCGCGAACGATGGTGACGAGTCCATCGTCCTGGCGCGCCGCCGGCTACAATAGCGAGACTCGAGCGCGGGGAGCCGGCTTCTGTTCCCGGCACCCTTCTATAACGGCAGAACACGAAGGGGTTTGTATGCAAGGGCAGTCGCAGACGCGGCGTCTCGCTCGGTGGCCGGCGGTCGCCCTGGTGGGCGCCCTCGGATGGATCGTCGTGGGCGCCGGCGTCACGACGAATGCTCAAGGTCAGGGGCTCGGCCACGGCTACAGCCGGCCCGCGCGCAGCCCGCACGGAAGCCGGTCGGAGGTCATCGCCCCGCACGGGATGGTGGCGGCGAGCCAGCCGCTAGCTGCCCAGGTCGGCATCGACATCCTCAAGGCAGGGGGTAACGCCATCGACGCAGCGGTGG
Source organism: uncultured Vicinamibacteraceae bacterium (assembly GCA_964646815.1). Lineage (GTDB taxonomy): Bacteria > Acidobacteriota > Vicinamibacteria > Vicinamibacterales > UBA8438 > CAZYFH01. The sequence goes on along the minus strand of CAZYFH010000015.1, from coordinate 19,439 downwards.
CAGTAAATGCAGTCCTCGGTCTGGTCGAGCCGCACATGAACGGTGTTGGCGGCGACCTCTTTGCCATCGTCTGGGACGCCGAGACGGAGCGGCTCTACGGCCTGAACGCCACCGGCCGGGCGCCATACGAGATCAACCGCGAGACGTTGACCCGGCAAGGGCTCGACCGGATGCCTGGCACCGGTCCCCTGACGTGGACCGTGCCGGGAGCGGTCGACGGGTGGGATCAGCTGCTTGAGCGATTCGGGACGATGGATTTTTCGGACGTGCTTCGGCCGGCGATCGGGTACGCCCGCAACGGCTTTCCGGTGAGCGAGATCATCCAGGGTCAGTGGGCCGGCTCTGAGCGCTCGTTGGCGGAATGGCCCGACTCGGCGAAGACCTACCTTCCCAACGGACGGCCGCCGCGTGCCGGCGAAGTGTTCAAGAATCCTGGGCTCGCGGCGACCTACGAAGCGATCGCCCTCGGGGGCCGAGACGCCTTCTACCGCGGGGACATCGCGCGGCGCATCGTGGCGTTCAGCGAGGCCAACGGCGGCTATTTCACGATGCCCGATTTCGAGGATCACACCTCAGCGTGGGTCGAGCCCGTGAGTACCAACTACCGTGGCTATGACGTCTGGGAGGTCCCGCCCAACAGCTCAGGGATTCTGGCGTTGATGATTCTGAACCTCATGGAAGGATACGACGTCGCGGCGATGGGCCACAACACGGCCGACTCGATTCACCTGTTCACCGAGGCTAAGAAGCTCGTCTGGGCCGACCGCAACACCTTTGTGGCTGACGCCGACGCCAACGAGCTCCCAACCGCGCAGCTCATCTCGAAAGGGTATGCAGCCACGCGTCGCCGGCTGATCGACAGCACGCGCGCGGCTCAGCGCGTCACTCCGGGCAATCCCTACGAGCACAGTGACACGGTGTATCTCACTGTAGTCGACAAGGATCGGAACGCCATCTCGCTCATCGAGAGCATCTTTGGTGGCTTCGGCTCGAAGGTGGTGCCGGGCGACCTCGGCTTCGCGCTGCAAAACCGAGGGTCAGGATTCTCGCTCGAAGCGGGCCATCTTAACTCGCTCGAGCCGCACAAGCGGTCGCTGCACACCAATATGCCGGCCTTCGTCACGAAAGACGGTCAGCCGTGGCTCTCGTTCGGCGTGATGGGTGGACCGATGCAGCCGCAGGGCCACTGGCAGGTGCTGTCAAACATCATTGACTTCGGCATGAACCTGCAGGAAGCGGGTGACGCTGCGCGCGTGCGACACAGCCCGAGCCGCGCCGCCGGTGGCACGCTCGCCGTCGAGCCGGGTGTCACCGACGCTGTCATCGCGCGACTTGAGGCCATGGGCCACACCGTCGCGCGACAGGGCGGCGGCGGGATGGGCGGCTACCAGGCGATTCTGATCAACCGGGAGACCGGGATGCTGCACGGCGGAACCGACCCGCGCAAGGATGGGCAGGTCATCGGGTACTAGTCGAGACCGCCCGGCCAGTCGTGCGGGACGAAGATTTCTCGGGCAGGCATCTCGACGGTGGGAAGCGTGCCAGCGTCGATGACCGTGTCGTCCGCGATGATGCCGTTGCGCGCCAGCAGCCAGGCGACGAGTCCATAGACCTGATCCGAGGCGAGCGAGCCGGGCGCGTTCGACGGCATCGCGCGATGGATGTAGTCGTAGAGCGTCGTCGCATACGGCCAGTAGTTGCCCACCGTATACGGGACGTCGTCTCGGTTTTCCCGCCACGCTTCGTAACGCGGCCCGAACGGCGGGGTAGCGTCGGCCACTCGGCCGACGAGCGGCGCGGCGCTACCGCCCTCGCCGTTGCGACCGTGGCACGCGGCGCAGAGACGAGCATAGACGGGCGCACCGGTGTGAGCCGTACCGCTCCCCTCTGGCAACCCGGCACCGTCGGGGCCCACGTCGATATCCCACGCCGCGATCTCTGCTGGCGTCGCGGGACGACCGAAGCCGAAACGATCGGACTCGCCCGCGGGCATCTGTGCCCCCGCACCGCCGGTGGCGACGACGGCGACGGCGAATCCGACGGCCAGCCGCCATTTCACCATGGCGACTCCGTTCTGTAGAACACGCGGCCGTCGGATTGGACCGTCCATCCGGTGATCGGGTTCAGGTGATATCCGCGTGCTCGCCGGCCGCGCTCGGCTCGGAGCGCCTCGCGCGATGGCTGGACGTAACCAGTCTCGTCGACCGCGCGGCTCATAATCTCGGCGTCTGTGCCCTGCCAGCGCCAGAGGTGCCGGAACCGTGTGTGTGCCTTCGCCAGGATCGGTTCCTGCAGGCGCGCCGGCTCCCAACTGCGGCCGCCATCCGTGCTGATCTCAACCCTCGTGATCCTGCCGTGGCCCGACCAGGCGATCCCCCGGATCTCTACCCAGCCCGGCGCGATCGTCTCCGGATACGCCGGGGTCGTGATGATCGACCGCGCATCGAAGACAAAGCTGAACTGTCGGGCGGTCCCGTCGGCCAGCGGATCGGTGTATTTCGAGGTTTCCTCGCGCGTCATGAACGGCGCGTCCGCGAGCTCGATCCGGCGCAGCCATTTGACACTGGCGTTTCCTTCCCACCCGGGCAGTAAGAGCCGAGCCGGATAGCCCTGACCCGGGCGGATCGCTTCGCCGTTCTGTCCGTAGGCGACCATCGCGTCGTCCCAGGCCTTCGCCAGCGGCACGCTGCGGGTCATCACCGCGGCGTCCTGTCCCTCGGCCAGAAACCAGGACGCGTCCTCGCTCGCGCCAACCTCGCGTAGCAGCGTCGCGAGCGCGACACCTGTCCACTCGCTCTGACTTGTCAGTCCGCAGATCCGTTCGGGCTTCGATTCCGGACCGGTGTTCCGGCCATAGTTGCCCGAGCATTCGAGGAAGCTGACCCGAGAGACGGCGGGAAACCGCTTCAGGTCTTCAAGCGTGAAGACGGTCGGCCGCTCGACCATCCCGTGGACGAGCAATCGGTAGTCGGCCGGGTCGATGGCCGGCACGCCGGCGTGGTGTCGCTCGTAGTGGAGGTCGGCGGGCGTGATGGTGCCGAACAGATCCTGGTGCGGCGTCCGCGAGACCGCGGTGCCGCCGGTGAGGCGGCGCGGCTGCTCGTGCGGCGAGCGCAGACCCAGCTCGGTCGGCGGGCCGCCCGGTACCGTTGTCGTGTCTTCAGACTGCTGCGCGTGGCTGACGTTCGCCGACCCGAGCGCGACGGTGCTGACGGCGCCGGTCAAGAGATCGCGACGGCTCACCTTCGTCGGCATGATGCCTCCCCGGGAGATGACCGATGGACGGGCGGGCGCAGGGCTACGCGGCGCTTATCGCCCGCAGCGCGGTGATGATCTCCTGTGGCTCTGGAAAACGCTCGGCCTCGTACTTCGAGAAGACGATCGTGCCGTCCGCGACGACGTCGAAGATGCCGTTGCCGCCCTCGATGAGCTCGGAGTCGACGCCGACCGCTTCCCTGATCTCGGCCGCCAGACTGGAGGCCCTGGGCAGGTACTTTCAACGGCCGCAATAGGTAATCGAGATCTTCATCTTTGGGTCTCCTGTGTCACATCCTACCCCGATGCCGGCGCGCCGTCGAACCGGGTCACCCGCGGGTACCGGGCGACCTGCCCGGCTTGATTCGGCCGCCCTTGCATGCCACGCTCGGGCATGTCGTTTGGACGCCTTGTGCTGATCGTCGCTGTAGTCGGGGTGCTCTCGGTGTCGCTGGCCGAGCGCGCGGGGTTGGCCGTGCTGTCTCAGACGTCCGGCTGGGTGCTCATTGTGCTCGGCATCGCCCAGGACGGTGGCGTGCCGCATCTCGGATGCCAGCAGCCGATCTGCGTCGACGCTCGCGCTGGACGGCGACCGACCGAAAAGGTCGCCAGTCTCGGCCTCGTGCATCGCGGGACCGGTCGGGCCTTCCTCTTCGATGCGACCCCCGACCTGCCGTCACAGCTCGATGCGCTGACCGGCGGCGGCGCACCCGACGGGATCTTCTTGACGCATGGTCACATCGGCCACTACACCGGGCTGATGTTTTTCGGCAAGGAAACACTTTCGGCCGATAGCGTGCCCGTCTACGGGACGCGCCGGATGGCCGACTTCCTGGCTGCTAACGGTCCGTGGAGCCTGCTGGTCGAAGATGGCCACATCGCGCTGACGATCGTGGACCCGGACCTTCCCATCGATCTCGGTGACGGTCTCCATGTCACCGCATTCACGGTGCCCCATCGTGACGAGTTCACCGACACCGTGGGATACCGCATCGATGGCCCGCGCGCGTCGGCCGTGTATGTGCCGGATATCGACCGGTGGGATCGCTGGGGACGTGACATCGGTGTGCTCGTTGACGACGTCGACCTTGCATTTCTCGATGGCACGTTCGCGTCCGCCGGCGAGGTACAGGGTCGGTCGTATGATGCGATCCGCCATCCGCTCATTCCCGACACGCGCCGGCGCTTGGCCGGCACGAGCGCCGACGTCTGGTTCATCCACCTGAACCACACCAATCCGGAGCTTGTCGCGGCGCCGGACGTCGCACGCGAAGGCATGGAGTTCGAACTTTAGTGTCCCGTCCGATGACGGCGAAGCCGGAACGTATGCGGCGCTCGACTGCCGACATCACCACGCTGGCCGTCGACGCGATCGTCAACGCCGCTAATACGAGTCTGCTGGGGGGCGGCGGTGTCGATGGTGCGATTCGTCGGGCGGCCGGGTCCGCTCTCTTGGATGAATGCCGCACGCTCGGCGGCTCCCCGAACGGCGGCGCGCGAATGACCCATGGCTACGATTTTCCCGCCAGACACCTCATTCACGCCGTCGACCCGGTGTGGCGTGACGGCGCGGGAGGGGAAGCTGCGGCGCTCGTGGGATGCTACCGGCGCGCGCTCAAGCTGGCCCGATCGCATCGGCTGGCGACGGTGGCGTTTTCAGCGATCGGTTGCGGGTGTATGGCTATCCCGTGGACAGAGCGGTGACGATCGCGGTCGCGGAGGTCGGCCGGTTTTTGGCGGCCGAGCCATCGTTGGAGGATGTCCAGTTCGTCTGCTTTGAGCCGCGTGTGACGGCTGCGTACGAATCAGCGTTGCGTACGATGAGGAGCGACGTGCCGTGATCCATGGGGGATCCACGGTTGAGGCTGGGGGCTCGGGGAGGGCAGGAATCATGGCACTCTGGAACCCGGGAACCCTGGAACCAAGGGGACACGGGCAGTGCTTCGGGGTCGGTGCCGTGCCGTGATGGACCAGGCGGCAGGACGGACCGCACTCGCTTGGATCGTCGCGCTGCTCGATGAGGCCGGCATTCCGTTCCAGGTGGCGGGTGGAGTGGCCGCCGCGGCCTTCGGTGCGAGACGTGACGTCGCCGATATCGACCTCTATGTTCCGGCAGCGTATTTGCCGAGGCTCATGCGCCTGGTCGGACCTGATCGGATCATCGAGCAGCCGTGGCGTCACCGCGATGCTTCGTGGGACCTGATCGTCATGGCCCTGGAGCACGGCGGCCAGCGGATAGAGGTCGGCGTGGCTGAGGCAGCGCGGTATCGCGATCGCGTATCCGGAGCGTGGTGCGACGCGTCCATTGATTTCGGAGCGTCGGTGCCCCACGCGGTATGGGGCGTCGCGGTCCCCGTGATGCCACGCCTGCAGCTCATCGATACCAAGCGACGGATAGATCGTGAGGTCGATCGACGAGATCTAGTCGAGATCGACGACCCGGCCTCGTCATCGTCACCCTGAGTCCTTAGTCTGCCCGCGACGTGGGGGTTCGTGGCAGGTTGCGCGGGCCTCTACTTGCCGGCGTCAAGCGCGCGGTCTCGGTTGAACGCGGCGCTGACGAGTTCCATACATAAGAGCCTGCGGGAAGTTCCCCAGCGCATCGCCGCTCTTGCCGGTCTGCTCCGTGTAGAGACCCAGGTGATTGGCGTAGCCGAGCATCTGTTCGAGGATCAGCCGTGCCCGGGTCAGGTGCCGCCGATCCACGCGCCGGTATCCCCTGGTCGCGATCGGCAGGGGATGAGCGCTTGTCGGCGAGCCGAAGGCCGCGATCGAACGCGACCCAGCACATGAGCTTCGAGTACACGAAGTGGCGCCGCTCGCCACGCACCTCCCAGATACCCTCGTCGTGTCGACGCCAGTTGTCGCACACCCAGGTCACCAACGTGCGCAGGTCCGTCCACAGGTCATACGAGATCGGCGCGCCGCATTTTGTTGTGAGGTAGACGGAGTCCATTAGCTCGCCGTAGATGTCGAGCTGCACCTGCGCGTAGGCTCGGTTGCCGATCCGAAGGGGACGCGACCCCCGGTATCCGTCGAGATGATCGAGGGATTCCTCGGTCAGCACGCGACGCCCGTCGAGGCCGTACATGATCTGCAGCGATCTGTCGGCGTTGAGATCACGGCACCGTGCTTCGAGAAAGTCCATGAACTGCCCGGCCGCCTCGGTGAGGCGAACGCGCATCAGGCCGTAGAGCGTGAACGCGGCGTCACGGACCCAGGTATAGCGATAGTCCCAATTGCGCTCACTGCCGATGCCTTCGGGCAGGCTGCAGGTCAGCGACGCCAGGCGAACAGGCGGCCGAGTATGGCCCGCTGTCGAGCGGTGAACCGCGCGCGCTGCATCTGGTTGGCGGCTTTGCGCAGCGCGTCGGCTTGCGTTGGGTAGGGGTGGATGGTGTTGCCGAGCACCCCGAGCCCCGCACCGGCCTTCATGGCCACCGAGACCTCGCTGATAAGGTTGCCGGCGTCGGACGCCACAATAGTCGCTCCAACGATCACGTCGGTCCCCTTTTTGACGTGCACTCGCGCGAACCCGGCATCCTCGCCGTCGAGGACCGCCCGGTCGACCTCGTCGAGCGGCTGCGTGAAGGTCTCCACCTGGAGGCCGCGCCGTTCTGCGTCCGCAGGGTGCATCCCCACGTGCGCGATCTCAGGCTCGGTGTAGGTGCACCAGGGGATAATCAATGAATCGGTAGACGCCGTGCCGATCCCGAAGGGGTGGGGAAACAGCGCGTTCTGGACTACGATCCGGGCCATCGCGTCGGCGGTGTGCGTGAACTTATGCGAAAAACAGACGTCGCCGGCGGCATAGATTCTCGGGTTGGTCGTCCGTAGTCGGCGGTCGACCTTCAAACCTGCCAGGTCATAGGCGATGCCTGCAGCCTCCAGGTCGAGGCGCTCGACGTTGGGCGCCCGCCCGATGCCGACGAGGATCGCGTCGACAGCCACGTCGTGCCCGGGACCTGCCGAGTCGTATTGGATGACGCGCTCCTCGCCCCGTCGCTCGACGCCGGTAATCCGTGCGCCGAAGGCGAACGTGACGCCGTCCTGCGTCATGCGTGCCTGCACGACCGCGGCGGCATCGGGTTCCTCGCGCGGCAGGATGTGATCGATCTGCTCCAGCACTGTCACATCGCTGCCGAACCGGGCGAACGCCTGTGCCAGCTCGCACCCGATTGGTCCCGCGCCGATGACGGCAAGCCGGCGGGGGAGCTCGGTCAGCGAGAAGACTGTCTCGTTCGTCAGGTACCCGGCGTCGGCCAGGCCGGGGATCGGCGGTGCGGCGGCGCGGGCGCCGGTGCAGACGGCGGCGCGGCTGAACCGCAGCGTGGCGTCGTCGACAGCGAGGGTGTCCCGGCCCGTGAAGTGCCCCTCTCCGATGAACACGTCGACGCCGAGATTACGGAACCGCGCGGCGGAGTCGACACGGCTCAACGTCGCGCGCACGCGTCGCATCCGCGCCATCGCCGCGCCAAAGTCCCGTTCGACATCGTCGGGAAGCGACAGACCGAACCCCCCGGCATTCGCCGCCGAGGCCCAGATGCGAGCGGCGCGGATGAGGCCCTTCGAGGGAACGCAGCCAACGTTCAGGCAGTCGCCTCCCATCAGATGCCGTTCGACGAGCGCGACCTTCGCGCCCAACCCGGCCGCCAGCGCGGCCGTGACCAGCCCGGCCGTGCCGGCGCCGACCACGACGAGGTTGTATCGCCCGTTCGGTTCGGGGTTCACCCATCCCGGTGGGCGTACGTTGGCGACGAGCTGCTGGTTGAACCGATCGTCCGGCGCCATTGCGAGACTCGGTCGTCGCGAGGCGGGCGATCCGCCCGGGACATAGTGCTCTGGTTCTGGTACCATCGACGCTGGCAGTCTAGCAGTGGAATGGTGGAATGCTCGCCCCGGTCAAGACCGCCGAGAGGTGACCGGAGCGGTCGCGGCGTCGGTCGAATGCAGCTGGACTTCCGCCGCAGGCTGCTCACCCCTGAGCTCGCTTGGGTTGACGCACGTTTCGCCCAGAACCAGCGAGACTGGCGACCCACGTGAGCTCTGGGGTTACGATAGGGGAGCGACGGTTCACGAGTGGAGACGTGCATGAGGCTGTTCTCTGATACGAGGAAACTGGTCCTCCCTGGACTAGAGGACGCGTTGCCTGGACGCGACGCAGCGATGCCGGTCCCGTCCCGCCACGTTGTCACCGGCAACGGCCTGACGCCGCCGTATCCCGATCGCGCTCGGTGTGCCGTCTTCGGGATGGGGTGCTTCTGGGGCGCGGAGCGGAAGTTTTGGGAGTTGCCGGGCGTGCACACGACAGCCGTCGGGTACGCGGGTGGGTCGACACCTAATCCGACCTACGAAGAGGTCTGCAGCGGGCGAACGGGTCACACCGAGGTCGTGCTGGTCGTCTACGATCCTGACGCGCTGAGCTTCGACCGTCTGCTACAGGCCTTCTGGGAGAACCACGACCCGACACAGGGCATGCGCCAGGGCAACGATGTCGGAACGCAGTATCGATCAGCGATCTATGTCGGAGATGACGACCGGCGCACCGTTGCCATCGCATCACGCGGTCGCTATCAGCCAATGCTGACCGCGGCCGGGTACGGGGAGATCACGACGGAGATCGCGCCGGCACCGGCGTTTTACTACGCTGAGGAGTATCACCAGCAGTACCTCGCGAAGAACCCTGCCGGCTACTGCGGGCTTGGTAGAACAGGTGTCGGCTGTCCCGTCGGGGTCGTCGCTCGCGCGTAGCGAGCGGACCAGCTCGCTCGCTCGCCGCCGCATTTGCCTCCCAGGCCACCATGAGCACTGGTGGCCGCCGGCCTGCGCGGTCTCATCGAGCCGGAGTGCTCGCGTCTCTGATGGGACAGCAGGAAGCGGCGGGGGTGTTCGTGGAGCGGACGCCCGCCAAAGCGAGGTGCTACAGCTCATCGCCGAGGGGTGCTCCATCAAAGGAGATGGCCGGGATCATCCATGTGTCGATCCGCACCGTCGAGTTCCACAAGACCAACCTCATCAAGGCGCTCGGGCTCACCACCACTGCGGAGTTGATGCAATACGCGATGAAACGCGATCTGGTTGGGTTCTAGCAGCCGACAGCCGTATCACCCGCGTGTGCCGCTTTGAGACAATGCGGCGATTTCTCGTCAAAACTGGGGATACTCCGAGTTAGGCGCAGCCCGGTCGACGGCACCCAATTGGTACGCTGGGCTCGTCGCGGTGACGAGTGACCGTGAAACTCCTTCCCGATTCCGGTTGACGCAGACGGCGCCGCGACGACCCGGCTTTTCCCGGCCCGTGAGACCCCCTCCGACGCACACCGGTAACGCGCAATAGGCCGCTACGCGGCGCGAAGCGACCAATTCGTACGCGCGTGGGTCATCGGGAAACGACCAAGGGCGCGTGGCACGCCTCGCGGGCGAGGAATGGAGCTCTTGGGGTTCTCTCGCCCCTCGACGAGGATCGGGGCGTGCTGAGCGGCGTCTAAGGACGTGTACCGGCCGCGGGGGTTTGGGCGAAGCCCCGTCTGATTCAGGATCCCAGGCTCATAAATAAGCATCCGACGTGCAGGCGCTGCTTCTGTGCCTCGTCATCGCCGGCGTCTGGCCCGTCGCCGAGACCGACCAGACGCCGGCGGTCGATGAGACGCGGGACTACGGTGAGACGGTCATCCCGCTACCCCGCTCGTCGGGCGACCTCGTCAGAGACGACTGCTATCTGCTCGCGGGGATCCACACCCTGCATGACGATCATCCGTGCTGGAACCGACGGATTGGCGTATACCTGCAGCCGACGGGTTCCAGGTGGTGGGCATCGAGCAGGAGTCCGATCCGCCCCTGATCGGCATGTGGCGACCCTGGCCCCCGATGTCACCTGAGTGTTTCGAGCTGGTTGTCGACGCGCAGCACGCCGTTCGTCTGCCCAACGATGCGTTGCATCTCGATCCGGTCGATGTCGCTCTGCGCGTAGCCAAGGAGCGTGACGATACCGTTGTCCACGATGATTCGGTACGGCGGGTTCCGCATCCTCGCCGTGCGCATGAAGTGCTCGCTGCGAAGGAGTTGACGACGAATGGAGTTGCGAATCGCCTCATCACTCCCCCGGGCCGGCAGTGTCTCCAGGTTGACCTGGACGTCTTGCACGCCCTTAACCTTCGCGATGCGCTCGAAGAGCTCGCCGGCCTTGTCGCGCAGTGGGTGGACGCGTCCGCTGAGGGTCACGGCGCCTTCGTGCATGAGGAAATCGATCTGATCCCACATGGTGGTGTACTCGTAACGCTGGATCGCTTTGATCACGTCGTCGATCAGATCCTGCTCGTCCTCGACCGCCGGCACCTCGATCTCGCTCGCCACCGTGCCCACACCTGGGACGTCAAACGTGCGTCGCAACGCCTCGCTCTTTTCCCAGAATGTCTCGACACGCCCGGCGAGGGTGACCTCGGTCCCGGCCACGGCGACCTCGAGGCCGCGGAGCGCGCGGTCCTCTCTGAGCTCTGCTTCAACCGCGGACGCGAGAGCGTTGAAGGGCTGTGCCTGGAGCGGAGCCGGCGATCCGACTCCGGCCAGCGCCACGACGACGAAGAGGAGTGTGGCTGGGTGCGCGGTCATGGCATGCTCCTTCCGACCTCCCTCCGTTTTATCACACAAGCGGTGCTCACGCGCTCTGGGGCAGCGACGGCGTGCCGCCGCGCGCGAATATCGCCGCGAAGATCTGCCGCAAGAGATCGGGCCGTTGACCCACGAGGTCGAACAGCTCCTCGCGGTCGATGCACAACGCGGCGCCGCTCTCCGTCGCGACCAGCCGCGGGTAGCCAGTCGCTCCCTCGACGCTGGCCAGCGTTTCGTACATGCCGATGACGTCGCCGGGCCGGGCGCGGGCGACCACCTCACTGGTAGTCGCCTGGAGCGTCAGCTTGCCGGCCAGGAGGATTCCGAGGCCGAACGGCGCGCTCTCGTCCGCGACGACCTCGCCCTCCTCCAGACCGACGCGCGAGGCGATCGCCGCCAGATGCAACATCTCGGCGCCGCTCACCTTGGCGAACAGCGGAATCCGCTGCAGCGCGAGGCCTTTTTGCACCGCGGTGAGCTCGTGGTCGGGCAGGCGGTCCAGGTCGATCGCGGCCGAGCTGCGGATGAAGCCGGACCGGGTGTCGTGGCGTGCCGCGAGCGTGCGGAACAGTCCCTGCACCAGGTCGGTGTTGTCAGCGAGCAGCGTCTGGAGCTCGTCCGTGCTCAGCGTCAACGAAACCGCTGGTCCGGTTGTCTTGATGCTCTCCGACATTAGACAGCCGTCGAGCGCCTCCTCGAACCCCAGAGGGGCAGGGGACACGATCTCACGCGAGCCACCGCGGTATCCCGTCGCCACGACGGCACCATCCAGCAACACGTGGAGCTGTTCTGGTACGGCGCCTTCGCGGAAGAGCGTCGTGCCCGCATCGTGGCGGGTCTGATGGCCAGCGCCGGCGATGCGGAACAGCTCGTCGATGCCCACCGACGCGAACAGCGGAAGGCCGCGTATGCGGTCGACGAGCGATACGGCGGGCAGTGTCTCGACCCAGCGTTCCCGTCGGCGTTTGGGCGTCAGCGCGTACGACGCCAGGGTCCATGACGCCGCTTCGAACACATACCAGTCCGTGACATCGCGATGTGCCAGCACGTGCTCGACGTCGTTACGCAGACCCCACATGGCCTTGGCACCCACCAGGTCGATGGCCGAGGCCGCCACCACCTGGTCGTCGTCGTTGATCAACTCGAGCAACGTCTCCGCGACGTCGCGGGGCCTGGTCTTAAGCAGCACGTTGCCGCGTCGGACCTTCTCATCGAGCGGTAAATTCTCGAGGATTGGCACCAGTCGGTGACGCAGCCGGCCCGACAGCACGTTGTCGAGATATTCGAGCGCCCCCGCGCGGCGGCGTGCGTCACCGTGCTCGATCGCCGACCGGGTGGCCGCAATGTCCTTCCACGGGTACAGCAGACCAAGGAGCCGGTAGATGCGATCGACTGACCGGGTGAGCTTCTCCTCCAAGGCAACTGCCACGAGCGATTCTTTTGGCATGGTGGCACGGACGAAGAGGTTGTAGTGCAGGCTTAGCCGGTTGAAGTACTTGCACCCCTCGGCCAACGCCAGCGACTCGATCGCGTCCCTCTTGAAGGCCAATGACGGATGCTCGCGCCGCAGCTTCTCGACGGCGGCGAGCGTCTTGAACCGCAGGAAGCTGTCGTCGGTCGAGAGCGTGTCGATCAGGATGTCCATCGATCGTTGGCACGGGATGCGCGCGAAGGTGGCGGGCAGGTGGCGGCGCACCCAGACGTCTTCGCCGGGGTCGTCGAGGAAGTGCTTCAGCACGTCAATCACCGATTCGCCGTAACCGACGAGCGTCTCGCGCGCGCCGCTCTTCAGCCGGCGGTTGCCGAGCAGCGACACGAGGGTCGGCGCGAACATGAAGTCTTCTGTGCCAAGCGTGCGCACGCTGCGCATCGCCTCATCGGCCACCTCGGGGTTGGAATCATGTAGCAGTGGCACCAGCAGGTCGCGGGACCTCGCCGTGCCGACCTGTCGGATGGCGGCGGCTAGGTCGCGTCGCACGAGGCTGGTGGTCTCACGGGTGTCGGACGCGAGCGCCGACAGCGCGTGCTCGGCGGCCGCCTGGTCGGCGTCGTCCTGACTCGCGGACAACACAACCGCGGCGGTTGCCACGATCAGGGGATCGGGGTCATCGAGCAGCGACCGCGCGAACCCGGCTGCGTCCTCATTACGAATCGTCGCCAGGGCGCTCACGGCGGACGCGCGGACCTCCGGATTGGCGTCCTTGACGAGCCGATGAATGGTTGGCACCCACCGCTCCGCGATCTCGGTGCGCGCGGCGCCGAGCGCTGCGAGCGCCCGGGCCCGTACGGCCGCCGATTCGTGGTGGAGGAGCAGCGGTGTGACCAGATTGCGCTTGTCGAGCGACTCAAGCACCTCGATGGCATACAGCACGCGGTTCTCGTCCGGATGAGCGAGCTCTTCGACCAGCGTTTCAATGGTCGAGAGGTCGGCGACGATCGGCCCCTGGGTCAGACGAGCCTCGGTCAGCTCGACGCCCTGCTGCGCAATCGCCGCGCGGAACGACTCAAGATACCCGCGACGCGCCTTAATCGCGGCGATGATCCAGAGTCCGAGTATGCCGAGGCTGACGTAGCTCAGCTGATGCCACGAGAGGCCGAGGCCCCATGACTTGATCAGGATCAAGATCAGGATGGCGACCAAGCCTTTGGCCAGGCGGTCGACCGTGACGTCGACGAACGGTTTGGCCCGGTACTTCAGCTCCTGCGGCAACGGCAGAAAGAGGATCTCGCGGGTCGTCTTGTCCACCGTGTACCGGAGTGACGCGTCAATGACCCGGGCGCCGGATGCTGCCCCGAGTGCGGCCGTGGAGAGGATGAGAATCCCGGTGGATCCCATCGCGACAGGGAGGATCAACAGCGCAAACCCGATGCCCAGATACTGGTGGATCTTGCTCGTGAGCCAGATCTGGATGACGAGGCCGAACGCCGACGTGTAGAGCTGTACCGTTCCGAGCAGCGCGCCGATTGCGCTCTCGTCCTCTCGTCCGGAGAAGGCCTCGGCCGCCAGATTGAGCTGGGTCTCGATGATCGCAGCCCCCATAGCGGCGAACGCAATGACCAGCGAGATGACCTGCAGGTGCTTCGACTCGCGTAGCATCCGAATCGCATCGCCCGCGCCCACTCCCTTCTCCTCGCCCACCGACGCGACCCCGGAGAGCTCGGGCCGCTCGAGCTGAAGCACGACCGTCACGATTCCGATGCAGAGCACCAACAGGCCGGCGCTCAGGAGCAGCAAGTTATTGGGACCGATTCGCTCAATGGTGAAGGTCAGGATCGCGGACCCGATCACACCGCCTAGGGAGGCGCCGCCACCGATGAAGCCAAAAAGACGCTTCGCTTGGCGCGCGTCGTAGACGTTGTTGGCAAGCGTCCAGAACTGGCTAATCAGCAGCAGACCAAAGATCAGTCGAAAGAAATAGACAGCGATGGAGGCCCAGTCCTGGCCGGCCTGGAAAAGCGCCCAGAACAGGACGAGCATCGCTACCATGCCGGCCTGCGTGATCGGGATGATCCAGCGCACGGGCAACCGTGCGATGACCCGCGTAAACACTTGCATGACGCCGCCGATCAGGAACCCGGCCACGAGCAGGACGTAGGGGAGGTTGTCGGCACCAAGGTCGGAGATGAACTTCGCCGTCGCCAACGGTTTAACGATGTTGTACGAGGTCATGGCGAGGAAGGAGTAAAGGAACATCAGGTAGAGGGAGGTCGCTTCCTCTTTCCGGACCTCGACGATAGGCGAGAGCACGCGCTGAAGGAGCGACATACTCGGCAGAGCTTACCAGCCGCGGCGGCGCCCTCACTTGCAACGAGGGCATCACCGCCTCGCGCCAGGATCATTCCTCGGGCGGGGCGATCACGGCGGAAAGCTGCTGGAGGAGCGCGGGGCGCTGCCCGAGTAGGTCGAACAGATCGTCACGTTCCAGCCGCAGCGCGACCTCGGCCTCGGTCGCCACTACGTGGTCGGGGCCGGTATCCGCGCGCGGCACGCCGACCAACGCTTTGAAGATGCCGACGGTGTCGCCTGACCCCGCGCGTTGCGGTTCGTCGCCGGAGCCCGGCCGCTCGATGGCGAGTGTTCCACGCAGGATGACCCGCAGTGGCGTCTCGGCCGTGCGGGACAGGGTGTCGCCACGATCGAACGACTCCACGCACGTGAGGGCGCCGAGCTGGAGAAGCTCGTCGGAGCTGACGTGTGCGAACAGCGGCACTTGCTGGAGCGTCAGCACCCGCCTCGGTCCACGGCGAGCTCGCAGCCGACCCTGCGATCGGAGGGAGGCTGCTACCGGCCGATCGCCTCGACCGCGGGCGAGTCCGGCCATCGCGGTTCCGGCGCCGCCACATAGGCGGCGTGCGCGAGCTGGCTCTGAAAATAGGCCGTCTCGGAAGCGTAGAAGAGGAGCTTGGTGAAGACGCGCGCGGCGATATACGCCTGCCCGGTGAGAAATCCCGTCCACATGTCGATGCCGGCAGAGCCGACGCCGGGCGCGACGACCGCGTACGCACCCAGAACGGCGACGAAGAGGGCACCGTTGACGAGGTAGAGACCGACCGTGGCGCCAGGCCGGCGTCGCACGAATCGCCACGCGCCGAGGAGCGCGCCGAGCACGCTCCGACGGTCCTCGACCACGACACGGATCTTTGTGTAGTCGAAGAGGAGGTTGACGCCGATGACTAACACCATGAACACCGCGTAAAGCACCATCCGCAGCAGGAATGCGTTGCGCTCGACGGTCAGATCCCGCGTCAGCAGGCCGATGAGGTCATCGAACAACCACCGGTGCACGACGTCGAACAGTAGCCAGTAGACGAAGGCAACGACGACGCCGAGACGGGCGATTCGGAAGACGTGGTGTCCGCAAGCGGAGAAGAACCCGGCGCCGCGTAGCGGGCGCTGGCGGGCGAGGCGGTCAATCACACCGCCGACAAGAAACGCCCAGATCAACACGTAAACGACGACGAGCGTAGCGATCGCGCCACGCGGCGGCTCGCTGTCTACCATCGTGCTCAGGTTGGACAGGACCGCTGCGAAACCGATAATCTGGGGGACGAAGGTCTGTTCGATGCCGGTGGACCGTTCGGTGAACTCGTCCCACCACGCGGTGTCGACCGCCGCCGCGACGCGGTCGGCCACGAGGCTGTTTCCCAGATGGGTGTTGATCGACTCGTGGAGTGCGACCCCCATCGGGATGACCGCAGCCAGCGTCGCGAGATACAGTCCTGCCACGAGCGCCGGCGCGTTCAGTACCCGTTGCACGCCATCGAGCAACGCGCGGATCACGATGGTCCCTCGTCTTCCTGAGGATCTCGGCGCACGGGCGTCCCTGGTCTCGTGGTTCCTGCCTACGGCGCTCCTGGTTCCTTGTCCCGTCGTCCTTGGTTCCTTGCCCCGTGGCTCCTGGCTCCTCGCTCAGTTGCTCCTGGTTCGTTAGGCAGGAACCTGAACCTGGCACTCGAAACCCTGAACCTCGAGCGCTATACAAAGAACGCATACATCATCAGCACATCCTGCAGCCAGACGATCCACTTGAGCGACCACTTCGTCGCGGCGGCGGCGGCCTGCGGAGCCATCGTCCGGCTGTTGTTCGTGAAGTCGACGTCGAGCAGCAGCACCCGGTCGGGGTCGACAATTGCCGATGTCACCCGCGCGTCGCGCACGTAGCGATAGGCGGTCCACTGGGCCCGTCCGTTCCAATGTTCCCGTTCGACGTGGCCATCGGCGAACTCGACCACGACGTCCACCGGAAAGATACCATCGCCGTAGCGGCGGACGACGACGGTCGTCTCGGACCGGCTGGCCGCTACGGGCGCGTCGGCAGCAAAGACGGGCCGGCCATTGCCGTCGAAGAAGCCACGCGGAGCCGCGTCGCGTGTCGTCAGCTCCGCGATGCCGTAGTCGAACACGGCCGTCGTGCCGTGCACCTGGTCGAAGAACCACCGGAGGTCGGTGCCGGCGGCGTCGCTGACGGCGTCGAAGAACGCCTGCGGCGACGGGTGGCGGAAGCGCCAGGTGTCGTAGTACGCCGCCATCGCGCCCTGCAGCGTCGGCCATCCGAGATGACGCTCGAGCGTGTGGAGCCACAGCGCCGTCTTGTTGTACGTGATGCTACCGGCGGTCCCCGGCCAGTAGCGGTATGTCGGCGTCGCCTGTGCGTCCATTCGCGCGTTGCGGCGGTATCCGGCCCATCGATTGCCGTCTGTGGCGCGCGACCACGCGATGTCGTCGAAGACCCACGGAATGAAGCCGCCGAACAATCGGGTCGACACCTGGCTCGGCTTGAAGAATTCGTCGAGCGCACGCGCGGTGGCGAAGGTGTTCAGCCCCTCGTCCAGCCAGGCGTGCTCGAACTCGTTGTTGCCGACGACCCCGTAGAAGAACTGGTGCCCCGCTTCGTGGACGGTCACGGCTTCGGGCGTGTCGACTGAACGGGGCGCGAGCCAGCGCGAACCGGCCGTCAGCAACGTCGGATACTCCATCCCACCCGACCCGCTCTGCCAGGCCGGGTCGACGACCGTGACGTGGTCATAGGGATACGCCCCGAACCACTCGCCGAAGTACTTCAGCGTCGCCTGCGTTGCCGCGACGTGTCGGTCGGCCTGCCCGGCGTGCTCCGGCTGCAGCAGGAGGCGGATGTCGACATCGGGCAGCTCCGGGTGCTCGAAGCGGGCGTCGAGGTCAAGGAAGTCGGGGCTCGTGGTCCAGGCGAAGTCGTGGACGTCCTCAGCGTAATACTGGTGGGTGGACGTGCCGTCGCCGTTGTCGGTAATGCCTTGTTCGCGTCCGGTGGCACCGAGCACCCAACCCGTCGGGACGGTCAGACGAACATCGTAGAGGCCGTAGTCGGCGTAGAACTCGGTGGCGGCGTGGAATTGGTGGCAGTTCCATCCCTCTGGCTCCAACACGCCCACTTTCGGAAACCAGTGCGCCATGAAGTAGTAGTTGCCGATACGCCCTGTGCGGGCGAACGTGCGTGGCACGCGCGACGTCCACTCGACCTCGACCGTGACGGTCTCGCCCGGTGCGACCGGGTCGCGGAGCGGGACGGCGAGCACTGTCCGATCGTCGGCGTTCCCATCGTCCGGTGCGATGAACGCCATGCCGGGCGTGAGATCGATCGGCATGGCGTCACCGGCGCCGAGTCGGCGGACGCGCGTCACGTCGATCCAGCCCCAGGCCGACTCGGCCCGGCCGTGGAGCGCGAAGCCTCGGCCCAGCGCGCGCTCGCGCATCCACGTCGACCGCGTGTTCCGCCAGGCGTTGTAGTAGAGGTGAAACCGCAGCTCTGACGTCGTGACGGGCGAAATGTTGCGCCAGGTCAGCACCTCGCGGCCCGTCAGCGTGCGGGCGTCGTGGTCGAGCGTGACGTCGATGGTGTAGTTGGCGTTGCGGGGTGACGGGGTCGCGGTCGCGAGCGGGACGGCGCCTGCTTGTTTAACTTGCCCGCCGGCTGGCTCGGAGGGGGGCTCAGGCTGGGCTACAGGTCCGGCGCCGCCGAGTCCGGCGCCGAGCACCGCGGCAGCCAGCCCTAACGTGAGCCGCCGTCCACTGGCCAACATAAGGCGATCGTAGCATCGAGACCCGGTTTGCCAAGCCCGTGTGGTCGGGTTGCTACCGATAGTCGTCGCGCACCGGCTGGAACACGTCGATGAAACGGCACGCCGTCACCGCCCGTCCGGAGTGGACGACGTCCGGCGGGACGACGGCGACCGACCCGGCGGTCAGATGCCGCGACGTGTCGTCGATCGTCATCTCGAACTCGCCCTCCAGGAGACTGGAGACCTGCTCGTGCGGATGCGAATGCTCCGGCAGCCTAGCGCCGGCGTCGATCTGCCAATGGACGATCGTGAGGCGGTCCGTGTGGATGAACCGGCCCTTGAAGCCGGGCATCTGTTCCCGAGGTGCGAGACCATCCAGATGGAGAAACGGCATACGTGTTGTCGGCGGGGTGCAAGGCTCAAAGTTCATAAATCCGGCTGCGATCGGAACGTGACGATGACGAACCCTGAACCGGTGGCCTGGAACCCTGTGCCCTGGATCAGGTCGTTAACGTCTCAGTCCGAACGTGAAAACCACATTCCCCGCTGCGATCGTGACGAACTGCTCGCCGTTGACGGCGTAGGTCAACGGAGCCGAGTGGACCCGCGACCCGACTGCCATGTGCCACAGTTCCCGGCCGCTCACCGCGTCAAGGGCGAAGAAATAGCCATCGACCGTCCCGCCGAACACGAGGTCCCCCGCCGTCGTCAGCAACCCCGAGGTCGACCGCGGGGCGATCGGGAACTCCCAGCGTAGGTCTCCTGTCGCCGGATCGATGGCGCGAATGTAGCTCTGATAGTTGTCCATCGGCAGCACCTGGTTGCCGCCGCCGCCTGTGTACTGCTCGCCCTCGACGTATTCCTCGTCTCGGATGAAGTACTCCTGCTCGCCATCGAACGCGTTGACGTAGAAGAGGCCGGTGCGTGGGCTGTAGGCCGGCGACCACCAGTTGGTGCCGCCGCCGATCGGTGGCGACACGACCACCCCTTCCGGTGTCGGGAACGTATCCGGCACTCGGATGGGCCGCCCGTTCTCGTCCA
>CAZYFH010000014.1:0-78685 GCA_964646815.1 uncultured Vicinamibacteraceae bacterium | reverse complement strand
GCCGGCGCGGGCCCCCTTGCGAGTCGCCGTCGCCTTCCGGGCGGTCGTACGCGTCTTTGTCTTTCGGGTTGCGCGCTTCGCGGCGCTGGCGCGCGGCGTCTTCGGGGTTGCCTTCGCCGTGAAGGTGGTGGCGGAGGTCCTGCGCTTCCGGGCCGCGCGTTTCGCGCGGGCCCCCTTGCGAGTCGCCGTCGCCTTCCGGGCGGTCGTACGTGTCTTTGTCTTTCGGGTTGCGCGCTTCGCCGGCGGCTTTTCGGTCGGCCGGGAGCGCTTGGCCGATGCGCGAGGCATCGCGTTCGATCGGGGTCCTGACTTCGCCAATGAAGTCTCCTTCGAGATTTGACGGCCCGCCGGTAAGTATCATATAGTCTTGTGCTTACCGCAAATTGGAGGCTCTTGACCGTGGCGTGTCGCGGATGCCCGTGTGTCGGACTTCGGTCACGCGGTTGCGCAGCCGGTCAAGCTAGGAGGAGGACCCACACGGTATGACAGACGCAGTTGACGGGCACGAAGTCGAGGCATCGGAGGCTACGGCCCTCGCTCCGGAGCTTCCCGAAACAGACCCCGAGGAAGAGGGGATGGATCCCGCCGAGCACGCGCGCCTGCTCAAGCTCTACGAAGGGAGCTTCCGCAACATCGCCGAAGGTGAGGTCATCAAGGGCACCATCCTCAAAGTCTCCGAATCCGAGGTCATCGTCGACGTCGGTTACAAATCCGAAGGCATCATCGCGCTCTCGGAGTTCTACGACGAGAACGGCGACGCTTCGTTGCACCCGGGCGACACGGTCGACGTGCTGCTCGAGCGTACCGAGGACCGCGAAGGCCACATCGTGCTGTCGCGCGAGAAGGCCGAGAAGATGAAGATCTGGGACGAGGTCGAGAAGGCATACGCCGACAGCAAGGTCGTCATCGGCCGCGTCATCGAGCGCATCAAGGGTGGCCTCGCCGTCGACATCGGTGTCCGCGCGTTCCTGCCCGGCTCGCAGATCGACGTGCGGCCCGTGCGCAACCTCGACTCGCTCCGGGGACAAGAGCTCCGCATGCGCGTCATCAAGGTGAACAAGAAGCGCGGCAATATCGTGCTCTCACGTAAGGTCCTGCTCGAAGAGGAGAACGCGGAAAAGAAGAAAGAGACGCTCGCCAACCTCACGGAAGGCAAGGTCATGCAGGGCGTCGTGAAGAACATTACGGACTACGGGGCGTTCATCGACCTCGGCGGGATCGATGGCCTACTGCACATTACCGACATGTCGTGGGGCCGGGCCCAGCATCCCTCCGAGTTGGTCAAGGTCAACGAAGAGGTCGAAGTGACGGTCCTCAAATACGACCGAGCGACCGAGCGCGTCTCGTTAGGCTACAAGCAACTGCATGCCGACCCCTGGGCGTCCGTCGATCAACGCTATCCGGTCGGGCAGCGGCTGTCCGGCAAGGTCGTGAGCTTGACTGACTACGGCGCGTTCGTCGAGCTCGAGCCTGGCGTCGAGGGGCTGGTCCACGTCTCAGAGATGTCGTGGAGCAAGCGAGTCAAGCATCCGTCTAAGCTGTTGAATGTCGGCGACACGATTGAGTCAATGGTGCTCGGGGTCGATACGCAAGCGCGTCGGATCTCGCTCGGTCTCAAGCAGATCGAGAGCAATCCGTGGCACCAGCTCGGTGAGCGTTACCCAGTTGGGTCGAAGCTGACCGGCCAGGTGCGCAACCTGACCGAGTTCGGGGCGTTCGTCGAGATTGAAGAGGGGATTGACGGACTCATCCATATCTCTGATATGTCGTGGAGTAAGCGCCTCCAGCATCCGTCGGAAGTCCTGAAGAAGGGTGACGAGGTCGAGACAATGGTGCTCAACATCGACCCCGACAATCAGAGGCTCTCGCTCGGCTTGAAGCAGCTCGCGACCGACATCTGGGACGACTTCTTCGCCGGGACGAAGGTTGGCGACGTCGTCGAGGGCAAGGTCACGCGCATCACGAACTTTGGCGCGTTTGTCGAGTTGGACGAGGGCATCGAGGGGCTCATCCACGTGTCGGAGTTTGACGAGCAGGCCGGCGGCGACGCGGCCGAGCTCAAGGTCGACGAGACCATCAAGATTCGTGTGATCAAGTTGAGCCCGTCCGAGCGGAAAATCGGTCTCAGCGTCCGAGCGCTGAAATCAGAGAGCTTTGAGGGTGATTGGCAGAGCTACGCAACAAGCAGCGAATCGCCCGAAGTCACGCTGGGCGACCACTTCAAGCGGCAGACGTCCTCGGACTAGCTGCGGAAGGCGGGTTCGCGTCGAACCCGTCGATGGGGGGGGCCGTGGCAGGAGACAGCATGACCAAGGCGGCGCTGGTCGAGGAGGTCGCCCGAGTTGCCGACCTCACGAAGAAGCACTCCGAAGTCATCGTCGACACGGTATTCCGCAGCATCATCCAGGCGCTGCATCGCGGCGAGAAGATCGAGTTGCGCGGATTCGGGAGCTTTCGGCTGCGCCGGCGGGAGCCACGTAAGGGACGCAACCCGAAAACCGGCGACAAGGTCGACGTGCCGTCGAAGCAGGTCCCGTACTTCAAGCCGGGCAAGGAACTCAAGGAGCTCATCAACCGCGAAGCGAATGCGGCGCGATCCCTGTCGTCTGCGTCAACGCAGGAGCCCGCGACGCCCGTCACCGACACCGGTGTGACCCAATAGTAGACCCGTGGCGCGCGGCTGGGGCTTCGCGGACGGCCGGCGCGCGAGAGACTGTCCTCGAGACCCACGACCGTCAACCCGAGGGTGAGTTGTGGAGCGTCTGTGGGCCCCCTGGAGACTCGAGTACGTGAGTGCCGCGGCTGACAGCGTCGAGCCGGGGGGATGCGTCTTCTGTGCCGCGCTCGATCCCGAGCGGCGCTCGCCCTTGCTGCTGTATCAGGGCGAGCGATTCTTCATCATCCTCAACAAGTTCCCGTACAACAACGGTCATCTGATGGTCGTGCCGACGCGGCACGTGGGTCGTCTGGTCGACGCCACGACCGCCGAGCTGCACGAGATGATCGCGTTGACGCGCACTGCCGAGATGGCGCTGACCGAGGCCTATCAGGCCCACGGGATCAATGTTGGGATGAATCTCGGGCGCTCGGCCGGAGCGGGGGTCCTGGGGCATATGCATGTACACCTCGTCCCGAGATGGGACGGCGACACCAATTTCATGAGCGTCGTTGGGCACACGCGCGTCGTGCCGGAGGCGCCGGACGCCAGCGTCGCGCGTCTGCGGCCAATCTTCGAGAAGCTGAGGCTATCGGCGCAAGGACGGTGAAGCTTCCCGACGTGAGTGTCTTATGCCTTACGTCCTTGGTCTCAGAGTACCCAATGGCGCATTTGCCTCAGCCCCTAACCCTCCGCTCGCATGGACCTCGCCCTCACCCCGGACCAGGAGGCGTTCCGTCGATCGATCAGCGAGTTAGCGACCACGTCGGTCAAGCCGCGGGCAGCTGACATAGACCCCACCGATCGGTTCCGGGAGGACCTTTTCTCAACGGCCGCCGATCTCTGCCTGGTGGATGTGACAATCCCGCGGACGCTCGGCGGCATCGGGCGCGACTAGGTGAGCTGCGCGTTGGCCATAGAGGCGGTGGCGTCGGCGAGCGCGACCCTGGCGGTCATCCTAGCGGTGAACAACTCGCTCGTGGCTGAAGTCCTCGCACGGTTCGGTTCCCACGCCCAGCAGCGTCGCTGGCTGCTTCCGCTGGCGACGGGCAGGGTTGTTGGCGCGTTTGCGCTGTCAGAGGTAAACGCCGGGACGGACGCCGCCCACCAGGAGACGACGGCGATCGCCGACGAGGATCGCTACGTCCTGTTCGGCGCTAAGGTGCGGGTGGCCAACGCGGCCGTCGCCGGGGTGATCCTCGTCTTCGTCGCGACCACGCCCGGGATCGGCGGCCGTGGTGTGAGCGCTTTTTTGTCCCAGCGGATACGTCGGGGCTGAGCCGGCCGGCGACGAGGGACTCGCTCGGCGTTTGTGGCCTCGGCTGCATGGATCTCGCGCCGCAGGACGTGTGAGTAGATGGTGGGCGCGCCGGGCGAGGGGTTTCGGGTGGTGATGTGGGCGCTCGACGGGGGACGCGTGGCGATCGATCGGCGCTCAGGCGATCGGTGTCGGTCGAGCGGTCTTCGAGGAAGCGCTAACCCACGCTAGGCGACGGCGACCCTTGGACAACCGATCGGTCGGTATCAGGCCATCCAGTGGATGCTGGCCGATATGGCGACCGAGCTCGACGCGGCCAGCATGCTGGTCCTCAACGTGGCGGCAGCGAAGGATGCACAGGAGCGCTGTACGCTCGAGGCGTCAATGGCGAAGCTTGCGGCGTCCGAGGCAGCGCACCGTGCCGCGGACAAGGCGAGGCAGATGCTTACGTCGGCCGGCTACCACCGCGGCTCGACCGTCGAGCGGTTGTTCCGGGACGTGCGCGCGACCGAGATTTACCAGGGGACGTCCGAGGTGCAGCGGATGATCATCGCCTCGCAGGTGTTGGGGCAGCAGTAAGCCCTAAGCCTTCGGACCACCAATCAACTGCTTCGCAATCGTCTGCAGCTGCAGGTTGGACGTACCCTCATAGATCTGGCCGATCTTCGCGTCACGATAGAACTTCTCGACAGGGTAGTCCTTCGTGTACCCGACGCCGCCAAAGAGCTGAATGGCCAGCGACGTCACACGTTCTGCTACTTGTGAGGAGAACAGCTTCGCCATCGCAGATTCCGTCAGGAACCCACGTCGGGCGTCGCGCAGCCGCGCCGCGTTGTAGGTCATGAGCCGCGCGGCTTCGAGTTCGGTTGCCGCCTGCGCGAGCTGGAACTGTACGCCTTGGAAGTCGCTTATTGCATGACCGAACTGCCGGCGCTCCTGGACGTAGGCCAGTGTCTGGTCGAGCGCACCCTGAGCCAGGCCGACCATCTGCGCGCCGATCCCGATGCGTCCCTCGTTCAACGTCTCGATGGCCACTTTGTAGCCTTGGCCGAGCTCGCCGAGGACATTCGCGCCGGGCACGCGACAGTCGTCGAACAGCAGCTCGCACGTGCTGCTGGCCCGAATACCGAGCTTGTCCTCCTTCTTTCCGACCGTGAACCCGTCGCATCCCCGCTCGACGACGAAGGCGGTGATGCCGTGGTGACCGGCGCTCGGGTTGGCGTTGGCGAAGACGATGAATAGATCGGCCTCGTTGGCGTTCGTGATCCAGAGCTTTCGGCCGCTCAACACGAAGTCGTCACCCGCCGGCGTCGCGCGCGTGGTCAGCGCGAACGCGTCGCTGCCCGACCCGGCTTCGGAGAGTGCGTACGCGCCTAGCGTGCCGGAGGCGAGCCTCGGCAGGAACCGACGGGTCAGGTCATCAGACCCCCATTGCATCAGGGCGTTCACGACCAAGGTGTTCTGCACGTCGACAACGACGGCCACCGAGGGATCGACGCGCGACAATTCCTCGACGGCGATCACCGACATGAAGAAATGCGCGCCGGCGCCGCCGTGGGTTATGGGAATTTCGATGCCCATGATGCCCAACTCGAACAGCTTGTCGATCAGCGCGCGCGGCATCTCGGCGCGGTCGTCCATCTCGCGTGACAGCGGCGCCACCTCGGCCTCGGCGAAGGCCCGCACGTTGGCCCGAAGCAGCCGTTCGTCCTCGGACACGGATGTCAACGGCGGGGTGTGGTCGGCGACATCAGGCATGGTGTGTACCTCCATGGGACGGCAACGAGCGATGCTATCATTGACTGACGCCCTGCCAACGAGGCTTGCATGAGATGCGCGCGGACCACTCCCTTCGTCGTCATCGCCCTCGGTCTGCTGCTGATGACGCCGGGCAGAGCCGAACAGCAGCAGGCCCAGCCGGCGCCTGACGAGACGGCCGCGCCTCAGCAAGCGGATGCGCAAGCATCGCCAGTCGGTGACTCGGGCGCCGAGGACGCAGCAGATCCGCAGGCCCCGGTGTCGCTTTTCCGCGCCGGCATCAACTACATCCGCGTCGATGTTATCGCGACCGATGGGGATGGCAACCACGTCACTGACCTCACGCTCGACGATTTCGAGGTGTACGAAGACGATGTCCTCCAGGACGTCGACTCGTTCCAGCGCATCGAGATCGACACGTTGCCGCAGCTCGACGGCGAGCCGTTAACTGATGTTGGTGTCCGCCGGTCCGATCTTGAGCTCGCGGCGGGGCAGGCCGACGTTCGTGTCTTCGTGATCTTCCTCGACGACTACCACGTGCGTGAAGGCAACGGTATCCGTGCGGGATTGATGCTGACGGACTTTCTCGAGAACGACCTCATCCCGACCGATCTCGTCGGGGTGATGTATCCGCTGATGCCACTCGACGACGTACGGCTGACCCGAGACCACGAGTCGATCATCAACGCCGTTAAGCAGTTTCGGGGTGTCAAGTACGACTACGAGGTGCGTAACCAGTTCGAAGCGCGATACAACCAGTACTCCACCACGGTCGTCGAGCGGATTCGCAACGACGTGTCGCTGTCGGCGTTGCGCGGTTTGATGGTCTTCCTTGGTGGCCTGCGCGAAGGCCGCAAGTCGGTCATCGTCGTTAGCGAGGGTTATACGAACTACGTCCCGCCGCAGTTACGCGACCAGAGTGCCGAGTTTGGGTCCCCAGGCCAAAACCCGGATCGGGGCAATCCCCTTGCCGGCAACAACTCGCTCGAGAACACGTATGCGTTCTTCGAAACCAGCTCGATGATGTACTACATGCAGCGCGTCTACGAGACGGCGAACCGGTTCAACACGTCGCTCTACACGGTTGATCCGCGCGGTCTGGCCGTCTTCGAGTTCGATCTCGATCAGCCGGCCGTCAACGCTCAGACCGACTCACGGGCGCTGCGCCGGACGCAGGACACGCTGCGCCTGCTCGCGGAGCAGACCGATGGCCGTGCCATCGTCAACACGAACGACCTCGTCCCGGGCCTGCAGCAGATGCTCAAGGATTCGAGCTCGTACTACCTCCTCGGCTACAACTCCAGCGTGGCGGCCACAGACGGGAAGTTTCACGAGATCGACGTGCGCATACGGCGCGAAGGCGTACGCATACGGGCACGACCCGGCTATTGGGCTATTACCGAGCGGGACGCGGAGCGTTCGCTGACGACGACAGCGAGCGAACCGCCGAAAGCGGTCGACGTGGCGCTGTCGGCGCTGGCGGAACCGCAGCGCGGTCGTCTCGTCCGAACCTGGGTCGGCACCGCGCCAGCCTCCAACGGCAAGACGCGCGTGACGTTCGTCTGGGAGCCGATTGAGGTTCGCGGCCGGCGCGAGGCCGCATCACGCGTGCTCGTGACCGCGTTGGGCGACACCGGCGGCGCCTACTTCCGTGGCCGTATCCCCGAACAGACGACGCGCGCCGGCCGCGGGACGACGGGCGGCCGCGATCCCACAGGGCCGCCGCCCGTGACCCGTGTCGAGTTTGAGGCCGATCCGGGTGTGATGCAGATGAGCCTGGCGATCGAAGGCGAGGCGGGCAACGTGCTCGACCGGGACCTCGACAAGATCGAGATCCCGGACTTCACAGGGCCCGATGTGGTGATGAGCACGCCATCGTTCGTTCGCGCCCGAAACGCCTTGGAGCTTCGGGCGATCGTCGACGACTACGACGTCACGCCCACCGCGTCGCGCGACTTCCGGCGAACCGATCAGGTTCTTGTGCGCTTCGAGGCCTACGCGCCGGGCGCGGCGGTCCCGAGCGTCGAGGCTCGGCTACTCAATCGCAACGGCGGTGCCATATATCCGCTCGACGTCCAGGCCTCGGTCGACGGGCGTCCGTTTCAGGTGCACCTCACGCCGGTGGGCCTGCCACCCGGTGAGTACATCATCGAGCTGACGGCCACGACGCCGGAGGGCGAAGCCACCGAGTTCATCGCGTTCCGGCTCAACTCATGACGGCACTGAAGGCGGTCACGACCACCCCCCCTGCGAAGACTCGCGAGTTCACGACGGTGTCGGGGCGTCCCATCGGTTCGCTCTACACCATGTCCGATGTCGCGGACGTCGAATACGCCCGGGACCTCAACGACCCTGGGCAGTTCCCCTATGCGCGCGGTATTCACGCGGCGGGCTACGGCGGCAAGCTGTGGACGATGCGACAGTTCTCCGGGTTCGGCGCGCCCGAGGACACCAACGCCCGATACAAAGAGCTCCTCGCGGCCGGTGGCACCGGGTTGAGCGTGGCATTCGACCTGCCGACCTTGATGGGGCGTGACCCCGATCACGCGCTGTCCTTGGGCGAGGTCGGGAAGTGCGGTGTCAGCATCGGCTCGCTGGCTGACATGGAGCGGTTGTTTGATGGCATCGCGCTCGACGAGGTGACCACGTCGATGACGATCAACTCGCCAGCCGCGATCGTCTTCGCCATGTATCTAGTGGTGGCCGAGCGGCAGGGCGTGGACTGGTCGACGTTGTCCGGCACCATCCAGAACGACATCCTCAAAGAGTACATCGCGCAGAAGGAGTACATATTTCCGCCGCAGCCATCGATGCGGCTCGTGACCGACGTGTTTGCCTTCTGCGCCGAGCAGGTGCCGCGCTGGAACACGATCTCGGTCAGTGGTTATCACATTCGCGAGGCGGGCGCGACCGCGCTTCAGGAGCTTGCGTTTACCCTGCGCGACGGCATCGAGTACGTGCAACACGGCATCGACGCGGGGATTCCGGTCGACAGCTTCGTGCCGAGGATCTCGTTCTTCTTCAACGCCCACAATGACTTCTTTGAGGAGATCGCCAAATATCGTGCGGCCCGGAAGCTGTGGGCGGCGGTGATGCGCGACCGGTTCGGCGCCACGGACGAGCGCGCGTGGAAGCTTCGCTTCCACGCGCAGACCGCGGGGGTCTCGCTGACCGCGCAGCAGCCGGACAACAACGTCGTGCGGACCGCGCTCCAGGCGCTCGCCGCCGTGCTCGGCGGCACGAACTCGTTGCACACCAATTCGCTCGACGAGGCGTTGGCGCTGCCGTCGCGCGATGCCGCGATGCTCGCGCTGCGTACGCAGCAGGTGATTGCGTATGAGAGCGGCGTCCCGGCGGTGGTCGACCCGTTCGGCGGCTCTTACTTCGTCGAACGTCTCACGCGCGACCTAGAGACCGGCGCGCTCGGGTATTTCGAGACCATCGATAAGCTGGGTGGCATGGTGGCGGCGATCGAGCAGGGGTATCCTCAACAGGAGATTGCCAACAGCGCCTATCGGTTTCAGCGATCGGTCGAGGGCGGGGAGAAGGCCATCGTCGGCGTCAACCAGCACGTCGACGAGTCGCGGGCGCCGATCGATACGCTCTACATCGACGAGGCAACCGGCGAGCGCCAGATCGACCGGCTGTGCATGCAACGGCGCGTGCGCGATGACGATCGCGTCAACCGCTCGCTCGAGGGACTGCGACATGCGGCGGCCGGCACGGACAACCTCATGCCGCCCGTGCTGGAGGCGGTGCGCGCATACGCCACATTGGGAGAGATGTGCGATGCGCTCCGCGACGTGTGGGGGGAGTACGAGGAGAGCGCGGTACTTTAGCTTAGTCGGAACTTTGCCCTGAACTCCACGCGGCCGGTTTGCGGGGATCCCGAGAGCCCCACGCCGTGGCCGCGAGGCACGCTGTGCGCGCGTTGGTCGTCGCCGACGGTCCGATATGAGTACAAAGTTCTCGTTGCGTGCCACATAACGGCCTGCCCTACTACGCCAGAGAGCGAATGCGAAAGATCCGCGTCGTTATCGCCAAGCCCGGCCTAGACGGGCATGACCGTGGCGCGAAGGTGATCGCCCGCTCGTTGCGGGACGCCGGGATGGAGGTGATTTATACGGGGCTGCGGCAGACGCCGGAACAGATCGTGGACGCCGCGCTACAGGAGGATGCCGACGCCATCGGGGTATCCATTCTTTCCGGTGCGCACAATCACATCTGCCCGCGGATTATGGAACTGCTGAAGGCGCGTGGCCTCGACGACGTGCTCGTCGTCGTCGGCGGGATCATTCCGGACATCGATATTCCCAAGTTGCAGGCGGTCGGCATCGACGGGGTGTTTCAGCCGGGGACACCGATGCAGACGATCGTCGACTACATCTCCGTACACGCCCGTCGTGATCGCGACGGTGCGGCGCCTCTCGCCTAGTCGGCACGGGTTGCTTGCCTTGACTGCCGTTACGGGTGCAGATACGCTCCGATGATCATGGGGCCAAAGATGTTGCTGGCCGATGACAGCGTTACCATTCAGCGTGTAATCGAGCTTACGTTTGCCGACGAGGACGTCGACATCCAGGTTGTCGGCGACGGCGCGCAGGCTATCGATCAGATCGAGGCCCATGCGCCAGACATCGTGCTGGCTGACACCAGCATGCCCAAGAAGGACGGCTACGACGTCGCTGCCTTCGTCAAGAACGACGCGAAACTCGCACACATCCCCGTCGTGTTGCTCGCCGGCGCGTTCGAACCACTCGACTCGGCGCGTGCGGAGACCGTTGGCGCCGCCGGCGTGCTCGTCAAGCCGTTCGAGCCACAGCAGGTGATCTCCAAGGTGCGGGAGCTGCTGGCGCCGTTCGCCGGCGCCGCAGTTACGACGCCAACGCCAGACGCGGCCGCGCCGGCGGCCCCTGGTCCCGAGGACGGCGGTCACGCATCGTCCACAGGGGAGCAACCCGCGGCCGAGATGCCGGCGGTACCGGTGACCCCGCCGGCGCCGCCCGCCGCCGCGAGGTCGCGCGTCGACGACGGCGAGTTGGCGGACTACTTCGACCAGCTCGACGAGGCGTTCGCCAGCACCGAGGGGCCGGCGACCGGGCATCTGGTCCCAGCGGTCGCGCCTTCGCAGACCCAGGCGCCGGCTCACGAATCCGCTCTCGGTCCGTCCCCCGCGGGCGCCGGTCCGCAACCGGAGGCTGCGCCGCCGGTGCAGGCGCTGCCGGCGAGCTTGTCTGCATCCCCACAGGACGCCGCCGGTTCCGTGCTGGCACAGGCCTTCGCGACGTTTCTCGCCGTCGAGCAAGGGGCGCCCCCGCCGCGCCTCGACGCCGCTGGTGGTGTGAACGCAGCAGCCACTCCGACGCCAGAGGCGATGGTCGACGACGTCGTGCAACGCGTGGTCGCGCGGATGACAGACGCCATCGTCCGCGACACAACCGCTGAGATCGTCTCGGAGGTAGCCGAACGGCTGGTCCGTGACGAGATCGATCGCATCAAGGCCGGCGCCAAGTAGCCCGCCCGCGTCCGCAGGTCCCGTCCATCGTCACTGGCTCCTGATACCATCAGGCGGAGATGCGTGCGCTTCCAATCGCCTTTGACCACACCACGGTCGATCCGAAGTGGTACGCCTACTGGGAAGCCTTGGGCGCATTCCGCGCAACCCCGTCGGCCGGCCGGCCGGCGTTCAGCATGGTGCTTCCGCCACCCAACGTCACCGGCACGCTACACATCGGTCACGCCTTGAACCAGACGTTGCCCGACATCATGGCCCGCTGGAAACGCATGCGCGGGTTCGACGTGCTGTGGCTGCCCGGCACCGACCACGCGGGCATCGCCACGCAGAACGTCGTCGAAAAGCAGCTCGCCGCAGAGGGGAAAACACGGCACGATCTCGGCCGCGAGGAGTTTGAACGGCGCGTCTGGACATGGGTCGAGCAGAGTCGTGGAACGATCACGAGTCAGATGCGCAAGCTCGGGTCATCGGTCGACTGGTCGCGTGAGCGATTCACGCTCGACGAGTCGCTGTCGCGGGCGGTGAGACGGGTGTTCGTATCCCTGTATCAGGAAGGGCTCATCTATCGTGGCACGTATCTCGTGAGCTGGTGTCCACGATGCCGGACGGCATTGTCTGATCTCGAGGTCATCCACCGACCGACAGGGGGCAAGCTGTATCACCTCCGCTACCCCTATACGGACGGTGACGGCGGCATGACCGTCGCGACGACCCGGCCGGAAACCATGCTCGGGGACACCGCCGTGGCGGTGCACCCAGACGACGAACGCTATCGCGACGTGGTGGGCCGGTCCGTTCGGCTCCCGGTCATCGGGCGCGATCTGCCGATCATCGCCGACGCGTTTGTCGACCCCGCGTTCGGCACCGGCGCGGTCAAGGTCACGCCGGCGCACGATCCGAACGATTTCGAGATGGGCGAGCGGCATGGCTTGCGTAAGGTCGCGGTGATCGACGAGGACGGCCGGATGACGAGCGACGCGGGTCCGTACGCGGGCCAGGATCGATTTGCTGCGCGCAAGGCGCTCGTCTCCCAATTGGACGCCGATGGCCTGCTCGCCGGCGTCGAGGACCATGAACATGCGGTCGGTCATTGCGAGCGGTGCGCCACCGTCGTGGAGCCGCTGCTATCCACCCAGTGGTTCGTTCGCATCAAGCCGCTGGCCGAACCGGCGATGGAGGCGGTGGCGCAGGGCCGCACGCGGTTCGTTCCCGACACGTGGACGAAGACCTACAACGACTGGATGACGAATATCCACGATTGGTGCGTCTCCCGCCAGCTGTGGTGGGGACATCGGATTCCCGCGTGGTACTGCGATTCGTGCGGCACGATGCACGTCGCCGAGACGGCCCCGCCCGCGTGTGCGTGCGGTGGAGCGCTGCGGCAGGAAACCGACGTGCTCGATACCTGGTTCAGCTCAGGCCTGTGGCCCTTCAGCACGATGGGGTGGCCCGAGGAGACCGACGATCTCAGCCGGTACTACCCGACCAGCCTGATGATCACCGCTCACGACATCATCTTCTTCTGGGTGGCGCGGATGATGATGCTAGGGCTCAGATTCAGGAACGAGGTGCCGTTTCGATCGGTGTACATCACGTCGCTCGTGCGTGATGCGCACGGGCAAAAGATGAGCAAATCGAAGGGGAACGTCGTCGATCCGCTGGAATTGATGGATGAGATCGGGGCTGATGCCTTTCGCTTCACACTGGCCTCGCTCGCCTCGCCCGGCATGGACATCTCCCTCTCCGAGGGCCGCCTGCGCAACGCGCGGCAGTTCATCAATAAGGTCTGGAATGCGTCCCGGTTTGTCTTGATGAACGTGCCGGAGACGCTCGCGGCGCGGCCGGACCTTCCACCTCCCGCCACGCTCGACGTGATGCATCGGTGGATTCTGCATCGCACGAGCGCGTTGGCACGCGAGGTCGACGCAGCGTTGGAGCGCTATCGGTTCGACGTCGCGGCCGACCGGCTCTACCACTTCTTTTGGCACGAGTACGCCGACTGGTACATCGAACTGGTCAAGCCCGAGCTCCAGGCCGAGGCTCCGGTGCGAGACCATGCCGTGGCGGTGCTGCTGGAGGTGCACGACCGGGTCCTGCGTCTGTTGCACCCCTTCGTGCCGTTCGTGACAGAGGAGATCTGGCAGGCCTTGCCGCAGCGGCCGGACGACGGCCGGTCGGCGAGTGGGAGCGACCAGACAATCACATTGTCGGCGTTTCCCACCCCCGAGCCAGGGTGGGTCGATGAGGAGGCTGTCACGGTGATGGCGCTCCTGCAGGCGGTCACAACGGGCGTGCGGACCGTCCGGTCGGAGTGGGGAGTTCCGCCCGCGCAGAAGATCGCCGCGCTGATTCAGGGCGCCGACACCGACACCGAGGCGGTATTGCGCGCGCACGCGTCGCATGTCGTCAGACTCGCCGGGTTGGAGGATCTCGCGTTCGCCTCCGAGGTCGAGCGCAGCCCGGATACCGTTCGGCGAGTCGTTCGAGATTTCCAGATTCACATCCCCCTTGCAGGCATCGTCGACCGCGCGAAGGAGGCCGCCCGGGTGCAGCGGGATCTGGACAAGGTCGTGCAGCAGCGCGTCCGCCTACAGGCGCGTCTCGACAACCCGGCCTTCGTGACGCGCGCGGACCCGCAGGTCGTGAGCGACGCACGCGCTCAGGAGCAGGAGCGTGGTGTGCACCAGGCCAAGCTGGAGCAGATCCTGCAGGAGCTCGGTAGGTGAAGGAGGAGCCGTTCGCTCCACTGGACCCCGGGCTGTATCGCGAAGTGGTGCGTCGCGCGCTGGCCGAGGATTTGCGGCGGGGGGACATCACGACTGAGGCGGCCGTGCTGTCTGACGCACACGCAACGGGTGAGGTGCAGACCAACAGGGGATGCGTGCTCGCCGGGATGGATGTCGGGCTTGAGGTGTTTTTGCAGCTCGATCCCAAGGCGCAGGTGACGCACGCGCATCAGGATGGGGAGACGTGCGAAGCGGGGGAGACCATCCTGCGTCTAAGCGGGTTCGCGTCGGCATTGCTCACCGCGGAGCGGACGGCATTGAACTTCTTGCAACGTCTGTCCGGCATCGCGACACTGACACGCCGGTTCGTCGACGCCGCCGGCGCGCGCACGACCATCCTCGACACCCGGAAGACGACACCGACCCTCCGGGTGCTGGAGAAGTACGCCGTTCGAGCCGGCGGGGCGGTCAATCATCGTCTGGCGCTCGACGACGGGCTGCTGATCAAGGACAACCACGTGCGCGTGGCCGGATCGATCGCCACCGCGGTCGAGAAGCTGCGCGCGACCGATCACGACCTGCCGATCGAAGTTGAGGCGCATTCCCTCGACGAGGTGGACGAGGCGCTCGACGCCCGGGCCGCCATCGTGCTGCTCGACAACTTCTCGCCAGACCAACGGCGCGCGGCGGTCGAGCGGTGCCGCGGGCGTGCGCAGACGGAGGTCTCAGGCGGAATCACGCTGGCCGACATCGACACGATTGCTGCACTGGGTCCAGACTACATCTCGGTGGGCGCGCTGACGCATTCGGCCCCGGCGATTGACATGAGCTTCGAGATCGTCTCGTAAGGCTGGATGCCGAGTCCGTCGATGAGTGCATTGCCGCCGCCACCAGACGTCGCGTCTGCTCTGCGCCGGCGGCCGGA
Source organism: uncultured Vicinamibacteraceae bacterium (assembly GCA_964646815.1). Taxonomy (GTDB): domain Bacteria; phylum Acidobacteriota; class Vicinamibacteria; order Vicinamibacterales; family UBA8438; genus CAZYFH01. Next base: position 63,847 of record CAZYFH010000014.1, on the reverse strand, counting down.
TCTCACGGCGGTCCGGCTCGTGTACTTCGACGAGGTGACCTCGACGAACGACGTGGCTGTTGGGCTGGCCGAGTCTGGCGCGGCCGACCGCACGACCGTGCTGGCGCGGGCGCAGACCTCGGGTCGAGGGCGCCGCGGGCGTTCGTGGCATTCACCGCCCGGAGCGGGGCTGTATGTGTCGATTCTGCTGCGTGGACCACAGTCGCCGCTGGTCACGCTCATGGCCGGGGTCGCGGTTGCCGAGGCCGTGCGGGAACGGAGCGGCGTCCCGGTTGAGCTCAAGTGGCCAAATGACCTCGTCGTGCGCCTCGTGCACGAGAACCCTGCGGGCGCGGCGTGCCCGCGGTCCCGGAAGGTGGCCGGCCTCCTGGCCGAGCGCTTGCCGCTCGCGGCCGGTGAGGGTGTCGTGATGGGTATCGGAATCAACGTCGGTCGAGCGGACTATCCCGTCGAGCTGGTCGGACGCGCGACGTCGCTCGGTGCGGAGGCTCGAACGCCTGTAGGGTCGGCGGTCCTTCTCGCAGACGTGTTGTCGGGCGTCGAGCGGTGGCGGCGGATGCTGGCCGCGCACGGGTCGGCCGACCTTCTTGCGCAGTGGCGTGCGTGGTCTCCGAGCAGCCAGGGAGTCCGGGTTGCCTGGAACGGACACGGCACGCGGTACACCGGTGTGACGGCAGGCATTGATCAGGACGGCGCACTGACGGTGGACTGTAGTGGGCGGACCGAGCGTATCGTCGGTGGCGAGGTGACGTGGGAGGACGGACTTTGGTAGAAACGACGCGCCCGCCCGGCTCGGCGCCTGGGGCTCAGGACTTAAGGCTTGTGGCGCAGGTGGCACGAGATCGGGACACCCAGGTCCTTTGAGCCCGAAGCCAAGGTGCAATTCGGTGCTGTTAGCCATCGACATCGGCAACACCAACATCGTGTTCGGGATCTTCGAGGGTGATGACCTTGCCGTCAGCTGGCGGCTCGCGACGCTCCGCGATCGCACCGCGGACGAGCTGTGGGTGCTCGTGAACCGGTTGTTCGCCGAGGGAGAGATCGACGTCTCAGGAATTGACGGCGTCGTGATGGCGTCGGTGGTCCCTACTCTCACCCGGACGGTCTCCGAGATGGTCGCCCGGGGGCTCGATCGCTCGATCCTGAGTGTGGATGCCGGCAACGCCGGTCTGGCGATCGAATACGAAACGCCAGACGACGTCGGCGCCGACCGTTTGGTGAACGCCGTTGCGGCATTGCGGCTGTATGGCGCACCGCGGCGGTCGGTCGTCGTCGTCGATTTCGGCACCGCGACCACGTTCGATGCGATCTCGGCGGGCGGCGCTTACCGGGGCGGAGTGATCTGTCCCGGCGTGGAGATATCGGCCGACGCGCTCTTTCAGCGCGCCGCGCGGCTGCCGCGGGTCGACGTGCGAAAGCCGGAAGAGCTGATCGGCCGGACGACCGTGGGGTCGATACAGTCCGGTCTCTTCTTTGGCTACGTCGCGATGGTCGAGGGTATCGTGTCGCGCATGCGCGCCGAGCTGTCCGGCGACGGTTCCACCACCATCTGCATCGCTACAGGTGGACTGGCCCGCGTGATCGCTGACGAAACCGACGCGATCGACGAGGTGCAACCGGATCTGACACTTGCCGGTCTTCGCTTCGTGTGGGAGCGGAACACGCAGATGGGCTAGCGCGATCGCGAAGACGTACCCGAGATGGATCCCGGAGCCTACTGCCGTGACGTCGAGTCGTATCTCTGCCGCAAGAACGACGGGCACCTCATCCGCATCGTCGGACCGGCGTTCGAGCTCGTGAGCGGCTGGGCGAGCGCGGCGATACCGCTGAGTGTAGTGATGCGTGCGGTGGATCTGGCCGAGGCACGGTACTACGCCACGGGGCCGAAGCGACGGCCGCTCCGGATCGAGTACTGCGAGGCCGATGTCCAGGATCTGTTCGACGAGTGGAAGCGCGCGATCGGTGTGGGCACTGCCGGTACGCGCGCGGCACCCGAGGCCGCCGACGGCCAGCGCGCGTCGCGGCGACGCTCGTTGTCGGCCCATGTCGATCAGGTCGCCTCGCGGTTGCGGGCGTGGCGGGGCGCCACCAGACCCACGGCGCTGGACCAGCGGGTGGCAGACGTCGTGGCGGAGCTGGACGAGACGCGCGCGGCGGCCAGGACCGCCCGTGGCGACGCACGGCTACGAATCATTGGCCGGCTGGAGGAGCTCGAACGGCTCTTGCACGCTGCAGCGCACGCAAGTGCCGACGAAACCCTGCGCGGTCGGTTGCGCGAATCCGCCGCCCTTGACCTCGAGCCGTTTCGGAACCGGATGGCGCCGGATGTGTTTCGACGGGCGCTGGACGCCAGCCTCGATCGGCTCTTGACCGACTACATCGAGCTGCCGCGTCTCACCTACGACTAGTGGACTGTATAGGGTGAATCGGTAGTGGTCACCGGCGCGCGTTCCGATCGGCGACAGCCTACCGCTTGACCGTTAGAGTGGTCGACCACCGCTACATTCGCGGCGGCACCTCGCACCCCATCAGATCCAGGGCTCGCCCCAACTGAAGACGCACGTAGGTGACCGCCGCCGCGCGCCAGAGCCTCACGTCGCGGCGCTCCTCGGCGATGACTGGGCAGCGGTGATAGAAGGTGTTGAATGTCTGCGCAAGCCCGAACGTGTACTTGGCCAGAACGGACAACTCGAGCGCGCGGACCGACTGCGCAGCGATTTCGTCGAGCCGGGCGGCTTCCAGGAAGAGACCCCACAGATCGGTCCCGTCGGGGTCGTCGAGCGGCTCGTCCGGCAGTGTCGCGAGCGCGTCCACCAGCGCTGTGTCATCGGTGCCATGGCGCCGGCGCAGCTTCTGGAGGATCTTCTCCGCGCGCACTGCCGCGTACTGCACATACGGACCACTCTCGCCTTCGAAGCTCAGCGCCTCGTCGATATCGAAGACGATGAGCTTTCCGCGTGAGTACTTGATCATGAAGTAGCGGATGGCGGCCACGGCGATGATGGAGGCGATGCGCTCGGCTTCCGTCTCGTTCGCGGCCAGATCGACGTGGCGCTTGAGGACCTCGCGCCGCGCTGCCGCCGTCACCCGGTCCAGCAGGTCATTGGCCTTGACACCCAGACCCTTGCGTCCCGACACCTCGACGAAGGGGCGCCGCTCCTCGGGGTCGGCGTCGTAGCCGAGCGCGCGTGCCGTGCCATGAGAGAGCGCCACCATCTCGTAGGAGACATGCACCGAGCGATCCGCCTGCGCCCGACGGTCGATCGCGGTCAACGCTTGTTTGAGCAGCGCTTGCAGATACGACTGCCGCGTATCGATGACGTTGTAGACAGCCGCCGCGTCCCCGAAGGCGGGTGGGACGAGCGCGTCTGTTCGCGTGTCTGATTCAGCTGTCGTCGACCACAGGGGCTGGCCCGAGCGCTGGTCACTATGATGACGATAGCGGAAGTCCCGGTCGAGCAGCCCGAACTTCCAGAACTGATAGGCGATGTCCTTGCCGACGTAGGTCACCGTCCCGTTAGAGCGGACGATAATCTTGGCGCGGGTGTAGGGTCCCTCCTCGGTTGCGCTGTCGGCCCCGGCGTTCACATCCACGTCCTCGTCCTGCCGGCGAAGATCCGCGAGCGGCATGACCCAGCAGCCGGCCTGTGGACCCTCCGTCTGTAGAAAGATGGCATCGGCTCGTTGCAGCACGGCGAACGCGCGCGCCCAGAATTCGAGGCGCAGGATATCGCCTTCCCAGCTCAATAGGTCGTATTCGACGTTCAGTCGATCCATCGTGGCGAGGTGACACTGGACGATCTTGGCCGCAACAGCCCGGCCGATCGCAGCCGTCGGGGTGATGCCAGTCTCCAGATCGCGCAGCGCGCGGGCGCGGTGGACGAGGCGGTCGTCGTCGCCGGCGTACCATTCGGTCACGCGCGCGTACAGATCCCAGCAGTAGGAGTCGAACCGCGGCTGAGCGGTGAGCGCGGCCACGTCGTCGAGCGACGCGTGCTCGAGTTGCTCGAATCCGACGACGACATCGGCTACCTGGACGCCGGTATCGTCAATGTAGTTCTGGACTTCAACGGGCGTGCCCAGAAAGCGCAGTACCCGGGCCAGCGTGTCACCGAGCGCCGAGTTTCGCAGGTGGCCGATGTGGGCGGCCTTGTTCGGGTTGATCGCGGTGTGCTCGACGATGGTCTTGGTCGCCGGTGCCGTGGCCGCCGCTGCTGGTGTCGTGCACGTCTTCCTGACGAACATGGCCCGGTCGAGGAACACGTTGACGTAACCGTTCGGCGCGGCTTCCGCGCGGGCTATCCCATCGATGCGGCCGAGCGCGGCGACGACCTCAGCCGCGATGGTCCTCGGTGCCCTGCGCAGCGTGCGCGCGAGCTCGAACGCGACCGGGATGCCTAGATCTCCCAGTGATCTGTCGGGCGGATACTGCACCGCGATCTCGGGCACGGCGTCGGTGTCGAGGCCGTACAGCTCCGTAAGCACCGTGTGGAGACGGTCCTTGAGTGCTGCGTGAATGGGCAGAATCATGCCGGTGACTCCGACGCGCTTCCGCGCGGCTGTCCACCATCATCATACGACCGAACAGAGCGGCGCCGTGCCGGCCGCGGCCACGGCGAGCGCCCGGGCGTAGTCGGCTGGCCTGTTGATGTTGAAGCAGAGTGTGCCTTCCGGGTCGAATGGTGCGATCGCCTCCGGTCCGATCTCGATCGTGCGGGCGCCTGCGAACGCGTCAGTGACCTTGAGCGCACGCGCGTCGAGACGGCGTTCGATGAGCACGACACACCGCTGGCCATACGACGCGCAGAGCGGCTGGCGGCCGTCCCGGGTGCGAGGTACGGCGATGTCGACGTCGCGTCCGGTGTGCAGTACATGCTCAAGGAACCGCACACTGAGAAACGGCATGTCGGCGGCGACGACGAGCGTTTGTGGCGACCGGGACGCAACCAGCGCGGTATAGATTCCGCCCAGTGGACCGGCTCCGGGTCGCAAGTCCTCCTGGATCGGCACCCCTAGGTCGTCGAGGCGGTGACCCGCAGGGGCAACGATGACGACCTCCTCAGTGACTGACCGCAGGACGGTCAGGAGGCGATCGATGACGCGCTGGTCACCGAGAGGAAGCAGCGCCTTGGGGCGCCCGCCGAACCGACGTGCCTGCCCGCCTGCGAGGATGGCCGCGGTTGACATCCGTACGCGTAACCCTAGCAGAGAGCCTGCCTGCGGAGAATGCGGGCGCCCTGCCTGCATCAGGCGGTGGCCGAGTGCTTGCCGACCCGGCTCCCTGTGCGCGTTTCACGCGGGGCGACCGCGCGGTTCTTCGAACGCTTCGAGCTGCCCGAGGTGGTGGAGATTCGGCGATGCTGGGTGACCGACGGTTCCCGCTCGCATCCTGACGATTCGCGGTGGGACCGCCGAGGCGCGCCCGCTGGCGTCGACGAGGCTCGCTCCCGATCGACGTATGCGTTGACACGGTTCAGGCGCTCCGTTACGGTACGAGTGGAGTTCCAGATGTCTGCGTTTCGTGCCCGTCGGCGCGTCGGCTTTCGTATAGCGGTGGGTTGGCTCGCGCTGCCGCTTTTCGCGTCGGCGCTTGTCGGCGCCCGCCAGGGTGACCCGGCCGCTGCCGGCTCGCGCCCCCTCGTCTACGCCGCCGAAGTCGAGGCGCTCATCCATCCCGTCTCGGCCGAGTACATCGTGCAGACCCTCGACCGTGCGGATGCCGACGACGCGGATCTTGTCGTGTTGACGCTCCGCACGCCGGGCGGTCTGGTCGATTCGACCCGCACGATCAACTCCCGGATCATCGAGTCCGAGACCCCCGTCGTGATCTACGTCGGCCCGAGCGGGACCCGCGCTGCCTCCGCCGGGTTCCTGATCACGATTGCCGCCGACATCGCGGCAATGGCGCCCGGCACCCACATCGGGGCGGCGCATCCGGTCTCAGGCACCGGCGCCGCGATGGACGACACGATGGCCGAGAAGGCGGCTTCTGACGTCGCGGCCTACGCGCGCTCGCTGGCGAACCGCCGTCGGCGCAGCGTCGAGCTCGCGGAAAAGGCCGTCACCGAGAGTCGGTCGTTTACCGAGGAGGAAGCGCTCGCCGCCGAGCCCCCGCTCATCGACCTGATCGCGTCGGATCTCGACGATCTCCTCGACCAGCTGCACGAGCGAAAGATCAGGCGATGGGATGGAAGCACCCAGGTCCTCCGCACGGCCGACGCGCGCGTCGAGCGCGTGACGATGACTTGGCGGCAGCAGTTGCTGAGCGCGGTCGCGCATCCCCAGGTGGCGGTGCTGCTCTTCAGCCTGGGGACGCTCGGCCTGACGATCGAGCTGTGGAACCCCGGGGCGACCGTGCCCGGGATCGTGGGTGGCCTCTGTCTCCTGCTGGCGTTCTTCGCGTTTCAGATCCTCCCCATCAACTACGTGGGACTGCTCTTGATTTTGTTCGGACTCGCGCTGCTCGTGGTCGAGATGCTGACTCCCACGTATGGCCTCCTCGCGACCGGCGGCATCGTCAGTATGGTGTTCGGTGCGCTGATGCTGATTGATTCGCCGGCCCCGGAGCTCCAGCTCGGCATCCCGTTCATCCTGTGGAGCATGCTCGCGCTGGCCGCCATCGTCGGGTTTCTGACCCGCCTGGTGATTCGAGCGCAGCGCACACAGCCCGTCACCGGCGTCTCCGGAATGCTCGACGCGGTCGGGCTGGCGCTCGGTCCGATTCCGATGGGCGGTGCCGGCCGGGTGTCGACGCACGGCGAGATCTGGTCGGCGACTACCAAAGATGAGCTGGCCGAAGGGGACCGGGTGCGCGTCGTCGGGGTCGACGGCATGACACTCAGGGTGCAACGCCGCGAGTCCGCGGCCGATGGAGGAGTAGGGACATGATCAATCCGGGGCTCATTTTTCTCGTCATCCTCCTGCTGTATCTCGTCAGCTCCATCAAGATCCTGAACGAGTACGAGCGCGCCGTCATCTTTCGTCTGGGTAAGCTGTATCCGCGTCCGAAGGGCCCTGGCGTAATCCTCGTCTTCGCCCCGATTGACCGGATGGTGCGCGTGAGCTTGCGGACGATAGTGATGGACGTGCCACCGCAGGATGTCATCACGAAGGACAACGTCTCGGTCAAGGTGAACGCGGTTGTCTATTTCCGCGTCATGGAGCCGCAGCGCGCCATCGTCGAAGTCGAGAACTTCCACTACGCGACTTCACAGCTCGCGCAGACCACGCTGCGCAGCGTGCTCGGCCAGGTCGAGCTCGACGGGTTACTGGCCGAACGGGAGCAGCTCAATCAGCAGTTGCAACAGATTCTCGACACGCAGACTGATCCGTGGGGCGTGAAGGTGTCCGCCGTGGAGGTCAAGCACGTCGATCTGCCGGTCGACATGCAGCGTGCAATGGCCCGACAGGCCGAAGCCGAGCGCGAGAAGCGTGCTAAGATCATCCACGCTCAGGGCGAGTTCCTGGCGTCGGAGAAGCTGGCGCAAGCGGCCGAAGTGATAGGCACACAGCCCCTCGCCGTCACACTCCGCTACTTGCAAACGGCGACTGAGATCGCCAGCGAAAAGAACTCGACGCTCGTGTTCCCGCTGCCCGTAGACATTTTCAGCGTGCTGGGCGGGAAGAAAAGCGACGGGTCCTGACACTAGCCCGGTATGGCCTCACAGGTCCCAGGCGACGTCGCCTCAAGCCCCAAGCAAATCGTCTTTCTGTTCATTGCGGCGACCGTCGTCGCGGTGGTGGTGTTCCTCTTCGGCGTCCTCGTCGGGCGAGGTGTGCCTTTCGTCCAGCCGCTCCTGCGGATGGACAGTAGTGGCGCGGCGGCCGCGTCCCTTTTCGGAGACGATCGACGGCCCGCAGTCGTCAGCACACGCAATGCCGAGCCCTCGGCGGCCGCGTTGTCGGGTGACGACTTGACCTACGTCTGGCGGTTGGGGTTGGAGAGCGACGCCCTGCCTGAGGACGCGCTGCGCAAACCGCGCGTAGCTGCCGAGCCGCCGCTGCCCGTGGAGGATCTGCCCGAACCGACGACCGGGGAGGTCGTCGCGCTGCGGCCAGCGCCTTCGTCGCCCACACGACCCCCCGAGGTGGAGCAGGCGTCGGGGGTGGGCGTGGACCCGTCGCTCACCCGATCGCAGGCGGTTGCGGATTCGACTGCCGCGGCGACAGCTCGGCCCGGCGGATGGGCGGTGCAGGTCATGGCACTTCGCGAACTACCAGCAGCGCACCAGGTGGCCCACGATCTCAGCGCCAAGGGATACCGAGCGTTCGTGGTCGACCCTGTACCGGATGCGCCCGTGGATGTGTTTCGCGTCCGCGTCGGTCCATTTTCGAACCGAGCTGACGCGGAGCGGGCGCAGCAGCGTCTGGAGACCGAAGAACAGTTCAAGCCCTGGATCACGCGCTAGTGGCGGGGCGGACCGCCGTCGCGACGCCGCTCGCCGCAGCGCTCTCGGGCGTCCTGCTCGTCTTCAGCTTCCCCCACCTCGGGCACCCCGCCATCGCCTGGATCGCGCTTGTGCCGCTCCTGGTCGCGGTCGGCAGCGGGCTTTCGCCGCGCGGCGCCTTCGCGGTCGGACTCGTGACTGGTCTCGTCCATTTCGCAGGCACCATCTATTGGATTCCGGCTGTGATGATCGACTACGGAGGGCTGCCGCGATCGGCGGCGTGGCTCGTGCACGGGTTGCTCGTGGCCTACCTCGCGCTTTTCCCGGCGCTCTTCGCGCTGACGATGGGCTTCGTCCGGAAGCGGCTCGGCGTCGGCGGACTGCTCTTCGCGCCTGCCGTATGGGTGACGACGGAGCTCGGCCGGATCCATCTGTTCACCGGCTTCCCGTGGGAGCTCGTCGGCTACAGCCAGGCGACGGTCTTACCGGTCGCCCAGGTCGCCAGCCTCGCGGGCGTCCTCGGCCTGTCCGCGCTCGTGGTGCTGGTCAATGCGGCCCTTGCCTACACGGTCGTCGCCCAGCCGCGGCGTTGGGCGCCTGGAGCGGCAACCGCCGCCGTCGTCGTGGCGAGCGTGGCGTTCGGCTACTGGCGCCTAGAGAACGCGGCGCTGATCAGCGCGGGAGCGCCGCTGCGCGTGGCCGCGTTGCAGGGCAACGTCGCGCAGGAGGAGAAGTGGGACCCTGCGAGGCGCGAGGCGATCCTCGCCGGCTATCTGGATCAGACACGACGCGCCGCCGCCAACGGCGCCCAGCTCATCGTCTGGCCGGAGGCGGCTATCCCGTTTCCGCTCGAGCGGGACCCGCGCGGCGAGGCGATACGTCTCACCGCGCGGGAAACCGGCGCGCACACCCTCGTCGGCAGCACCTCGATCAGGGCGGGCGCCGAGACGCGTTTCTACAATGCCGCCTATATGGTCGATCCGGCCGGCGCGACGGCGGGTGTCTATCAGAAGCAGCACCTCGTGCCGTTCGGGGAATACGTGCCAATGAAGCGCGCGCTGTTCTTCTTGTCGCCGCTCGTCGAGACGGTCTCTGATTTCTCCGCGGGGCCCGGTCCACGCACCTTGCCCGTCGGGGGCCACCCGGTCGGCACGGCGATCTGCTACGAGATCATCTATGCTGGACTCGTGCGCGAGCTCGTGCGGGCCGGGAGTACGCTGCTCGTCACGATCACGAACGATGCCTGGTATGGACGTTCGGCGGCGCCGCACCAGCATTTTCAGCAGGCGATCCTCCGTGCCATCGAGCAGGGACGGTTCTTGGTCCGCGCCGCTAATACGGGTATCAGCGGCGTCATCGATCCCTACGGTCGTATCCGGGTACGGACCGCGCTGTTCGAGCCCGCTATCGTGGTCGAGGACGTGCGATTGCTCGATGGCCTGACCCTGTACGGACGCATCGGTGATGCGCCGGCGTATGCCGGGGCCGTTATGACCGCGCTTCTGCTCTGGGTCTGCCGTCGCGGCGCCCGCGCACGTCAGACGCGGCGCTGACTGGCACCATCACACGGCGCGGCGAACTCTGACCCATCTCACTGCGAACGGAGGATACGGTGGCGATCGCGCTCGATGAACAGATTCGACGGTACCAGGACCTAGTCAAACGGGCGGCAGACCTGCGGGGTTATCTTTGACGCTGCTGGTGTAGAGACCGAGATCGCACGCCTCGAGCAGCAGGCTGCCGCTCCGAACTTCTGGGCCGATCAGGCGACGGCCCAGCAGGTTCTCCAGCGCCGCCGCCGTCTCCAGGAAGACTTCGACCTCTCTGAGTCGCTCCGCTCCCGGAGTGAGGATCTCGATGTGCTCGTCCAGTGGGCCAACCAGGGCGAGAGCGTGGCCGACGATCTGGCTGCGGGACTCGACGAACTCCAGGCACAGGTCGACGCCGGCGAGATCAAGAAGATGCTCGGTGGTGAGCACGACGCGCGAAACGCGATCGTCTCGATACATCCGGGTGCTGGCGGGACCGAATCACAAGACTGGGCCGAAATGCTGCTGCGGATGTATCTGCGGTGGGCGGAACGCCGCAACTTCACGCGCGACGTGATCGAGTTCCAACCGGGCGACGAAGCGGGTGTCAAGAGCGCGACGATGACCGTGCACGGGTCATACGCCTACGGGTTGCTACTGCCGGAGGCGGGTGTGCACCGTCTGGTGCGGATCTCACCGTTCGATCAGGCGGCGCGGCGACACACGTCGTTCGCGTCGGTCTTCATCTGGCCTGAGCTTCCTGACGACGTCGAGGTCGAGATCGACGACAAGGACCTCCGGATCGACACGTATCGGTCGAGTGGCGCAGGCGGTCAGCACGTCAACGTGACCGATTCGGCCGTTCGCATCACCCATCTGCCCACCAATGTCGTCGTGTCGTGTCAGAACGAGCGGTCGCAGCACCGCAACCGCGACGCGGCAATGAAGGTGCTCCGGGCGCGACTCTACGACCTGAGGCTCCGGGAACAGCAGGAAAAGATGGCGCAGATCGGCGGTGAAAAGAAAGACATTGCGTTCGGGAGCCAGATCCGCAGCTACGTGCTGCACCCCTATCAGATGGTTAAGGACCACCGCACGAAGATGGAGGTTGGGAACGTCGAGCGTGTGCTGGACGGGGACCTCGACGAGTTCATCAAGCGGTGCTTGATGCGGAAGGCGGAGGAGGCGAACGGGTAACCGCCGTGGTCGGCGTCTACCTGCGAAACGCGGTGCCCGGCTCGGTCCCCGCGATGAACGCCTCCTGGATCGAATCGCGCGCCCACGGTTCGGTGATCTCGCCCGTCGTCGGGTCCACGGTCGTGAAGACGATATTGCCCGGTGGGACGAACCCCCGAGGTGTCTGGCGGCCGGCCACGTACGCCTCCATGAAGCTCATCCAGATCGGGAGCGCGACACGCGCTCCTTGCTCTCTGTCGCCGAGGGTCCGCTTCTCGTCGTAGCCGACCCACACGCCGACGGTGATGTCGGGGTCGAAGCCGACGAACCAGGCGTCGGTGTACCCGTCCATGGTGCCCGTCTTGCCGCCGACCGGCCAACCGAGACGCAGGGCGCCGCGCCCCGTGCCGCGCTGCACGACCCCGCGCAGGAGACTCACCATGATGTAGGCGGTGTCGGCCCGCAGCGCATCGCGTGACTGCGGATGATGCTCTTCCAGCACATTCCCTTCGCGGTCGAGGATGCGCTGGATCTGGAACGGCACCATGCGTGTCCCCCCATTCGGAAATACGGAGAACGCGCTCGTGATCTCACTCAGCGTGGCTTCGGCCGCTCCGAGCGCGACCGATAAATACGGCGGAATGGGTGAAGTGAAGCCGACGCGACGCGCGAAGTCGACCACCGTCTCCGGACCGACTTCGTTCATCAGCCAGACCGCTGGCACGTTCCGCGAGTCTTCGAGTGCCCAGCGAAGGGTGATCGGCCCCTCATACTTGTTGTCGTAGTTGGTCGGCTCGTAGCGCGCCTGGTCGGGACCGACGTTAAAGCTAACCGGTTCGTCCATCAGGATCGACGTGGTCGTGAACCCCTGGTCGACGGCAGCAGCGTACAGCACGCCCTTGAACAACGATCCGAGCTGTCGATACGCCTGCGTGGCGCGGTTGAACTTGCTTCGCTCGAAATCGTACCCGCCCACCATCGCAAGGATGTGTCCGGTCCGGTTGTCGATGGCCAGGAGCGAGGCCTCCACTTCGGGCTCCTGGTCGAGCGTGGCGCCGGCGATGTCGTCGGACGTCTCCGGCAATGCAGTCACCCGGATGTCGACCAGATCGCCTCGCTCAACGATCTCCTCCGCCGACTGAGCACGCGTCCAGCGATACCCTTCCGAATCGATTGTCGCCGTGTACCCGGCGACCCGCACCTGCACGGTGCCGCCGTCGACGCCGGTAACGACGGCCGGCACGACTTCGCCGATCTCGATCGGGTAGATCCATCGCGGATGCTCAAACGCGTCCAGCGAGTCGACGGCGTCGCCATCGGTCAAGACGTTCCGTCGTGGGCCCCGGTACCCGTGTCGCTTGTCCAGACTCCGAAGCCCTTCGGACACCGCACGATTCGCTGCGATCTGGAGTTCCAGGTCGAGCGTCGACCGTACCGCGAGTCCGTCCTCGTATAAGCGTCTGGCACCGTACTCCTGCTCGAGGTGTTGCCGGACTTCCTCCAAGAAGTAGGGCGCGATCGTATTCCTCCGCTCGCGCCGCGGCGCAAGTCGAATCGGTTCAGCCTTCGCAGCCTCCGCTTCCTCGGGTGTGATGTAGCCGTCCTCGGCCATCCGACCGAGCGCGTAGTTACGCCGGCGGGTGGCCCACTCCATGTTGACCAGAGGGCTTTGGAGCGCGGGTAACTGGAAGATACCCGCGATGACAGCGGCCTCGCTAAGTGCGAGGTTCTTCGCTGCCTTCCCGAAGTACAAGCGGGCGGCGGCTTCAACGCCGTGGGCTGCGTGCCTCGCCGTGCCGAGCCACATCTGATTACAGTAGAGCGTGAAGATCTCGCGTTTTGTGTAGCGCTTCTCGAGGAGAAACGTGTAATACGTCTCTCGGAGCTTGCGCAGCAGCGTTTTCTCCTGGCCGAGGACCTCGCCCCCGACCGTGATGTTGCGGGCAAGTTGCATCGTCAGCGTGCTGGCGCCATGGAGTCGCCGTCGGAGTACGTCGTTGACCGCCGTCCTGATGATCGCCGGGATGCTGATGCCGCTGTGCTCGAAGAACGAGCCGTCTTCGGCGGCGATGATTGCATGGCGGAGCACCTCGGGGATGTCGTCGTAGCCGATGATGAACCGACGCTGGGTGGCGAAGTCGCCGATGATTTCGCCACCACTGGCGTACACTCGGGTGATGGTGTTCGGGGCGTAGTCGTCGAGGTCGGCGATTTCGGGAAGGTCCGGGGAGTACGCGAACAGGGCACCGCTCACGGTCCCGAGTACGGCGGCGACGGCAAAGAGCCCGATGGCGATGGCCTGACGGATGAAGCGGTTCGGCGCTGGCGTCATGACTAGTGGACTGTAAGAGCCCTTTGTAGAGCGATTTATGGCCGCGACGCACCGCCTGCCAGCGGCGTTCCTCGGTCACATATACGAAATATGCTCCCTGGCGCCTGGATCGATCCGGATTTCCAGGCGACCGCGTCCGGGTTCCACGCGATTCCCTAGGACTGACTGGTCGACCACGGCCACGAGGCGCTGCGCGCCATGCACGATCGAGGGCTCGCCCTCTGTCCAAGACGCCGTGCCGACCGCATCAGTCTGAGCGTGCAGGCCCACGACCCCGGCGTTCACCCAAGCCATAAGGAACAGCGTCGAGGCGACGACGCGCCAAGGTTCTAAGTGTCTGTATCGAATAGTGTTGCCAGTTTGATCCAAACGACGTAATTATACCACGCCGTTACCGGCGCAGTGCATGCGGCTCCTTGGAGGATCGCTTTAAATGACAGATAAGCACTCATATTTTATACTTCTCTTGACATAGGATGTTGTCGGAGCCAGAGTGGTCCCGTACACTTTTCTCGCGCGGTCTGGGTGGTCATTCCGCCCTCGATCGGGCATTGAGGACGTAGATAGATGAGCAAGATTATCGGAATCGATTTAGGTACCACCAACTCGGTCGTCGCAGTTATGGAAGGTGGCGAGCCGACGGTCGTCACGAATCCGGAGGGCGGCAGATTGACGCCGTCCGTGGTCGCGTTCTCGAAGTCAGACGAGCGATTGGTTGGTCAGGTCGCCAAACGCCAGGCGGTGACGAATCCGGAGAACACCATCTTCTCGATCAAGCGCTTCATGGGCCGGCGCTTCAATGAGGTTAACGAGGAGATGAGAATGGTCCCCTACACGGTGGCGCGTGCGTCGAACGGTGACGCTCGTGTCAATGCGGGCGGCAAAGAACTGGCCCCACCCGAGCTGTCGGCGATGGTGCTCCAGAAGCTCAAACAAGCCGCTGAGGAATATCTGGGCCAGAGCATCGAAAAGGCCGTACTCACGGTCCCCGCCTACTTCAACGACGCGCAGCGGCAGGCAACGAAGGATGCAGGTCTGATCGCCGGACTCGAAGTGCTCCGCATCGTGAACGAGCCGACGGCGGCAGCCCTCGCGTATGGACTCGACAAGAAGAAGGACGAGACCATCGCGGTCTACGACTTCGGGGGCGGCACGTTCGATATCTCCATCCTCGAGGTTGGCGAAGGTGTTGTCGAGGTCAAATCGACGAACGGGGATACGCACCTCGGGGGCGACAACCTCGACCAGCGAATCATCGACTGGATCGTCGCGGAGTTCAAGAACGACGAGGGCATCGACTTGAGCAAGGACCGAATGGCACTCCAGCGGCTGAAAGAGGGAGCCGAGAAGGCGAAGATGGAGCTGTCGACCGTGCTGGAAACCGAGATCAACCTACCTTTCATCACCGCCGATCAATCCGGGCCGAAGCACCTTCAAAAAAAACTCACGCGCGCCAAGTTTGAGCAACTGGTGGACGACCTCCTCCAGAAGACGGTCGATCCGGTGAAGCGGGCGCTTGCCGACGCGGGTCTCGACCCCTCGAAGATCGACGAGGTGGTGCTGGTCGGAGGGTCCACCCGCGTGCCCAAGGTCCAGGAGATCGTCAAGGAACTCTTCGGCAAGGAACCCCACCGAGGAGTCAACGCGGACGAGGTCGTGGCAATCGGCGCAGCGGTGCAGGCGGGCGTCCTGGCCGGCGAGGTCAAGGACCTGCTCCTGCTGGATGTCACGCCGTTGTCACTCGGCATCGAGACGCTCGGCGGCGTGATGACCACGCTGCTTCAGCGCAATACCACCATTCCGACCAAGAAGAGCGAGGTGTTCTCCACGGCGGCCGACAGCCAGACCAGCGTCGAGGTTCATGTCCTCCAGGGTGAGCGCCCGATGGCGAAGGACAACCGAACACTGGGCAAGTTCCACTTGGCCGAGATTCCGCCGGCACCGCGTGGCGTGCCGCAGATCGAAGTGACGTTTGACATCGACGCCAACGGCATCGTGAACGTCTCGGCGAAGGATCTCGGGACCGGAAAGGAACAGAAGATCACCATCACGGCGTCGAGCGGCCTCGGCAAGGACGAGGTCGACCAGATGATGAAGGAGGCTGAGTCGCACGCCGACGAGGACAAGCAGCGGAAGGATGAGGTGGAGGCAAAGAACAGCGCTGACCAGGCAGTGTACGCGGCGGAGCGGATGGTCAAGGACGCCGGAGACAAGCTGACGGACGCGGACCGACAGCCGGTCGAGGAGGCGATCGCCGCGCTGAAGCAGGCGAACGAGGGCACGGACGTCGCGGCAATCACGGCAGCCTTGGACGCATTGAACACGGCGCAGCACAAGGCGGCCGAGTCGTTGTACAAGCAGAGTGCGCCCCCCCCGCCGACGGATGGCGGCGGGGGGGCGGATGCGCCGCCGGCCGATGCGGCTGAGGGGGGCGGTGGTGGTGACGTGATCGATGCGGAGGTCGTCGAAGAAGACAAGAAGTAGACACGGGGACCGGGGGTGCCGGGGCAGGCATGGATTTCTATGTGATTCTCGGGCTGCAGCGCGAGGCGAGCCTGATCGACGTCAAGCGAGCCTACAAGCGGCTGGCGCGGCGGTACCACCCTGACATCAACCCCGGCGACGGTGAGGCGGAGGCGTTTTTTCGCCAGGCGACTGAAGCCTACGAGACGTTGAGAGACGCCGACCGGCGGCTGGAGTACGACGCGCATGGCGTCCGCGCGCGGGTCACCCGCCAGACGTCCGTGGAATTCCAGGGGTTCGATTTCTCCACGTCCGGTTCGGCCGGCGGCGCCTCTGCAACCTTCGGCGAGCTGTTTGCCGAGGTGTTTCAGGATGCGGGGGAGAGCCAGCCTGCTGCGGAGGCAGCGCGCGGCAGCGACCTGTATGGGGAGGTGACGCTCAGCTTCGAAGAGGCGCTCGAAGGGGCCGAACGCCGCTTGTCGATTACGCGACTCGACGTGTGCGAAGGGTGCGGCGGCAGCGGCCAGCGACGGGCGGTTTCCGGCCGGTGCACGAAGTGTCTCGGCGTGGGCACCACGCGATGGCGACGGGGACACATGGTCTTCTCGAAATCGTGCAAGCACTGCGACGGTTCGGGCCGCTTGAGACATCGTCCATGCGGCGCCTGTGGGTCTGAAGGCGTCGTGGCGCGTGACGATCACATCACGATTCAAGTGCCAGCTGGCGTGCCCAACGGCGCCCGGCTGCGGGTTGACGCCAAGGGTAACGCGGGCCGGGCCGGCGGCAAGGCAGGAGACCTGTATATCACGGCCACCGTCCAGGACCACCGGTTCCTGCAGCGGGAAGGCGACGACCTGCATCTGAAGATGCCCATCGCTATCCACGAAGCGGCGCTCGGCGCCAAGATCGACATCCCGACACTTGATGGCGTGGCGCGGCTCCGCGTCCCGCCGGGGACCCAGTCGGGCCAGCGGTTCCGGTTGCACGCGCGCGGCGCGCCGTCGCCGCATTCCGGGACGCGCGGGGACCTGGTCGTGGAGGTGAGCGTGGTGTTGCCGCCGGTGTTCGACGAGCGGTCAAAGAAGTTGCTGCGGGAATTCGGTCGCATCCACTCGAACGACGTCAGGAAGGATCTGTTCGAGGGATGACGCGACGCCAATCCGGCAAGGCGCAATACATGATCAGCGCGGTGGCGCAGCGCTACGACATCCATCCGCAGACGCTGCGCCTGTATGAGCGCGAGGGCCTGCTCAAGCCGTCGCGGACCGACGGTAACACGCGGCTGTACAGTGAGGACGATCTTGAGCGACTCGAAACGATTCTGTCGCTGACGCGCGACCTGGGAGTCAACCTTGCCGGTGTCGAGATCATCCTCAACATGCGGGAGAAGATGGACCGTATGCAACGCGAGGTGAACGAGTTCATGGCGTACGTCAAGCAGGAGCTCGCGCGCGGACTCGGCGACTGGGAGCAGCGGCTTGGCACCGCGCTGGTCAAAACGCGGCCCGGCGATCTTGTTCGGTCGGCCCCCACGCCGCCGTCGACCGAGTCCACACCGGCCAAGGCGTCGCGGTCGACGCGCAAAAAAAAGCGTTCCTCGTAGATCGCGTGTGTCGCGGTATGCTGTGCACCGGCAATCATGGCCTGCGCACTGTGCAACGACACCGGATGGCGCGCGCACGACGTCGATGGAACCACCCGCGTGGCGCGCTGCGACTGCTGGCGCGAGGCGGTAGCGCGGCGATCGCTTAAGGAAGCTCGGATCCCCGCGCGCTACCGCACGTGCAACTTCGGCACGTTCGTCACCTATCGTAACGAGCAGTTGACTCGCGCGGTGAAGAAGGCCCGCGAGTTCAGCGAGGCGTTTCCCGTAGTGGACAAGGGGATCCTACTGATCGGACCACCCGGTGTCGGCAAGACGCACCTCGCAGTGTCGGTGCTGCGGGCGGTCGTGCTCAAGGGCGTCCGAGGCTTGTACTACGATACGCGCACGCTGCTGAGCGCGATCAAGAGCACGTATAACCCGGTGACCCGGACGTCCGAGGCGGAGATCCTCGGTCAGGTCATGCGCGCCGAGTTGCTCGTGCTCGACGACCTCGGCGCCGAGCGTCTGACCGACTGGGTCGAGGAGACGATGAACCTCATCGTCAACACGCGCTACAACGAGCGGCGGCCGACGGTGTTCACGTCAAACTACGAGGACGTGCCAGACGCCGATGATCTCGACTCGCTGCTCGTCCGGGTGGGTTTTCGCATGCATTCGCGACTGCGCGAAATGTGCGAGTTCCTTGAATACGGCGGGCCGGATTATCGGGACTTCGAATATCCACCTAGCGCCGAGGACCTCTTTCGGGCCTGGAAGTCGCGTCCACGGAAGCGTCTGCCGCAGCGCACCTCCAGCCGCGCCCGCGCTCGGATCAAGGACACGCAGAGGGAGGGCCAGCTCGAGCTCGGATGGTCGGGCGGCAAGGCGAGCAGTTAGCCCGGTGACCACCGACGCTCTCGGTCTGTATCTGCACATCCCGTTCTGCACGTCCATCTGCAACTACTGCAACTTCAACCGTGGGCTCCTTGACGCCGAGCTCAAGCGCCGGTACGTCGGCGCGCTCGCAACCGAGATCGGCCGCGCCGCCGAGGGCGTGGCGGTCGACACGATCTACGTGGGAGGGGGCACCCCGTCGTTGCTTGCGCCGGTCGAGGTCGCCTGCTTGCTGGACGCCTGTCGGGCGTCGTTCGCCGTGACGCCTGGAGCCGAGGTGACGCTCGAGATGAACCCTGAAACCGTCACCGGCGATTACGTGGCGGCGTTGCTGGGCGCCGGTGTAACGCGCCTGAGTGTCGGCGTGCAATCATTCGACGATCGAGAGCTTGCGCGGCTCGGTCGCGAGCACACCGCGGCGCGCGCGGAAGCCGCCATGGTCTCGGCGCGCGAGGCGGGGTGCGACAACATCAGCCTCGACCTCATGCTGTGGTTACCCGCGCAGACGCCGGACGACTGTGCCGCGTCTGTCGAGGCGCTGATTCGGTTGTCCCCCGACCACGCCTCCGTCTACATGCTCGAGCTCTACCCGAATGCGCCGCTCCGGGAGGAGATGGCCCGTCGAGACTGGTCGTTAGCTCCGGACGACGACGCTGCGGCGATGTATCTCGACGCACTTGAGCGGATGGACTCGGCCGGTCTCGCGCAATATGAGATCTCCAACGTCGCTCGAGCCGGGAAGCGCTCGCGTCACAATTTGAAGTACTGGCAAGACGGTGCCTGGC
The DNA here is from genome assembly GCA_964646815.1 of uncultured Vicinamibacteraceae bacterium. Classification (GTDB taxonomy): domain Bacteria; phylum Acidobacteriota; class Vicinamibacteria; order Vicinamibacterales; family UBA8438; genus CAZYFH01. The sequence continues at coordinate 44,696 of CAZYFH010000014.1, read as the reverse complement.
TCGGCTTCGGCTGCGGCGCGCATTCCACTCGCGACGGCTGGCGCTGGGCGAACGTGGCAGAGGCCGCCCACTACGTCAGCGCAATGGAGGAGGCCCAACCGGTGATGCGGGACCGGCGCCGTCTCCCGGACCACGAGCGGCTCGGCGACGCCCTGTTTACCGGTCTCCGGCTCACGGAGGGCCTCGATCTCGAGACGATCAGACGACGCTACGCTGTCGATGTCTTTGACCGATTTTGCACCCAACTCCGACCCTTTCTTGACGCCGGGCTACTCGTGCACTCGGCCGATCGGCTGCGGCTGACACGGCGCGGGATGCTGGTTGCCAACGAGGTGATGCAGGTCTTTGTCTGAGAGCGACTGTACGGTAAAGTACCCCGCTTTTATTTGGGTGGCGAAGAGTCAAGGAGGAGAAGGACATGTGGGTATTTCGCAAGCAGCGGTCGGCTGGACGGATTTGGATGGGATGCGCACTCGCGACAACCTTGGCCGTGGGCGTGATGCTGGGGATGCTACTCACCTCGAATCAGGCGGTGGCCCAGCCCACAACGACGTTTACAGGTAGCGCGGCCTTCATGTTTCATTTTGTCAAGCCCTCGGCGACGTCCGACTACGAAGGCGTGATGCAGAAGCTCAGCGACGCGCTGCAGGCAAGCGAGAACGAGGACACCGACCGCAAGGCGCAGGCCCGCGGGTGGAAGGTGTTTCGTGCCGGGGCGGATTTTACCGGTCAGGGCTCAGTGCCATACGTGTGGCTCATCGATCCGGTCATCAGCGGCGCCAACTACGCGGCGTCAACCATCATGAACGAGGCGTTTCCGGAGGAGATTGAGGAGCTCTTCGAGGCCTACAACTCGTCGTTTACGGAAGGTCAGGTCAAGCAGCTTCCGGTGAACCTCGAGCTCATCGCCGACTTCTAGAAAGCCGACGCCCAGACACCGATTCGCCGATCGTCGGTGCCGCGGGGGGGCGGCGGCCCGCGTCCTCCATCGACCGTGCTGCGCGGCGCGTGCTCCCGCACGGCAACACGGCGTCGGAGAGCCACCGGCAGCTAGGGCAGCCGGCGCCCGACTGCCCGTCTCTAACCAAGAGAAGATCAGCTCCTCGCGTATAGTGGTGCGATGCGTGCGCAGAGGGGTGTCGAAGGGTTGACCACATGACGCGTGCAGCTTTGACTCGGCGGTTTAGTTGCAGGCCCATGTGGGCGGGTGGCGCGATCGCCGCGTCGGTGGCGGTGGGAATCGTCGTGGGCCTAGCCCTGTCGCAGCGGACCGCCGCGGCCCAGTCGGCTCGTTCGTTCGACGTGGACGCCGGCGTCGGCATGATTTTCAACTATGTCAGCGCTACTGGTGTCACCGACTTCGAGAGCGTCGTGCAGAAACTCGGTGAGGCGCTGGTGGTAACCGAGGACGCCGATCGTCAACAGCAGGCCGCGGGTTGGCGGATCTACAAAGCGCGGGAACGGGGCCCGAGCAACAGCGTCCTCTACGTGTCGTTCATCGACCCGGTGGTCGAAGGGGCCGATTACGCTGTGACGGACATCCTCAATGAGGAGTTTCCCACGCAGGTGCAGACGCTTTACGATACCTTCATGGGCGCGTTCGCCCCTGGGCTCGGACAGATCGTCGTGAACCTGGAGCGCCTGGAGGGATTCCCACCCGAGCCCTAAGGTCAGAATGACCAGGGTCTCTCCCGGCTGAACGGTTGATCAGAACGCGAGATTGAGGCCGACGTAGATTCGTTGCGGCCTGTCATGAAGGGGCGACCCGCGCAGCGTGAACACGCGGTAGTCGATGCGTGCTCGGAGCGGCCCCAGTAACGAGATCTTCACGCCACCGCCGACATTGCCCCCCACGTTCGTCGTTTCTTGCGCGTCGAGGCGCTCGCGATATGCTCCGACGCCGATCGTACCGTAGAACTGCAATCCCGAGATGCTCACCGGTGTCTGCACCAACATGTTGAACATGCCGGATCTGAGCGACGGCGCGTTCGCGCTACGGTCCTCTGGGGTGTCGGAGTACTCGAACTCGAAGCCGATGACGAGAAGGGAGAGGCCGAGCGCCGCACCCCGAGTCATGCGATTCGCTGGCGTGCGGTTGGGTCCGATGAACGTGGTGGCGTCGGCAAGGGCCGGGCTCGCCACACCCGTCAGCATCACCCCAACGACCACCGTTCGCGTCAGACGGCTCACGGGTGTCTTATCGACGCTTTAGGCGCCGAGACTTAGCTCGACCCGCCGCCGGCTCAGCGCTCAGCAGCCCCTGCGGGAGCATGGGGTCGCTCGGACCGTCCTTCACGATGATGCCCGACCGTCCGGCGGCGTCAAAACCGTGTGATAGAGTCCGACGCCATGGACTTCCGGCCGAGCGACGCCGAACGCGTCACGCGGCGGGCGGTACGTGAGTTTGCGGAACGGGAGATTGCGCCGCACGTCTAGGACGTGGGATGAAGCCCAGCGGTTTCCGCTCGATCTGCTACCGAAGCTCGCCGAGCTCGGGTTGCTCGGCATCCAGTTCCCCGAACGCTACGGCGGCGCTGGCATGTCGGCGATCGAGTACTGCATCTGTATCGAGGAACTGGCCCGGGTCGATCCCGCCATTGCGCTGACGGTCGCCGCGCACAACGGACTCTGTGCCGCGCACCTGTACATGTTCGGCCCCGAGTCCCAGCGAGCGCGGCTGCTGACCCGGCTCGCACGCGGCGAGATCCTGAGTGCATGGGGCCTGACCGAGCCGACCGCCGGCAGCGATGCGGGTGGGGGACGCGGACGACTGCGACGCCCGTGTCAGGCGGGTGGGTGCTCAACGGGGCGAAGACGTTCACGACACACGGCGGCCTGGCGGGCATCACCGTCGTGATGGCGGTCACTGATCCCGGCCAGTGGCATCACGGGATCTCCGCCTTCGTCGTCGAACAGGGCACGAGCGGCATGATACCGAGTCGCAAGGAGAACAAGCTGGGGATGCGCGCCAGCGACACGGCGGAGGTGCGGTTCGAGGACTGCCACGTTTCCACCGACGCGCTGCTGGGGGCGGCAAGTCAAGGGTTTGTCAATGCCCTTGAAGTGCTGGACGCCGGTCGCATCGGCATCGCGGCGCTGTCGGTGGGTCTGGGCAGGGCGCGTTCGAAGCCACGCGTCGGTACGCGGCAGATCGTCGGCAGTTCGGTCAGCCGATTGCGTCCTTTTAGGCCATTCAGTGGAAGATCGCCGAAATGGCAACTCGGATTGAGGCCGCCCGACTGCTGACATGTCGGGCGGCCCACCGGAAGGACCGCGGGCGTCAGACGACGCGCGAATCGTCCATGGCCAAACTTTACGCGAGCGAAGTGGCGGTGCGCGCCGCTGAGGAGTGCGTACAGATCTACGGCGGTTACGGGTTCGTGAAAGACTATCCGGCGGAGAAGTGCTTCCGCGACGTCAAACTGATGACCATCGGAGAAGGCACCAGTGAGATCCAGCGACTCGTGATCGCCCGACGGTATCTCGATGCGGCAGTCTAATCCCGGAGCTCACGTGTGTTGGCCATGTAGGGCGAGGCTTCAGCCTCTTCTCGCAGGCCTGAAGGGGTTGCTACGGACGCCACACATGTGAGCTCCAGGGTGAGTCGCCTGTCACAGATGACACGGTACCGTTCATCGGCCGGCCAGTCTCGAGTCGGTTGGTCGGGGTAGGCCATGGACCTTGCAGAGGGTGTACTTGCCGGGGAGCAGCGGGCGATCGCGCGCGCCCTCTCCATCGTCGAAAACGAGTCGCCCGCGGCCGCACCGCTGGTTGGCCGTCTCTTCGGGAGCACGGGACGTGCACGGGTCGTGGGTCTGACGGGAGCCCCCGGGGTTGGGAAGAGCACGCTCGTCGATCGACTCACCGCAGAATGGCGCCGGGCCGGGCGCACCGTGGGTATCATTGCCGTCGATCCGACGAGCCCCTTCACAGGTGGAGCGATTCTCGGCGATCGCGTCCGGATGCAGGCCCACGCTGCGGACGATGGCGTCTACGTTCGCAGTATGGCGACGCGTGGACATCTTGGCGGCCTAGCGCGGGCGACCGGCGACGCCGTGCTGGTGCTTGAGGCCGCGGGCAAGGACATCGTCGTCGTCGAAACCGTCGGCGTCGGGCAGGGGGAAGTCGACATCGCCGGTACCGCGGACGCGTCGGTCGTCGTAACGGTGCCAGGCACAGGCGACGATGTCCAAGCGCTCAAGGCCGGGATCATGGAGATCGCCGATATCTTTGTCGTGAACAAGGCCGATCGGGATGGCGCAGATCGCGCGGTCGCAGAGATTGAGGCGATGTTGTCGTTGCGTGACGCGGCCACCGGTGCATGGCCGCCGGTGCTCAAGACCCAGGCGTCGACCGGCGACGGTATCGCGGGTCTGGCGCAAGCGATTGACGATGTGGCGCACATGACGTCGGATCGAGGAAGACGCCATCGGGATCGCGTGCGGGTGCGGGTGCGGACCGCCTTGACCGATGGTTTCTTGACCACGGTCGGGTCCGATGCCATCGATGCTGCCGTAGCGCGGGTCCTGGAAGGCGGGTGCGACCCGTACGGCGCCGCCGAGGAGATCTTAGGTATGGTGCTACGGCCGCGATCAGAGACGTGAACAGGGTGCCGGGCCCGCGTCTGGAGGCTCGGCGGGCGGGTGCCGGCCGCCTCCCTGAACTCGGAATGGGACCAGCAGAATCATGAAGGCAACGCTCGATCACATCGGGATCGCGGTTGGCGACCTCGCAGAGGCGCTGCGGTTCTACACCGACGCGCTCGGGCTCGACGTGGCGGTGACGGAAGAGGTGCCGTCTCAGGGTGTCCGCGCACATTTCCTTCGGGTCGGATCGGCGTCGCTCGAGTTGCTCGAGGCCACGAGCGACAGCTCGCCCATCGGGCGATACGTGTCGCGCCGGGGCCCCGGACTGCATCACATCACCTTGAGGGTCGACGACATCCGCGCCGCGCTGGAACGGCTTGCGGCGTGTGGTGCGCGACTCATCGACAGCAGCCCGCGTGAAGGGGCGGAAGGCTCGCTCGTCGCGTTTGTGCACCCGTCGAGCGCGCATGGTGTGCTGGTGGAGCTGAAGGAAAAGAGAGGATAAGCTCAGGCGCAACGGAGCCGACCCCGCGGGGTAGCGCGAACGGCGCGCCGTGCGTCATCCATCGTGTCCGAACCCATTCGCATCGGCGTCATCGGCGGCAGCGGACTCTACGAGATGGCGGAGCTCGTCGACCTGGAGGAGCGCACGGTGCCAACGCCGTTCGGCGAGCCGTCGGCGCCCTATGTCATCGGGAGGCTCGGTGGACAACGCGTAGCGTTCTTGGCGCGTCACGGCGCTGGTCATCACATCCTGCCGACCGAGCTCAATTTCCGCGCGAACATCTTCGGGCTCAAGGCCCTCGGTGTGGAGTGGATCGTCTCCGCCAGCGCGGTCGGGAGTCTGCAAGAGCGGTATCGGCCGCAGGACATCGTCGTGCCGGACCAGTTCCTAGATCGGACCCGCGGCCGCATCAGCACCTTCTTCGGACGCGGTCTAGTTGCGCACGTTTCGCTCGCGCACCCGTTCTGTCCGACGTTGAGCACGCTCGCGGGAGACGCGGCGACAGCGGTCGGGGCGACCGTCCATCGTGGCGGGACCTACGTGTGCATGGAAGGCCCGCAGTTTTCCACGTTGGCGGAGTCGCGACTGTATCGGTCGTGGAAAATGGACGTGATTGGTATGACCAATCTGCAGGAGGCGAAGCTCGCGCGGGAGGCGGAAATCTGTTTCGTCACGCTGGCGTTGGTCACCGACTATGACTGCTGGCACCCGGACCATGACCGGGTCACCGTCGAGATGATCGTCGAGACGCTGCAACGGAACGCGTCGACCGCCCAGCGCACGCTGAGGGACCTCCTGACCAGGCTTCCGGTCGAGCGCGGATGCGAGTGCGCGACCGCTCTGAAGACAGCGATCATCACGCGTCCGGACGCGGTGCCTGAGGAGACGAAGCGGGATCTGGCCCCAATCGTGGGGGAGTATCTTGGGTAAGGAAAGATTGTGATCGACGTGCTGTCACAGCCTCAGGGGTCAGGGGGCAGGGGGCAGGGTTGCCGGTGCGACAGGATGTGCGCCGCGCGGCTTCTTCCAGCAGGAACCCCCTTCACCCCCAAATCCGTCGCCGAGAACCTGGAACCTGGAACCTGGAACCGTGAACCCCGGATCTTCGGGCGCTGCGGTGAAAACGAGCATCCGTGAAACCCATCCTGACCGTTGGATCCGTCGCATTCGATTCTGTCACCACGCCGCTCGGTGGGGCGTCGCGTCTAGTGGGCGGCGCAGCGACGTTCTTCAGCGTTGCGGCATCGTTCTTTACGAACGTCCGTCTCGTTGGCGTGGTCGGTGACGATTTCGGCGAGGAGCATGTCCAGGTGTTCGGTGGACGCCGGATCGATCTGGAGGGGTTGCAGCGCGTGCCGGGCGACACGTTCCGGTGGCGGGGTGAGTACGGAATGGACTTGAACACGCGAAAGACCATCTACACCCACTTGAACGTGTTCGAGTCGTTTCGGCCGCACATCCCGGAGGCGTTTCGCTCCAGCCCGATCGTGTTCCTGGCCAACATCCACCCCGCGCTTCAGCTCGACGTGCTCGAGCAGGTCACTGCACCCACGTTCGTGGCGCTCGATACGATGAACTACTGGATCGACGGCACGCCGACGGAGCTGCGCACCGTGCTGCGGCGAGTCGACGCGGTGATCATCAACGACGAGGAGGCGCGCCAGTTGAGCGGTGAAGGCAACCTTGTCAAGGCGGCTCGCGCGATACAGTCCTTAGGACCCGCCCGCGTGATCATCAAACGCGGGGAGCATGGGGTCTTGATGACACGAGACGACGGGTTCTTCGCGGTGCCCGGGTTGCCGCTCGAGGACGTCCGAGACCCGACGGGTGCGGGCGATAGCTTCGCCGGCGGATTAGTCGGGTATCTGGCCGCGGCCCCTGCGATCTCCGACGACCTGATCGTGCAGGCCATTATCGCCGGGTCAACACTGGCATCGTTCTCGGTCGAGGACTTCGGGTTGGGCCGTCTCCTCAGGCTGGAACAGGACGAGATCACGAGCCGCTTCGGGGAGTTCAAGCGGCTTACGCACTTTGATGCCCTCTAGCTTCAGATCGGGCTTCATTCCAAGTCCCCGTGAAACCGCTGCGCGGGGACCCCGAGAGAGCCCCGCTCCGCGGTCACGAGGCGCGTTGTGCGCGTCTGCTGTCTTCACGAACCTCGACTCAGATGCAAGGAGTTCCGGCCACTCATGACCGCTAGAAGAACGGGCGCCGTCATCGGTCTGATGCTCGTTGCCGCGCTCTGGGTGTTTGTGCTGGTGGCCGCACCCTACGCCGTGACCCATGAGGCGCCGACCGCGCCGTTCTTCGTGGGCGCGACGCTCGCCTACGTTGCCGGTAGCGTAGTGTGCCACCAGCAAGCCTCGAGGTCGTTCCACCTCGACGAGACGCAGTTTCCGGTCTGCGCCCGCTGTACGGGTCTCTATGCCGGCGCGCCGCTCGGGTTGCTGCTTGCGCTGCCGCTGGTGCTGCGGCGGAGTGGCGTACGCGGGGGGCGGCCGAAGCGCTGGGGGCAGCTACGCGCCGTCCTGATCGTCGCCGCTGTCCCGACCGCCGTCACCGTCGTCGCGGAGCCAGCCGGGGTCGTCCAGGTCACGGACGTCGTACGCGCGGTGGCTGCGCTCCCCCTGGGGGCGACGGTTGCCTGGATCGTGGGACTGACACTGGGCGGGACGATAGACTAAGAAGGGATGAATCGGACAAGAGGCACGCAACCGGGAGCGGCGGCGTTCATCTGCGCCATCGCCTGGGCTGTTCCGGGAGCAGGTCATCTGTGGCTGGGGCGATTGCCCAAAGGCGCCATCTTTCTTGCGGTGCTGCCGTTCATGTTTGGCGTCGGGTTGTGGCTCGAGGGACGCGTCTTCCCCTTCGACCTCGAGCAACCATTCGTGACCTTGGCCGCCGCGGCTGACCTCGGCATCGGCGTGCCCTATTTTCTTGCCCGGGCGCTCGGCCTGGGAGATGGTAGGGTGGTGGCTATCACCTATGAGTACGGCAACACGTTTCTCATCGTGGCCGGCCTGCTCAACATGCTCGTGGTCATCGACGCGTTCGATATCGCGGTGGGGCGGAAATAGACTCTCCGAGTGCGTCGCCGCCGAATGATTCCTCCATGGCCAGCCATTTCGTCCTGATGCTTCTCTTCGCAGTGTGCGTCTCAGTCGTCTTCGCGACGCTCCTGCGGGACGAGGCGGCGGAACAGGTGCGGTTCGGCGCGGTGGTGTTCGCCGGATTCGCGGTGACCGGCGTGGTCCTGAGCTGGCTACTGTATCCGTTCCCGCTGTGACACCGTCGCCCCGCGTCGGGATCCGGCGCGCCATATGGTCCTGGGGGCCAGCCGTGGCACTGATGGCCGTGATCTTCGGGGTGTCCTCGATGTCGCGCCCCCCGCAGCCACCCGGCAACGTGCCGGACGTGGGCGTGCACGCCGTGGTCTATGGTGTGCTGGCCATGCTCGTGTTGCGCGGGATCACTGACGGGCGGTGGCGGGAGGTCACGTTCGTGGCGGTCGCAGCCACGGTCCTCGTCTCAGCGCTCTACGGCCTGACGGACGAATGGCATCAATCGTTCGTGCCCGGGCGCAGCCCCGAGGCGCGTGACCTCGTAGCCGACACGGTCGGGGCGATGGCTGGCGCGACGGCCGTATGGGCGTGGAGTATAGTTTTTCGCGACCGGTTACACCCATGACACACGAGCACCTCGCCGTCGATCGCACCGGTCCGATTGCCGTCGTGACGATCAATCGTCCGTCGGTCCGCAACGCCCTCAACGTCGAGACGGTCACAGAGTTGCGGGAGCTAGTGGACGCGCTAGCTGTTGACGCGGACGTGCGGGTGGTGATTCTCACGGGCGCCGGCAACCGCGCGTTCGTGGCGGGGGCCGATATCGCCGAACTCGCCACACTAACGCCCGCGTCGGCGCAGGCGTTCGCGCAGCGCGGCCAGGCGCTGTGCGATGCGCTCGAGCGGATGGGGAAGCCAGTCATCGCCGCGATCAACGGTTACGCCCTGGGCGGTGGCTGCGAGGTCGCCATGGCCTGCACGGTGCGGATTGCGGCCGACACCGCGAAGATCGGGCAACCGGAGATTTCACTCGGCCTCTTGCCAGGTTATGGCGGCACACAGCGCCTATCCCGACTCGTCGGCAGTGGGAGGGCGCTGGAATTGATGCTCACCGGCGAGCCGGTCTCCGCCGAGGAGGCGTGGCGCATTGGCCTGGTCAACCGCGTCGTGTCGGTTGACGCGCTCATGACCGAGGCCCGGTCGTTGGCTGAGGTGCTGGCGTCCAAGGCGCCGGTCGCCGCGCGGCACATTCTTGAGGCCGTCCACGACGGGATGCAGATGTCGCTTCGGGAAGGGTGTGCGCTCGAGGCGTCGCTCTTCGGTCTTGCCGCCGGAACCGAGGATTGGCGCGAGGGGACCCGCGCCTTTCTTGAGAAGCGACGGCCGAGCTTCACGGGGTCATGAAGGACAGCCCGGTCATCGATGGCGCGGGCGACGCGTCCGGCCTGCGCATCGGTGTCATCGTGTCGGCGTATCACGCGTCGGTGACTGGCCCGTTGCGTGAGGCCGCCCTCGCCGCCTTGTCCCTCGCCAACGCGCGGATGGTGACGGTGATCACGTTGCCAGGCGCGTTCGAGATTCCGCTCGTCGCGCGGCGCGCCGCGGAATCGGAGGCCTTCGACGCGCTCGTCTGTCTCGGGTGCATCATCCGGGGCGAGACACCACACTTCGACTACATCGCGTCTGCGGTGGCGCACGGGATCACGACCGCGTCACAGGCGACCGGCGTTCCGATCGCGTTCGGGGTCCTCACGACGAACACCCAGGAAGAGGCACAGGCGCGTGCCGGTGACGGGCCCACGAACAAGGGATGGGAGGCAGCGATGGCCGCGGTGCAGAGCGCTAACATCGTGCGCGCCCTGCCCCCCAGGGGGGGCGGGGCGGCGGATTGACCGCCACCGCGTCGCATCGCGTCGAACGGCATCGCGGGCGGGAAGCCGCGCTTCAGCTGCTGTATCAGTGGGAAATCGGACGATCCGAGGAGGCCACGGTCGACGACGGCGTCGAGCTCTACTGGACGGTGCACCCGGCGCCTGCGTCGCGGCGGGCCTTCGCGACGGGGCTTGCCCGCGGTACCGCCTCGCGCACAGAGGAGATCGATCCCCTCATCGCGACGCATGCGCGGAACTGGCGTCTGTCCCGGATGGCGGTGCTCGATCGGCTGATCTTGCGAATGGCGGTCTACGAGTTCCTTCGCGCTGACACGCCGCCGCTCGTGGTCATCGACGAGGCGCTCGAGCTGGCCAAGACGTTCAGCGGTGACAAGGCCGTGGCCTTCATCAATGGGGTGCTCGACAGCGTGCGTCGTGAGATTGCCGAACAGGAAGACACACCGGAGACCTGACTCGCGTCTGACAGCGACGTATCACCGCGCCAATCCGTGAACCTTGAACCCGAAACCTGGAACCTCGGATAACCCACCCAACGTGCCGCACGAACGCGAAACCGATCAGCTGAAGCAGCGGCGTGCCCATCTCGACGCGCTCCGGGCGCTCGGGGTGGACGCCTACCCACGACGGTTTGCGCGGACCGACACGATTGCCGCCGTGGTTGCGGTGCACGGATCGCAGTCAGGAGCGGAGCTCGAGTCACAAACGCCCGAGACCACCACCGCCGGCCGAGTGCTGTCCATTCGGAGCTTCGGCAAAGCGAACTTCCTCGTGATATCCAGCGGAGATGCCCGCATCCAGGTCTACGTCCGGATGGATTCGGTGCCAGGGCGTGACTTTTCTGTTTTCAAGTTGATCGACATCGGCGACCACGTTGGCGTCGCAGGACGTGTCTTTCGTACGCGCACCGACGAGCTGACGATCTGGGCCGCGCGGGTCGAGATCTTGGCAAAGTGTCTCGAGCCGCTGCCGGAGAAGTGGCACGGGCTCACCGATGTCGAGACACGATACCGCCAGCGCTACCTCGACCTCATAGTCAACGCCGACGCGCGCGCGGTCTTCGAGACGCGCAGCCGTATCTTGACTGCGATGCGCGGGTTCCTCGACGCACGCGGCTATCTCGAGGTCGAGACGCCGATGATGCAGCCGATCGCGGGCGGCGCTCTCGCCCGGCCGTTCGTCACCCACCACAACGCGCTCGACCTGCCGTTGTATCTCCGGGTGGCTCCCGAGTTGTATCTCAAGCGTCTGGTCGTCGGCGGCCTCGAACGCGTCTACGAGATCAATCGCAACTTCCGGAACGAGGGGATCTCGACCCAGCACAACCCCGAGTTCACGATGCTCGAGTTCTACGAGGCCTATAGCGACTACCAGGCGATGATGACGATGACCGAGGAGCTCGTGGCGTCGGTCGCCCGCGCGGTGCTCGACCAGGAGCACGGGCCTTTCGGCGACGACACGATCTCCTACGCGGCGCCGTTTCGACGAGTCGCGCTCCGGGATGCGGTGCGGACCGCCGCCGCCGCTCAATTGGGTCGTGCCGTGACGGAGGGAGAGCTTCGAAGCCGCGAGCCAGCCGCCGCACTTGCATCGCAGCTCGAGCTCGCCGTCGCTCCGAGCGCCGGCGCTGGCAAGATCACGCTTGCGATCTTCGAGGCCCTGTGCGAAGCGTCGCTCGTGCAACCCACCTTCGTTCACGATTTTCCGACGGAAGTCTCCCCGCTCTCGAAGCAACGACCCGACGACCCTGACACCGTGGAGCGTTTCGAGCTCTATATCGGAGGGATGGAGGTCGCGAACGCGTTCAGCGAGCTGAACGATCCGGCGGAGCAGCGACGCCGCTTCGAGGCGCAGCGACGCGAGCGGAGGGAGGGCGACCTGGAGGCGCACGCCATGGACGAGGACTACCTCCGCGCTCTCGAATACGGTCTGCCGCCGACCGGGGGTGAAGGTGTCGGCATCGATCGGCTCGTGATGCTGCTCACGAATTGCCCGTCAATTCGGGACGTAATCCTCTTTCCGCTCATGCGGCCGATCAGGGGAGAATAGGGACAGCGACGCTACGATGAAGGTGCCGTTCGAGCTCTACATCGCGACGCGATACCTGTTGGCACGACGCAAACAGGCTTCGATCGCCAGTACGTCGCTGATCTCCATCGTTGGCGTCATGGTGGGCGTGATGGCGCTGGTGATCGCGCTCGCCCTGATGACCGGCATGGAGCAGGGCATCCGCGACCGCCTCGTGGGGTCGGCCGCGCATGTCTACGTCTGGAAGGTGGTCGACGGCGGGTTCGCGGACTACCACTACGAAGCCGAACGCCTCCGCGAGGTGCCGCGGGTGCTGGCGGCCGCGCCGTCGATCCAGGGGAAAGCGCTAGTGCGCACGCGCCACGCCGACGAGTTCATCAACGTCAAGGGGATCGACCCGGTCCTCGAGGCCGACGTCACCGAAGTTGCGGCATCGGTGCGGCACGGTGCGCTCGCAGAGCTTGAAAAGCCACACGATCGTGTCATGGGTGGCATCGTGCTCGGACAGGGCCTCGCCGAGAAACTCGGCGCGTTCGTCGGCGACGAGGTGACGCTCCTGACTACTGCTGGGTCGGCGTCGCCCATGGGTGTGTTGCCACGGCCCAGGCGGCTTGCGGTCGTCGGCATCTTCAGCCTCGGGCTCCTCGAATACGACACGACGTACGCCTTCGTTACGCTCGACGTCGCCAAGCGCATCTTCAACAAAGACAAGGTCGAGATGATGGAGCTACGGGTCGACGACCTGTACGCGTCGCGAGAGGTGGCCGACTCGATCCCCGACATCCTGGGACCCGCCTATATGACCGAAGACTGGTCGCGGCTGAACGAGGCGCTCTTTTCGGCGCTCTGGCTGGAGAAGACAGCGGTCTCGATCGCGATCGGACTGATTGTCCTCGTGGCCGCACTCCACATCGTCGCGTCACTCATCATGCTAGTGATGGAGCGGAGCCGCGACATCGCAATCCTGAAGACCATGGGCGCATCGTCGGGCACGATCCGGGCCATTTTCGTCCTCCAGGGGGTCATCATCGGCGCGATCGGGACGACTGCGGGAGCGGCCGGCGGGTACGTCATCTCGACGGTGATGGACCGGTATCGCTTGCTGCGGCTGCCAATGGAGTTCTACCAGATTCCGTACTTACCGTTCACTGTGGAGACTCTCGACTTCATCGTCGTCATCATCGCGGCAATGCTGATCTGCTTCGCGGCCACGGTGTACCCGTCACGGCGGGCGTCGCGGTTGGATCCGGCTGAGGCGCTTCGGTATCAATAATGCTGCCCCAGACGCAGGGCTGAAGGCGTATGGCTGACAACTCGTCCCAGGGCGTACGGCTCAAGGCTCAAGACTCATGGCGCGCTAAGCCCTAAGCACTTCATTCCGTGCCGTTTCTTGAGATTTCAGAGCTCGCGAAGGCCTATCACGTCGGCGGCCGTTCGCTACCGGTGTTGCGCGAGCTCGATCTGGCGGTCGAAGTCGGCGAGATGGTCGCGATCGTTGGTGCCTCGGGCGTCGGCAAGAGCACGTTCATGCATCTGGTCGGCGGGCTGGACCGAGCCGATCACGGCGCCGTGCGTGTTGGGGACACCGAGGTCACCGGCTTGACGGAGTCCGAGCTGGTCGCGTTTCGCAACCGTCACATCGGGTTCGTGTTTCAGTTCCATCATCTGCTCCCGGAGTTCAGCGCCGTCGAGAACGCGGAGATGCCGATGCGTATTGCCCGGTTCCCATCCGACGAAGCGCGCGTGCGCGCTGAGTCGCTGCTCGCGCAGGTCGGTCTGGGCGACCGGCTGGCACACCGACCGGGCATGCTCTCCGGCGGCGAACAGCAGCGGGTGGCTGTGGCGCGGGCGCTGGTGATGCGCCCCGCGTTGCTGCTTGCGGACGAGCCGACCGGCGACCTCGACGAGCCGACCGGTGATGCGCTGTGCGAACTGCTCCGCGAGATCCATGCACGCCATGGGCTCACGTCGGTCATCGCGACGCATAATCAACGACTCGCGGCCAGGTGCGACCGCATGCTGTGCCTCGAGAACGGCCAGCTCCGCCCCGCCTGATCGGCGTACCCAGAAGGTCAGCCCAACCCAGTGTGACCGTCCGGTTCACCCGCTAAGTGCTTGATATTGGGCAAGAACCAGAATTGGCGTCCGACGGGCGATGCCCTATAATCGCGATGCGGGGGCGCCCTTCGCGTGCGGGCGGTTCGACCGGTCTGGATGGGTGGATGTTTGAGCGATACACAGAACGAGCGCGGCGTGTATTGTTCTTCGCCCGCTACGAAGCGAGTCAACTCGGCAGCATCTCCATCGAGACCGAGCATCTCCTGCTCGGGCTGATCCGGGAAGGCAAGGGCCTCACGAGTCGGATTTTCGCCCGGTCCCATCTCGCGCTCGAGAACATCCGGAAGGACATCGAAGGCCGTACCGTCTTTCGCGAGAAGGTGTCGACGTCCGTCGAGATCCCGTTTAGCACCGAGACCAAGCGCGTGTTGCAGTTTGCGGCCGAGGAAGCCGACCGGCTGTTGCACAACTACATCGGGACGGAGCATCTTCTGCTGGGAATTCTCCGAGAGGAGCGCTCGGTGGCTTCGACCATTTTGTCCGAAAAGGGCATGCGGTTGAACACGGTGCGTGAGGATATCGTGCAGCTGCTGAACGAGAAAACGACCCTGACGCGGGTCAAGGAAACGCCGCTGTTGGCGGAGTTCAGCCGTGACCTGTCGGACGTTGCGATGAAGAACGGTCTCGACCCGTTGGTGGGCCGGACGCTCGAGGTCGAGCGTGTACAGCAAGTGCTCTGCCGTCGTACCAAGAACAACGCCGTGCTCATCGGTGAGCCTGGTGTCGGCAAGACCGCCATCGTGGAGGGGCTGGCCCAGAAAATCGTGCGTGGTGACGTGCCGCACTTCCTCGCCGACAAACGGCTGCTGGCGCTCGATATCTCACTGATCGTCGCCGGCACGAAATACCGTGGTCAGTTCGAAGAGCGCCTGAAGGCGATCATGAAGGAGCTGACCGAGAACCCGAACATCATCGTCTTCATCGACGAACTCCACACCCTGGTGGGCGCCGGGTCGGCCGAGGGGTCCCTCGATGCTGCCAATATTCTAAAACCGGCGCTGTCTCGCGGAGAGATCCGCTGCATCGGCGCGACGACGCCAGCTGAATATCGCAAGTACATCGAGAAAGATCGGTCGCTCGAGCGACGGTTTCAGGCAATCAAGGTCGAGCCGCCGAGCGAGGCCGAGTCACTCGAAATCCTCAACGGCATCAAAGACCGGTACGAGAGCTATCACCACGTCACCTACACGTCTGACGCGATGGAAGCGGCTGTGTATCAGTCAAGTCGCTACATCACGGATCGCTTCCTGCCGGACAAGGCGATCGACCTGGTCGACGAGGCTGGGTCGCGCGCCAAGCTTCGCGAGGCGGGCTACAGCGAGGAGTTCAGCGAGATCAACAAGAGTATTCGCGTGGCGGTCGAGCAGATGGAAAACGCGACCGCCCAGAAAGACTACGAACGGGCACAGTTCTTTCGTGAGCAGGAGGTCCTCGCGCGGGAGAACCTGCAATTCGTGCGCGAGAAATTCGACGTCAAAACCGGCGCACACGCAATCGAGGTCGGCAAACAGGACATTGACGAGGTCGTGTCGAAGTGGACTGGGGTGCCACTTACCTCCATCAACCAGGATGAGAGCGCCAAGTTGCTCAGCATGGAGGAGGACCTGCACCGGCGCGTCATCAGCCAGGAGCGGGCGGTTTCCGCCCTCGCCCGCGCCATCCGTCGCTCCCGCGCCGGCCTCAAGTCGCCGCATCGACCGGTGGGGAGCTTCGTCTTTCTGGGGCCGACCGGCGTGGGCAAGACGGAGTTGGCCAGGGCCCTCGCTAACTTCCTGTTCGCGAGCGAGACGGCGCTGATCCGCTTTGACATGTCCGAGTACATGGAAAAGCACTCGGTATCGAAGTTGATCGGATCCCCTCCCGGATACGTCGGCCACGAAGAAGGCGGGCAACTGACTGAGAAGGTCAAGCGGCACCCATACTCGGTCGTGCTGCTCGACGAGATCGAGAAGGCGCACCCGGACCTGTTCAACATCCTGCTGCAGGTGTTCGAAGACGGGCACCTGACGGACGGGCTGGGTAACCGAGTCGACTTCAAGAACGCGATCGTCATCATGACGTCGAACATCGGTGCCCGCTATATTCAGAAGAAAGCGTCGGTCGGATTTCAATCCACGGACGCGAACGAGATTCAACGCAGCGTTTCCGACATGGTGCTCAGCGAAGTGAAGCGCACGTTCAATCCGGAGTTCGTGAACAGGGTCGATGAGATTATCGTCTTCGAGGCGCTGTCGGATGACGATCTGCGGCAGATCATGCGGATGCTCGTCGATCAGCTGAACGAGAACTTGGTGGCAAGGGATCTGCGTATCTCGCTCACCTCCGACGTCGTGGACTGGATCATCGACACCACGTGCAAGGACCGCTCTTATGGAGCCCGGCCGTTGCGGAGAGCCATACAGCGCCACGTCGAGGACCCACTCTCCGAGGAATTGATTCGCGGACGTCTCGAACGTGGCGACGTCGAGGTGTATCTCGACGGCGGCGTGCTGGCCTATCGCGCAGCCGGCCTGGAGCTGGAAGGCCGCCGGCTCGCATAGGAAAGTCGCAGGTATCGCGAAACCGATGGCGTGGGCGGGTGCGCGTCCCGCCTGGCTAGCGGCGGTGCCCCGGGCACGAGCGACGAAGTGCAGGACGCGCCGGCCTGGCGGCGGTGCGACACGGATCCCGGCCAAAATCTGGCGGGGGGCGTCAAAGATCTCGTAAACTAAGAGCTGGAGACTTCTAACCGGAGGTCCGTCAGTGTCGTTTGTTGGAAGCCCACTTATGCGAACAGTTCATCTCGTGACGGCGGCTGCGCTGGCGTCGATCCTGCTCCCGAGCGGCGCTCCAGACGCCCTTGCGGCCGAGCCGGGGCAGCAGCAACCGTCGATCTTCGGGCAGCGCGAGTCTGAGCCGGCCCCCCTGCCGCCGGCGGCTCTCCCACCGGGGGGCTCGCCGACCCTGATGCGAGGTGTGGAGCTCAGGTTCCCCACGCAGGGCAACATCGGTAGCGTCGAGTACGACACCTATCTCTACTACATGAAGATCACCGAGCACTTGAGCAATTCCGCGCAGGGCAAGTGGGTGCCCTATACGGAGGCGACCGAGCGGGTCGTTCTCGAAGACTTCCAGCGGCTCTGGGATCTCGGCTTCCTGAGCGATCTGTGGATCGAGGTCGTCGACGATCCGTGGCCGAACGGCGTCGAGGGCAAGCGCGTCATCTTTAACCTCGAGGAGCGCCAGCGCCTCAAGATCGTCGTGTACGAGGGCACGGAAGAGTTCAAGCGCGAGGACATCGACCTGAATCTGGGAGACCGCGGGGTCCAGCTCCGGATGGACTCCTTCATCGATCCCGGCACGATTCGGGAGGTCAAGAACGTCCTCCAGATGATGTTCCGTGGCAAGGGATTCCAGTCCTCCGAGGTGACCCACAGCATCGAGCCGGTACCGGGCGGTCCGAAGCTGGTGCGGCTCGCGTTCCACATGAAGGAGGGGCCGAAGGTCAAGATCCGAAAGATCGAGTTCGTCGGCAACAACGCGGAGAGCGACGGCGACCTCAAGGGCAAGATGAAGAAAGTCCGCGAGCAGTGGTGGCTCTCCTGGATGACTTCGCGCGGCACCTACAAGGAAGGCGAGTTTGAAGAGGATGCGGAGGCGATCGTCGCCCACTATCGCGATCAGGGCTACATCAACGCGACCGTCGGTCAACCGGACATCGAGTATCTGGACGTCTCGGAGGACGGCAAGACGCGCGAGATTAACCTGCGAATTCCGATCGACGAGGGCGAGCGGTATCGGGTCGGCGAGCTGAACTTTTCCGGCAACGAGATCCTGCTGGAGGACGGCCTGAACGCGATTTTCGACGACGTCGAGCCGGGCGGGTTTTACAGTGAAGGCGATATTCGGCAGGGGTTCGATGACGCTCGCGAGCTCTACGGCTCGCTCGGCTACTACGAGATGACGCTCGCGCCGGAGCTGGCCCGCCGGGATGTGCCCGTCCCTGGCACGAACGCTGATGCTGCGGCCAACGGCAACGGCAACGGCCACGGCAACGGCGAGCTTCACGGGAACGGTTCGGCAGACGCGAGCGACGATGGCGTCGAGATGGGCGCCGAAGCGCGGCCGGTGCGGGTTGACGGCAGTCCGGTCGTCGATGTGACGATTCGCGTACAGGAGGGCGAGCAGTATTTTGTCAACCGCATCGAGTTCTCCGGCAACAGGACGACGCACGACGAGGTGATTCGTCGCGAGCTCCAGCTTGCCGAGAAGGCCGTCTTCAACACCGAGGCACTCAAGTACAGCCTGCGGCGGTTGAATCAGCTCGGCTACTTCGATCCGATCGAGGAAGAGGGCATCGACATTCAGAAGGCGGGCGCCGACAACGAGGTGGACATCACGTTCAACCTCGCCGAGTCGAACTTGAATCAGTTAACGTTCGGCGCCGGCGTCTCGCAGTACGACGGGTTCTTCGGGCAGGTGCAGTTCCAGACGACTAACTTCATGGGCCGGGGCGAGACGCTCGCCGTGATGTTGCAGAACGGGTCGCGCACGCGCAACTACATGGTGTCGTTCACCGAGCCGTACATTTTCGGGCGTCCCCTGTCGCTCGGCACCCAGGTCTTCTCGCGTCGGGTCGAGTGGATCGGTAGCTTTACCGAGGAATCGACTGGAGCCACGTTCACGATCGGGTGGCCACTGGCGGTCTTCACGCGGATGTTCTTTGCCTACAGCCTGCAGTCGTCTCACGTCAGCGACCTCAATCCGAGGTTCGGGGAAAACCCCGAGCTCCTGGCCTTCAACCCGTTCTTTCAGGACGCGCTGATGCAAAGCCAGGGAGGGCGCCGCATCGTCAGCAAGGTGACGCCGTCGTTTCTCACGAACACGGTCAACCATCCCATCTTCCCGACCGAGGGCCGCAGTTTCCGGGCCTCCATCGACCTGGCCGGTCTGGGTGGCAACACAAGCTTCATGAAACCGATGCTCGAAGCGACGTGGTACGTACGGCACACGTCTAAGACCGTCATCGGGATGCGCAGTCAGTACAGCTATCTGGCGGCGGACGACCCGAATCAGATTCCCATTTTCGAGCGCCTCTGGCTCGGTGGCGAGTACTCGGTGCGGGGGTACGACATCCGCCGCATCGGTCCGACGTTTGCCGAAACCAGTCCGGAGTTGGTCTGCCGGGGGGTTCCCGATTGCGATCCGACAGCCACGTTCGTCGGTCGCACCCTTGTTGGCGGCAACAAGAGCTTGCTGTTCAACGCGGAGTACCAGTTCTTGTTCAGCAACGAGATACGGCTTGTCGCGTTCTACGACGCCGGGCAGGTGCAGGATTTCGGAGACTCGTTTGTGATGAATGACTTCAGGTCGTCGACCGGGGTTGAGTTGCGCTTCTTCATGCCGATGTTGAACGTTCCGTTCCGGATCATCTACTTCTGGAATCCAAACCCGGAGGGCATCTACAGCGACCGACTTATAGACCAGGAAGATCGGGGATTCCGATTCTCCGTCGGAACGACGTTCTAGTGGCGGAGTGGCGTCCACCAACGCTGCGAGACCGACGAGCCAAGAGACCGAGAGTCTCACGAGTTGAAAGACGAGGACCCATGAGATCCGTGATACGCGTCGTGGCGGCCATGTTCGTCGTCGGGGTTGCTGGTGGCGTCGACGCCCAGGATGCGGCGCCGGCGTTCCCGGCGGGTACGAAGTACGCCTACGTCGACCTCCAGCGCGTGCTTGGGGAATCGACGGAAGGGCAGGCCGCAAATGCGAGAGTCCAGGAGCTGACCGACTCGAAGCTCGCCGACATCGAGTCGCAGAACCAGCGCCTCCAGGGTCAGATCAACGGCCGCAACCAGGCGCTCGCGGAATCGCAGCAGAAACTCGAGCAGGGCCAGAGCATTTTGAGTACGGAGGCACGGCTTAGCCTCCAACGTGAGATCTCTCGACTCCAACTCGAGATTCAGCGGCAAACGCAGGACGCGCAGGCGCAAATGGAGCGCGTCACCCAGGACGCTGAGGCCGAGGTCGGCGCGCTGCAGCAGGAACTCCAGCTCGAGTTCGAGCAGCTGCTCGGTCCGGCCCTCGAGCAGGTTGCGATGAATCGCGGGGTCGACTTTCTCTTCAACGTTGGTCAAGGTGGCCTCATCTGGGCCAACGTCGCCCTCGATTTGACCCGGGAAGTCATCGACCAGGTCAACGTTAACGCGGCGGCCGCGACACCATAAGGCCCCGAGCAGGAGTACGCTCGCCCTACGGGGCAATCAACATAACCAACGAAGGCGTCGAGTGGCGGCCGAGCTGAGCCCTACCACGTCGCCTCGCGATCGGGACGCCGGTGGACGATGTGGGTGCGACCTTGTACACTGGCGCCCGCGCGGGGGTCAGGGCGTGCCTGGTCCTTGAAAACTGGTGTCCGTGTCCCTCGATATCTCCCTCGTTCTCGATCGCCTCTGCTATCGATATCCGTCGCTGCTTGTCGATAGCGTCGTCGAGCATGTTCCTGGTGAGCGGATCGTCGCGGTGAAAAACGTCACCGTGAATGAGGACTACTTCCAGGGGCATTTCCCGGGCACTCCGTTGATGCCCGGTGTGATGATGATCGAGACGCTGGTGCAGGTGGCGACCCTGCTGCTGCTCGATGATGGCGGCGAGAACCCCACGCGGCGCGCCGTGCTACGCGGAGTCAACGACGCGAAGTTTCGTCGTCAAGTCGTGCCGGGCGACCGGCTACGTCTCGAGGTCACGCTCGAGCGTGAGCGACGGGGTCTGGCCATCGCGCGGGGCGTCGCCACCGTGGCGGATCGGACCGTCGCGGAAGCCGAGCTGCTGCTTGGCCTCGATTACGGCGAGCCGAAAATCGATTCGACAGCGATCGTTCACTCGGGTGCGGTCATCGGAGCGGGGACGATAGTGGGCCCGCACGCTGTGGTCGGCTCCGGCGTGCGCATTGGCCGGGGCGGACGCATCGGCGCGTCGGCGGTCATTGACGGTGATACGGAGTTCGGGGACGAGTGCCAGGTTTTTCCCTTTGCCTCGGTGGGGCTGATCCCGCAGGATACGAAGTTTCAGGGCGAGCCCACGCGGCTCGTGATCGGGCATCGCAATGTGTTTCGCGAGTTCGTCACGATTCACCGCGGCACGCGTGGTGGAGGTGGGCTGACGCTGATCGGCGACGGCAATCTCTTCATGGCGTATGTGCACGTGGCGCACGATTGCATCATCGGGAACCGAACGATCATCAGCCACGGCGCGATGCTCGGAGGTCACGTCGTCGTCGAGGATGACTCCGTCGTCGGCGCGTCCTGCGGCGTCCATCAGTTCTGCCGTGTCGGCCGCGAGGCCTTCATCGGTGGCGGATCGGTCGTCACCCAGGACGCGTTACCCTACGGTAAGACGGTGGGCAACCGTGCCAGGATCTACGGGTTGAACACCATCGGGCTCGAGCGGCGTGGCGTCCCTCCCCAGACGATCGCAAAGCTGAAGCACGCGTACCGCTATCTCCTGCAGTCCAAGCTCAATACGACGCAGGCGCTCCAGCACATCGGCAACGACGCGTCGCTTGCCTGTCCCGAGGTGCGCTATCTGGTCGAGTTCATCCGGACGTCGAAGCGGGGCGTTACCTTGCGGCGACCACCACGGCGCGCCGAGCCGGTGGAGGGTCCGGCGTAAGCGGGCGTTCCAGCTCCTGTCCCGCGACCCATGCGACTCGGTCTGATTGCCGGAAACGGCCGGTTCCCCTTCCTGGCGCTGGAGGCGGCGAAGCGGTTGGGGCACGAGATCACGGTCGTTGGCATTCGCGAGGAGACGAGCCCCGCAATCGAGGCGGTTGCGGCAGAAGGTCGCCCGGCGGCGTTCCACTGGGTTTCGCTGGGCCAGCTTGGCAAGTGCATCGACCTCCTGAAGGATGCGGGCGTCTCACGCGCGCTGATGGCCGGGCAGGTCAAGCACGCCAAGATCTTCTCCGGTGTGGTGCCGGACCGCGCGTTGCTTTCCGTGCTGCGACGGGTTGCCACGCGCAACACGGACGCGCTCCTCACAGCTGTCGTCGAGGTGCTCGGCGAGCATGGTATCGAAATGGTCGATTCGACGACATTTCTCGAGCCGCTGCTTGCGCGCTCGGGAACGTTGACGATGCGCGGCCCGACGGAGGACGAGCGGGCCGACCTCGCGTTCGGCTACGACATGGCCGATACGATCGCCGGGCTCGACATCGGTCAGACCATCGTCGTCAAAGACCGCGCCGTCGTGGCCGTCGAGGCGATGGAAGGTACCGACGAGGTGATTGCGCGGGCCGGGCGGCTCGCCGGGGCCGGTGTCCGGGTGATCAAGGTGGCCAAGCCGAATCAGGATATGCGCTTCGATGTGCCGGTCATCGGTGTGCCGACCGTCGAGGCGCTTCGCGACGCCGCGGCCAGCGTGCTCTCGGTCGACGCCGGGCGCACGCTCGTGCTCGACGGCAACCGCGTGTTCGGCGCGGCGAATAAGGCGGGGATCGCAATGGTCGGGCGTGCGGAGAGTCAGCAGAGGGAGTCGGAGTGACGACCGGGCCGCCGTTTCGGGTGGCGGTGGTCGGGGTTGGACACTTTGGCCGGCATCACGCGCGGATACTGGGTCAGCTGCCTGGCGTTAAGCTGGTTGGCGTGGTCGACATCGACACTGCGCGCGCCGAGGCCGTTGCGGCGGAAGTTGGCACCCGCGCCGCACGCGACATCGCGGCCCTCGCCTCGGGCGTCGACGGCGTCACGATTGCGGTCCCGACGGCGGCCCATGCGCGCGTGGCGCTACCGCTGCTGCGGGCCGGTATTCCGGTGCTCGTGGAAAAGCCGATCTCAACGACGGTGGACGACGCCGATGCGCTGGTCGAGACCGCCCGCGCGTCGGGGACGACGCTCGCCGTCGGCCACACCGAGCGCCACAATCCCGCGGTGACAACCGGCCATCAACTGGTGTCCCTGCCGCGGTTCATCGAGGTGCATCGTCTCGCCGCCTTTGCACCGCGTAGTCTCGATGTTGACGTTGTCTTCGACGTCATGATTCACGATCTCGATGTCATCCTCGCGATCGTGGACAGCGCCCCCGAGTCGATCGAAGCCGTCGGCGTGCCGGTGCTCTCTGATCGCATCGATATCGCGAATGCGCGGATCCGCTTCCGTAGCGGATGCATCGCCAACCTGACTGCAAGTCGGATCAGTCGCGACCAGGTGCGAAAGCTCCGCGTGTTTCAGCCGCATGCCTACGTCTCGATCGACTACGCCGCACAGCACGTCGAGGCATGGCGCGTGACACGTGACGGCAAAGGCGGGCCAGCTATCGAGGGCGGACCAGTCGACGTGCCGCGCGCGGAACCACTCAAACAGGAGCTCACTGATTTCGTGCATGCGGCGCAAACAGGGGTACCCCCGCGGGTGACCGGAGCGGACGGGCGCCGGGCGCTCGGGCTGGCCCAGCGAATTGCGACGGCGATCGCATCTGAATAGCTGACGGCGACGGTCCGCTGGCCGGCATGGAATAGTGGAGACGTGACGACCTCATTAGACGGCATCGAGAGTCGGATCGAGGCGGGCGAACCTCTGACGCAGGGTGACATCGACACCCTCGTCTGGACTCGGGACCTCGTGGGGCTCGGGGCTGTTGCCGATGCTATGCGACGCGTCAGGCGTGGTCCCCGGGTGACGTTCGTCCGAGTCGTCGAGGTGCCGGTCGTGGTGCCGTGTGATGGTGAGCTACCTGCGGTCCCACCCGGTGCGGGGGAAGTACGCATCGTCGGGTGCCCGGACGAACCGGACGCCGCGGTGACGATGACGCGGCGAGTGCGGGTGGCCGCCGGCAAGGTTCCCGTCACGGGATTCGCGCTCGACGAGTTGGTGGACATCTGCGGGGCGGACGCGCATCACGTGGCCGCGCTGCTGGGGGCGCTCGGTGAGGCCGGCTTGGACCTCGTTGCCGAAGCGCGCGTCGACCGCGCGCGCGACCCACGGTGGATCGAGCTTGCCGCGACCGCCGGCGTGCCCGTCGCCCGGCTGACGACGACCGAGGCCGAGGCGGCAGCCGGCGGTGTGGCGCGCCGGGTGGCGGCGTGGCACTCCGCGGTGGGAAGCGTCCGCGCCTTCGCACCGCTGCCGCGCGTCGTGGCACCTCGACCCTCGACCGGCTACGACGATGTGCGGCAGGTTGCGCTGGCGCGGCTGCTGGTTGACAATATCGACTCGATACAGGTCGACTGGAGCCTGTATGGTCCGAAGTTGGCGCAGGTCGCACTCGCGTTCGGGGCCGACGACGTGGACGCCGTCTCGCCAATTGATTCGACCGAGCTTGGATGGCGTCGGGCGCCGCTCGAGGAGATTGTTCGCAACATCTGCGCGGCAGGGCTGACGCCAGTGCAACGCAACGGCCGGTTCGAGATTGGCACCGCACCATGAGTGTGATCCGCGCTGGGTCGGTCCAGTACCTCAATGCTAGACCGCTCGTTCACGGGCTCGAGGCGCGCGATGACCTCTTTTCCCTGCGCTTCGACGTGCCCGCCAAGTGCGCATCGCTGCTGCACGAGGGGTCCGTTGACCTTGGGTTGATTCCGACGATTGAGTACCTGCGACGTCCGGGCTACCTCGTCGTTCCGGACATCGCGGTGACGTCGAACGGCCCGGTCGCCTCGGTCGCGATCTTCACAAAACGCCCCGCGACCGCCATTCGCTCCATCGCCATAGACTCAAGTTCACGAACCGCCGTTGCGTTGCTGCGGATCCTGTGTGCGCAATGGTTCGACATCGAGCCGACGTTCGTGACGATGCGTCCCGACCTGCCGGCGATGCTAAAACGATGCGACGCGGCACTGCTGATTGGTGACGTCGCCCTGTACACCGAGCATGAGACCACCGACCTCGAGAAGATCGATCTTGGAGAGGAATGGACCACCATGACGACCCTTCCGTTCGTCTGGGCCTTCTGGGTGGGCCGGCCGGGCATCGTCGAACCGGTCCACCTCGAGGCGCTCGACGCGGCGCGGGTCGCAGGCGTTGGTGCGCTCGAGGCCATCGCCGCCAAGCACGCGGCCGATGACGAGGATCAGGCGGAGGTCGCGCGGGCCTACTTACAGGACAACGTCCAGTTCGAGCTGACCGCCGAAGGACTGGCCGGGCTCAAGAAGTTCTACGGCACGGCGTGCGATCTCGGCATCGTGCAGAGTCGGGCGCCCGTGCGCTTCTACGGATCGTGATGCCGGAGGCAGCCGCGCACGCGGTGCAGCGAGCGCGCACGGGCCAACGGGTGAACGCCGGTGAGGCGCGCGACCTCTACCGGCATGCATCGACGCACGAGTTGGGCCGGCTCGCGAATATGGCGCGCGCGGCGAAACATCCAGAAGGCGTCGTTACCTACATCATCGATCGCAACGTCAACTATACGAACGTCTGCGTCGCGCGTTGCAACTTCTGCGCATTCTACCGCCAGGTAGGATCACCGGACGGCTATGTGCTTGGATTCCAGGAGATCTTCAAGAAAATCGACGAGACCATCGCGGTTGGCGGCGTGCAGCTATTGCTCCAGGGTGGACACAACCCCGATCTGCCGCTGACGTGGTATGAGGATCTGTTTCGCGCCGTCAAGGAGCAGTATCCGACCTTCAAGCTCCACGCGCTCTCCCCACCAGAGGTCATTCATCTCTCTCGGTTGTCGCAGATTCCGGTGCGAACCGTCATCGACCGACTCGTTGTCGCCGGTCTCGACAGCATCCCCGGCGGCGGGGCGGAGATTCTGGTCGACCGTGTGCGGGAGCGGCTGAACTGCCATAGCAAGGCGACCGCTGCCGAATGGCTCGACGTCATGCGCGCGGCCCACGAAGCCGGGCTGCGGACGACGGCGACCATGATGTATGGAACCGTCGAGCGTCCCGAGGAACGCATCGAGCATCTGATGCGCCTGCGAGATCTCCAGGATGAGACTGGGGGTTTCACGGCGTTCATCACCTGGAGCTACCAGCCTCCGAACACGGAGCTTGGCGGCGTCGAGGCGACCGGCGTCGACTACCTGCGCACGCTGGCGCTTGCGCGCGTGGTCCTCGACAACATCGACAACCTGCAAGCCTCGTGGGTCACCCAGGGGGGCAAGGTAGGCCAGCTGAGCCTCGCCTACGGCGCGAATGACATGGGCAGCGTGATGATTGAGGAGAACGTCGTTCGGGCTGCGGGCGCCGCCTACTGCATGGACGAGGTCGAGATCGTGCGCAACATCGAAGACGCCGGCTTCGTCCCCAAACGTCGCAACATGCACTACGACACCCTCGGAGATCCCTTCTTCCGCGAGCGCGACGTGCCGCGGATGCACGCACTCGCCGTCGCTAGGGATGCAGGCGATACGAGCGTGCCACCAGAGCTCGATCGGTATCCCGCCCGCAGTCGGTCGGGAAAACGACGTCAGACAGAGATATGAGTGCCGGGCCGACCCGATATCACGCCGCCTGGGTCGTGCCGGTGAGCGCGCCGCCGATTCGCAGCGGTCATGTCGATGTCGAGAACGGCGTGATCCTTGCGGTCGGTGAGGGACCGGTCGCGCGCCATGATCCAGGCGTGCGGGTGGTGAGGCTGCCGTCATCGGTCCTGTTGCCGGGTCTCGTCAACACACACACGCACCTTGAGCTGTCCGATCTGCGAGGCGCCGTGCCGCCGTCGGCGTCTCAACCGGTGTGGGCAAGCCGGGTGATGTCGCGCCGGAGTCTTCTCGGCGACGCTACCGCCGGATCCGCGATGACCGCTGCCGTGACGGAGCTCCGGCGCTCGGGGACTGCCCTGGTCGGCGACGTCGGCAACACACAGCAGTCTGTGGGCGCGCTCGAGGCGAGCGCGCTCGACGCGGTCGTCTTCCGCGAGGTGCTGGGGTTCAACGTCGGGACGGCCGAAGCGCAAACCGTCGCACGCACGTTGGAGGCGGAGCGCGATGCGCGAGTAGGGGCGCGCGTCCGGTTGGCGGTGGCGGCGCATGCGCCGTACTCCGTCGCGCCCGCCCTGTTCGCGGCGCTCAGAGAGATTGATGACGCTGGACCGCGATCCGTCCACGTGGCGGAATCGGCGGAGGAACTTGAACTGCTCGAGCGCGGTACCGGTGCGTGGCGTGCGATCCTCGAGGAGCGTGGGCGGTGGGTGCCGGGGTGGAATCCGCCGCGCTGTGGTCCGGTCGAGTACCTCGACGCGCTCGGGTGGGCCGGAGCTGGGACACTCGCCGTTCACGGGGTGCACCTGACCCGGGCCGAGCTGGATCGGCTCGCGGCGTCAGGCGCGACGCTGGTGACGTGTCCGCGCAGTAACGCGTGGACCGGCGCCGGGACGCCGCCCATCGCGGAGTTCTTCGCCTCGGGGGTGCGCGTGGCTGTCGGCACCGACAGTCTGGCGAGCGTGCCCGACCTGAACCTGTTCGCGGAGCTCGCCGCGCTACGACGGATTGCACCGAGCGTGCCGGCACCGGCCATTCTCCGGAGCGCGACCGTTAGCGGAGCCGAGGCGCTCGCTGCAGAGGACCGGTTCGGATCCATCCGTCCGGGGCGGCAGGCGGCGCTGATCGCGGTCGATCTTTCTAGCCCGGTCGACGATGTGGAAGAATATCTGTTGGGCGGGATCGAACCTGAGCAGGTGACATGGTTGGAGGACATCTAGGAGCCCGTGGTGTACGTCGCGCGGCATTCGAACGGCGCTACATCCCGCAATGGCCGGCGCTGGACCGTGTACCAGTGGGGTCACAGACTGGGAGTTCTCTCCCTCCTCGCATCTCACAATGGCCGAACGCGCTTCGGGTGCAGAGGGGTCTTGGTGCGACGCGGGACGTTCACCAGGGGCCGCTCGTGATCGCAATGGAGGCTCCAGGCTTGGGCCTGGACGCTCGAGTCATGCGCCAGGGCCCAGCCATGAAACTCGGAGTGCGAGCCTCGAACCGGAAACCGGGCGCCCCGTGATGTTTGGACGCATCCGCACCTACGCTTCGTTCATCCGGCTGAGCCACACCGTGTTCGCGCTTCCATTTGCGCTCACCGGTGCATTGCTGGCCGGGATGACCGTTCCACTGACCTGGGCGCGGGTTGGCTGGATACTCGCGGCGATGGTGAGCGCGCGTACGGCGGCAATGGGATTCAACCGGGTGGTCGACGCGCGTTTCGACGCCCTGAACACGCGGACGCGCGACCGGGAGCTCCCGCGCGGGCGCATCTCTCGGAGCGAGGCGATCGGTGTGGTCATCGTCGCCGCAGTGGTGTTCGTTGGCGTAACCTATCCGCTCGGTACGCTCTGCTTCACGCTCTCACCCGTCGCGCTTGCTATCGTGTTCTGGTACACGCTGGCCAAGCGCTACACGAGCTATACACAGCTGTTCTTGGGTCTGGCGCTGGCCGTTGCGCCGGTCGGGGGATGGCTGGCGGCGGGGGGCGGGCCCGGTTGGGAGCCGTGGCTGCTCGCGATCGCGACTGGGACCTGGGTGGCGGGATTCGACGTTCTGTACGCGTGCAACGACGTGTCGTTCGACAAAGCCCACGGCCTCCATTCGATTCCATCGCGCTACGGTGTGCCGCGGTCGCTCTGGATCTCGCGCGCCCTCCACCTGGTCACGGTGACGGCGCTGGCCGGGCTCGCCGGTGTTACGGCGCTAGGACCGGTCTATCTAGCGGGGGTCGCGGGTGTCGGGCTGCTGCTGGCCTACGAGCAGTCGCTCGTCAGCCCACAGGATCTGTCGCGCGTGAAACAGGCCTTCGATCTGAACGGGTACGTCGGGATTCTCTATTTACTGACCACGGCGGCGGCCGTCTATGTCGGGTAGGCCACTGCACGTCGTCGGCGTAGGGGTCACGGGTGCGAGCGGTGCCCTCTACGCTGTGCGGACCGTGGCCGCATTGTTGGCGGCCGATGCGCGTGTCGAGTTAGTGGTGTCAGACTACGGCCGCCGCCTGCTGCGGGATGAACTCGGTGCGGAGGCGTCCGTCGATCGTCTCGACACGTACCTCCACTCGCGCTACGGCGTCGTCGCTAGCGCCGACACCCTGGCGACTCACAGCAACAAGGATGTGGGCGCCTCGATTGCCAGCGGCAGCTACCGGTGCGACGCGATGGTCATCGTCCCCTGCTCGATGAAGACTCTTGCGGGGGTTGCGCACGGTCTCTCACGAAATTTGATCGAGCGCGCGGCGGACGTCGTGCTGAAAGAGCGCCGCCGGCTCGTGATCGTGCCCCGCGAGACACCGATGAGCCTGCCTCAGCTCAAGAACCTCGTCTCGTGCGCGGAGGCCGGCGCCCACGTGCTGCCGGCGATGCCAGCGTTTTATCAGGGGCCGAAGACGCTTGAGGATCTCGCGGACTTCATGGCCGGAAAGATCTTGTCGTCCCTGGGCTTCGATCACCAGCTGTTTCCCGCGTGGACCGGGTAGTCCACTCACCGATCGCCCCGCGCCATTGGTTGACAAGACCCCCCGTCGCATCGCGGGTATGTTCGACGGCATCGCTCGCCGGTACGATGTCCTGAACCACGTCCTGAGCGCCGGCCTCGACCGCCGATGGCGCGCGCGCGCCGTCCGTTCGTTGGATTTGGCCGGCGGTGAGGTGGTGGTCGACCTGTGTACCGGCACTGGCGATCTGGCCATCGCGTTGACCTGCGGTCCGACCACCGCGTCCTTGGTCGTCGGGGTCGATTTTGCGGGTGAGATGCTGCGCCGCGGCCAGGCAAAGATCGTCGGTCGCGGGCTGGCGGAGCGCGTACGCCTCGTGCGAGGCGACGTCACACGCGTGCCGGTCGCGAGCGCGGCCGCGCATTGCGCAACGGTGGCGTTTGGCATCCGCAACGTCGAGCAACCGGCGCGCGCACTGGCCGAGATGCACCGCCTCGTTCGGCCCGGCGGTCGCATTGCGATTCTTGAGTTCGGCACGCCGGACGTGCCAGTGCTGCGATCGGTTTACGCTTGGTACTTCCAGCGCGTCTTGCCGCGCTTGGGCGCGGCCATCTCCGGCCACGACAGCGCCTATGCCTACCTCCCTGCGTCGGTCGGGGAGTTCGGCGG
The DNA here is from genome assembly GCA_964646815.1 of uncultured Vicinamibacteraceae bacterium. Taxonomy (GTDB): domain Bacteria; phylum Acidobacteriota; class Vicinamibacteria; order Vicinamibacterales; family UBA8438; genus CAZYFH01. The sequence goes on along the minus strand of CAZYFH010000014.1, from coordinate 14,502 downwards.
ACAGGAGGCGCTGTGCAGTCTGCTCCGCGCTGCCGGGTTCATCTCCATCCGAGCAGTTCCGCTGCAGCTCGGCATCGTCTATCTCTATGAGGCCCGCCGCGCCTAAAAGATCAGACGGCGCTTTGCCCCGAACCCCCGCGGGCGCTGCGTTGGGACCCCGAGATCCCCACTTCGCGCTCGCGAGGCCCGCCGTGCGCGCCTTGGCCACAGTCGCGATCTCGGCCTCTCGAGACGGGGCTTCGCCCCGAACCCCAGCGGGCGACAGTCCCCCGGTGCGCGGAGCGTGCAGACCGGGCTGGTATAATTGGAATCCGCACGCGAACTAAGTGCCTCATGTACTTCGACTTCGACGACCGCCGATTCGAGACGCCGACGGTCGAGGCGGCGATGTCATGGCGCGAGCAGGTGTTGCTGTCGATCTTCGCGCACGCCCTCGTCATACTGGCCATAATCTTCGTGCCGCAGATGTCGTTCGTCCGCGATGCTCAGGCGAGACGGGCAGAGCGGTTGGCGGAGTTGGCCCAGGAGCAGGCAGTCGCGGCCGCCCTGCAGCGGCCGGCCGACACCGACCGTCCGTTCGTGTTCGTCCAGCCGAGGGTCGATCTCGAGACCCCGGACCCACCACGATTGGACGCGCCGCTCTCAGATACCGACCGGCAAGCTCAGTCGCCGCTGTCGTCAGACGATCCGCTGAATAACCTGCCGAACGCGCTCGGGAACTCCTCGACGTTCGTTGAAACGGACGATCCCGATGCCGGGCTCGATGAGACGCCGCGCATCGGCGTGCCAGCGGACGCCAACTCACCCAACCCGACCGACGTGCCCGAACCGGACTCGGCTGTTGACGATCTGCTTGACGTCCTCGCCGATCGGCCGCCATCGGAGAGCGCCGACGACCCGGGACCTGGTGAGCGAAGCGAGCCGGAAGACGGGAGCACGGAAGCGGTGGCTGCCGAGGGATCCCTGGTCGTTCCCGACCAGAGCGGGGGCCCGGAGGATCCTGACCCGCAATCGGAGGCCGACCTGAGGGCCGACGGTCTGCTCGGCCGCGCCATGGAAAACCTCGAGGATTACGTCCGGCGCGAGAGTTTTGGCAACCTGCGCGGTAGCACCGACCAGTTCGGCCCCTGGCTCCAGTTCGACACCAAGGGCGTCGAGTTCGGCCCGTGGGTGCGCCGATTCATTGCGCAGATCCGCCGGAACTGGTTCATCCCGTACGCTGCGTTCAGTATGCACGGCAACGTGGTGCTCACGTTCTACGTGCACAAGGACGGCACCCTGACCGACCTCACCGTTCAGCGGCCGTCGGCGGTCGGTGCCTTCACCAACTCAGCGTTCAACGCGCTCCAGTCCTCGAACCCGACCCGACCACTGCCGCCCGAATACCCTGACGACCAGGCGTTCTTCACGGTGACGTTCTATTTCAACGAGTCACCGCCCGTGTAGCGGTCCACTGGGCGGTTTAACCAGCGTGGGCCCATGCATCTCCCGACACGCGCGCAGCGGCTCGGATGGCTCGTTCTGCTGGTTGTCCTGACGTTGCTCGTGGTCCTTCGGTGGTCACGTCTGGTGTGACGACCGAAGCGTCCCGCCCCTGCCTCGTTGCGATTCTCGGCCCGACCGCCACCGGCAAGAGCGCGCTCGGCCTGGCGCTGGCCCAGCGTCGAAACGGTGAGATCGTTAGCTGTGATTCGACGGCGGTCTACCGCGGGTTCGATATCGGCACCGACAAATTACCGCCGGGAGAGCGCCGCGGGATCCCGCACCACCTGGTCGACGTGGCGGATCCGACCGAACGCTATTCCGCGGCGCGTTTTGCCAGGGAGGCGACCGCCGCCATTCGAGATATCACCGCCAGGGGGCACCTTCCGATCCTCGTCGGCGGGACCGGACTGTACTATCGGGCGCTCACGCGAGGGCTCTTTCCGGGTCCGGGCCGCGATGAGGCGCTGCGCGTGCGCCTTGCACGGGTCGCCCGCCGGCGGGGCGTCGGCTGTCTGCATCGGATGGTCGCCCGCGTCGACCCGGCGTCAGCCGACCGGATTTCGCCGCGGGACGAAATGCGCCTGGTCCGCGCCCTGGAAGTGTTCATGCTCACCGGACGGCCGCTCACGGATCACTTCGCCGACACGCAATCACCGCTCGACGACTACCGGGTAGTGGCGTTTGGTCTCCGGGTCGCGCCCGCCCACCTGGCGCAGCGGATCGCCGACCGCGTCGCGCGCCAATTTGCTGGCGGGCTCCTGGGCGAGATCAGGCGCGCGCTCTCGGCCGGGGTGGGGGAGGACGCGCATCCGTTTGGCGGGCTCGTATATCGGCAAGCCCTCGAGCACCTTCGAGGCGTGCGCACCGAGCGCGAGACACGCGAGCTCATCGTGCGGGAGAACCTGCGGTACGCGCGACGTCAGTTGATCTGGTTTCGCAAAGAGCCTAACCTACGTTGGATTCAGCTGCCGGGGGAGCATCACGACGCGGTGACGACCGTGCTGGGCGCACTCGGAGACGATTCCACCTAATGTCGACCCGCGACACGGATCAGGGGGCGGTGGTTCCCAACCTGCAAGACACCTTTCTGAACGGTGCTCGACGTGAACGCCTTCGCGTCGCCATTCGCCTCATGGATGGCACCGAGGTCGATGGTCGCATCAAGAGCTTCGACCGGTTTGCCGTGCTGGTCGACCACAATGGCGTCGACTCGATGTTGTTCAAGCACGCGATCGTGTCGATCCGACTATTCGTCAACGACGCGTCAGAGGTGTCTTCCTAGCTGTCTTGACTGCCGGGCACTTGTAGATGAGTTGCGTATTGCTGGAGACAGCAGGCGCGCACAGCGCGCCTCGCGACCACGGAGTGGGGTGCTCAGGGTCCGCGCGAAGCAGTCGCGGGGGCTTGGGGCAAAGCCCCATCTAGGTTAGGTCCGCCAACGCCCAGATGCCCGACCGAGCGATTACAGGAGCGCTGCGCGCCCAATTGGAGGCACGCGAGCAGGACACGCTCGCTTCTTGGGCGGCGCGCAGCAGTGCCAGCCGGGGTCGTCTCCGTCCCGAGCCCGAGGACCCGATCCGCCCAGCGTTCCAACGCGACCGTGACCGGGTCGTACACTCCAAGGCCTTTCGCCGGCTCAAACACAAGACCCAGGTGTTCCTCGCGCCGACGGGCGATCACTACCGCACGCGACTTACGCACACGCTGGAGGTATCGCAGATTGCGCGCACGATCGCGAAGGTGCTCCGACTCAACGAGGAGCTTACCGAAGCCATCGCCCTCGGGCATGACCTCGGGCACACGCCGTTCGGGCACGCTGGCGAGCGTGTGCTGCAACAACTCAGCCCCGACGGCTTCAACCACTACGAGCAGAGCCTGCGCATCGTCGACGTGCTTGAGCAGGACGGCGCCGGCCTCAACCTGTGCTGGGAGGTGCGTGACGGCATTGCCAAGCACTCGAAGGGTAAACAGGGCGCACCGGTAGGGGCCGACCCCGAGCACCGCACCGCGACCCTCGAGGGGCAAGTCGCGCGTGTGGCCGACATCATTGCCTACGTGAACCACGACATCGACGATGCTATCCGCGCCGGTGTGCTCGGCCCCGATGACCTGCCACGGGAAGCGATCGGCGTGCTCGGTTCGTCCTCATCGGCCCGGATCGGCTGCATGGTGGCCGACGTCGTCGAGCGGACCCTCGAACGGGGGGATGCGCCCGAGATTGAGATGAGCACGGAGGTGTTGCAGGCGACGCTCGATCTGCGCGCGTTCCTGTTCACCGCGGTCTACGAGAACGAGGTGGCCACGGCAGAGTTCAAAAAGGCGTACGGCATTCTTGCCGGACTGTGGGATAAGGTGAGGGGTGCGCCGGAGCGCTTTCTCGATGCGCGCACGCTCCAACGAGATGGCCTGGACGTCTCCGCCTGCGACTTCCTCGCGGGAATGACCGATCGGTTTGCGATCAGCCTCTTCGAGGAGTTGTTCGTCCCACGGCCGTGGGGGGGGCGCGTCCACACGCGCATGCTATATTTGGGTTCCTCGCTTGGTCGTGGAGATGGCTGATACGGGACACCCTGACGTGAGCCCGTCCCTGGTGCTGGACATCCGCGCGCTGCTCGGGACCCAGGACCACGTAGAGCGATCATACCCACGCTCCATGTTCGAGACGGAGCTGGATGATGACTATACGGTCGCTGAGGCCGTGATCGTGTCGCTGGCGATTCACAAGGACGGCGAGATATTGCGGCTCCGAGGCCGCGTCGGCACGACGATGCGGTCGGCGTGCGGTCGGTGTCTCGAGGCGTTTGAGCGACCGGTCGACCTTAAGGTAGACCTGCGATATCTGCCTCAGCGCGCTAACATCGGCGACGGTGACTTGGAGATCGCGGATAACGATCTCTCGACGGCGTTCTATCGAGACGCTCAGATCGATCTCGGGCACCTCGTTCGCGAGCAACTGCAGCTCGCGGCGCCGATGAAGCCGCTCTGTCGCGACGATTGTCTGGGGCTGTGCTCCGTGTGCGGCATCAATCGGAACACGGATCGGTGCAGCTGCGAGAACGTGTGGCGGGATCCGCGCCTCTCGGCACTGCGGTCGATTGTGAAAGACGAACCAGGGCACGCGCGAAAGGACTGATCGAGATGCCCAATCCGAAACGGCGGCATTCCAAGGCGCGCACCGCGAAGCGGCGCGCGCACGATGCGATTACGGCGGTCGCGACGGGCGAATGTCCTCATTGTCACGAGCCGAAGCCACCGCACGTGGTGTGCCCGCATTGCGGCTACTACAGAGGCCGGCCGATCAAGCCCGTCAAGGACGCGTGATTCCCGTTTGGTCGGGGATGCCCAGCCGCTGACCAGCCTAGCCGATGCACATTGCCGTTGACGCGGCTGGTGGTGACCACGCGCCGCAGAACATCGTCGCGGGTGCGCTGGTTGCCGCGCGACATCTTGGATGTGGGCTCACGCTAGTCGGGCCGCGCGATCAGATCGAAGGCGAGCTGAAGCGCCACGGTGGCGCCACCGGCGTCGACCTTCGGACGATTCACGCGCCAGACGTCGTGGGCATGGACGCGGCGCCGGCAGCCGCATTGCGCCGGCAGCCGCGCGCGTCGGTGCGAGTTGCGGCCGAAACGGTTGCCGCTGGAGACGCCGTGGCGTTCTTCAGCGCGGGGAACACCGGCGCCACCGTCATGTCCGCCCACGCTGCGTTCGGCATGCTGCCGGGAGTTGACAGGCCGGCATTGGCCACGACGATTCCCACGGTGCATCGAGAGGCGGTGCTGCTCGACGCCGGCGCGACCGTCGACTGCCGCGCGCACCATCTCGTGCAGTTTGCGGCGATGGGCGTCGTCTACGCTCGCACGGCGCTCAGCATTGCGTCGCCGCGTGTCGGGCTCTTGTCGACGGGGGAAGAGGCGACGAAGGGAAACGACCTGACTCGGGACGCGCATCAACTGCTGCGGGCCTGCGGTGTGAACTTCGTCGGTAACATCGAAGCGAGGGATATCTACGGCGGTCGGGCGGATGTCATCGTATGCGATGGCTTCACCGGTAATGTTGTGCTGAAGGTCAGCGAGGGGCTCGTGGAGGTGGTGGAGGATCTGTTGCACGCGGAGCTGCGGCGCACGTTCACGACCCGAGTTGGGTATCTTCTGTCCGGCCGAGCATTCCGGCGCTTCCGCCGCCGCGTCGACTATTCGGAGTACGGCGGCGTGCCCCTTCTCGGCGTCGCGGGGCTGGCCATCGTTGGGCACGGACGGTCATCGGCCAAAGCCGTGCGCAATGCGATCGCACTCGCTCATCGCTTCGCGACCCAGCACTTCATCTCCGATCTTGGCGCCGGTCTCCCGGCCGTGGAGCCGGACGTTGTGGAGACCAAGCGGTGATCCACGCGCCCCGGGAGGCTCATCCATGATCGCGTTCGTGTTTCCCGGCCAGGGGTCGCAGCGAGTTGGGATGGGGCGGGCGCTGTCCGCCGAGTATTCGGTCTGCCGCGAAACTTTCCTGCAGGCCGACGAAGCCCTCGGTGCGCCCCTCAGCAGGCTGTGTTTTGAAGGGCCTGACGATGTGCTCGCGCTCACCGAGAATACCCAGCCCGCGGTCCTTGCCACGAGCGTGGCAGCGCACCGGCTATTGACATCGCTGGGACACGCGTCATCGTTTCTCGCGGGGCATAGCCTCGGCGAGTACTCGGCGCACGTCGCGGCGGGAACGCTTTCGTTCGCCGATGCACTGCGCACGGTGCGACGCCGCGGCCGGTACATGCAAGAGGCCGTGCCTGTGGGCGAGGGCGCAATGGCGGCCGTGGTCGGGCTGGACGAAAAGACCATCCGCCGGGCCTGCGCCGAGGTCGCCGACGGTGAGGTGGTGAGCGCCGCTAACCTGAACGCCCCTGGGCAGGTCGCGATTGCCGGCGCCCGCGACGCCGTCACGCGCGCGAGCGCGCGTGCACGGGAGCTTGGGGCGAGACGCGTGGTGCCGTTACCGGTCAGCGCGCCGTTCCATTGCGCGTTGATGAAACCGGCCGAAGCGCGTCTCGCGCCGGACCTGCGCGCACTGGTCGTGTCCGATCCGGATGTTCCGGTCGTCGCCAACGTCGATGCCGAGCCAAAGCGCACTGGACTGGAGGCCACTGAGGCGCTCATCCGGCAAGTGAGCGCGCCGGTGCTCTGGGAAGCGGTTGTTCGCCGCCTCATTGCTGACGGCGTTACCTCGTTCGTGGAGGTGGGCCCTGGCCGGGTACTCAGCGGTTTGATCAGGGCCACGGACAAATCGGTCCGCGTCGCCAACGTCCAGGATCCGAAGAGCCTCGTGGCGGTTGAGGCTATGCTCGACGAGGCGGGAACGGTGTCGACCGCGGCCGGCCGTGGCGATGCCTGATCTCGCAGGGCGGGTCGCGCTCGTGACCGGCGCGTCGCGCGGGATCGGTCGAGCGATTGCGCTGAGACTCGCGGGCGGCGGCGCGGCGGTCGTCGCGGGCGCTCGCGGCCGCCACGCTGACGAGGTGGCCAGCGTGGTCGTGGCGTCGGGTGGTCAGGCAGTGGGCGTCAGTCTTGACGTGACCGATGCCGATGACATCGGTCGCGCGGTGAACCTGGCTGCGGATCGCTTCGGAGGCATCGACATCCTGGTCAACAACGCCGGTATCGTGCGCGATCAGCTGATGCTGCGGATGAAGCCAGAGGAATGGGACGCGGTACTCGCCACCAATCTGACCGCCGCGTTCGCCTGCTGCCGGGCCGTGGTCCGGCCGATGATGAAGCGCCGATTCGGCCGCATCATCAACATCAGCTCCGTCGTAGGACAATTGGGCAATCCGGGCCAGGTGAACTACGCGGCGTCGAAGGCCGGGCTCATCGGGCTGACCAAGGCCCTCGCCCGAGAAGTGGCATCGCGCGGCATCACCGTCAACGCGGTTGCGCCTGGGATGATAGAGACGGACATGACGATGGTGATGGATCAACGCGCGCGAGACGCGGTCTCGGCGCGGATTCCGCTCGGCCGGTTTGGCGCGCCCGATGATGTCGCTTCGGCCGTCCGCTTTCTCGCATCGGACGAAGCGTCGTATATTACTGGTCAGGTTCTTGGTGTCAATGGCGGGATGTACATGTAGGAGGTTTTTGAATGGCGGTTGCTGAGAAGATCAAGGGAATCATCGTCGAGCAGTTGGGCGTCGATGAAGAAGAGGTGACACCGGACGCCTCGTTCGTAGATGATCTGGGTGCCGACTCGCTCGACACGGTCGAGTTGGTCATGGCCTTCGAGGAAGAGTTCCGTCTTGAGATCCCGGACGAAGACGCGGAGAAGATCACGCGCGTCAAGGAGGCTGTCGACTATATCCAGTCGCACGCCAAGAGTAAGAAGTAGGCGTCTGTACAGCGGCGAGGAGACAGCAGTTGCAAAGGCGGGTCGTGATCACCGGTGTTGGCATGGTGTCGTCGCTGGGGATCGGTACGAAGCCGACGTGGGACGCGCTGCTCGCTGGTCGAAGCGGGATCAGCGGGATCAGTCACTTCGATGCGTCGGCATTCGCGTCGCGCATAGCCGGCGAGGTCAAGGCGTTTGATCCGCTGCAGTTCGTCGATAAGAAGGACGTCAAGAAAATGGACGTCTTCATCCAGTATGCGATCGCGGCATCCGAGTTTGCGGTGCGCGATGCCGGCCTTGGAGGTCGGGCGCTGGGGCCAGAAGTCGGCGTGTTCATCGCCTCGGGCATCGGGGGATTCAACACGATCGAGCGCGAGCATCGGGCCCTCCTGGAGGGCGGACCGCGGAAGATCTCGCCGTTCTTCATTCCGTCGGCCATCATCAATCTGGCAGCGGGCCAGGTCTCGATTCGATTCGGCGCGCGCGGACCGAACTCGGCGACGTGCACTGCGTGTTCCGCGTCCGCCCATGCGATCGGGGACGCGTGCGAGATGATCAAGCGGGGCGCTGCCGAGGTCATGATCGCCGGGGGATCGGAGGCGGCCATCACCCCGATGGGGGTTGGTGGATTCGCAGCCATGCGCGCGCTGTCTACCCGAAACGATGAACCAGAGCGTGCCAGCCGCCCGTTCGACGTCGACCGCGACGGGTTCATCATCGGCGAGGGATCTGGCGTGGTGATTCTCGAGGAGCTTGAGCGTGCCCGACATCGCGGCGCATCGATTTACGCTGAGCTCGTGGGCTATGGCATGTCGGCCGATGCGTTTCACATGACGGCACCGGCGGAAGACGCCGATGGAGCGGTGCGGGTCATGCGTGCGGCAATCGCACAGGCCGAGGTCGAGCCGTCCACGGTCGACTACATCAACGCGCACGGGACGTCGACGCTGTACAACGACCGGCTAGAAACCCTGGCGATCAAGAACTGTTTCGGTTCGCGTGCGTCGACGATGGCCATCTCCTCCACGAAATCCATGACCGGGCACCTGCTCGGCGCCGCCGGTGGGTTAGAAGCTGGGATCACAGCGTTGGCTGTGCGGGACCAGGTGGTGCCGCCGACCATCAATCTCGATACCCCTGACCCCGAGTGCGACCTCGACTACGTGCCGAATCGGAAGCGGTCGTTATCGATCGAGTATGCGCTGTCGAACTCGTTTGGGTTTGGCGGCACGAACGCCAGTCTGCTCCTCAAGCGGTACGATAACTAAAAGCCCTGGCCTGTGCCGGGCGCCCGGCCGCGTAGTCAAAGAACCACCGACGATGAACATCGCTGTTTGCATCAAACAAGTCGTCACACGCGACTGGCCGCTACGCGCGGACGACGGGGCGACGTGGGTGCGTGACCACGACGCGAGCTTCGAGATGAACGAGCCGGATGCCTACGCGCTTGAGGAAGGACTCCGTCTCAAGGAGCGTCATGGCGGGGAGGTCGTGGTCTGTTCGGCGGGCCCGACGCGCGTCGGACAGGTAATTCGGGAAGCGTTGGCGCGTGGCGCCGACCGGGCCGTCCATGTCGAGAGTGCGGCGCTGGCGGCAGCCGACGCCGGAGCCGTCTCGGGCGCGCTCGCCGCGGCGATGCGATCGGAGGCCTTCGATCTCGTGCTTACCGGTCTGCAGTCCGATGACCAGGGATTCGGGCAGACTGGGGTCGTGCTCGCCGAGCTGCTGGGGCTGCCGCATGCGACCCTCATCATGGAGGTTGAAGCAGCCGGCGAGCAGACGGGTCAGATACGGGTAAAGCGTGAGCTTGAGGGCGGTTGGTTCCAGTGGGTCTCGATGCCGACACCGGCGCTCTTGACGATTCAGAGCGGGATCAACCAGCTGCGCTACGCCACCTTAAAGGGCATCATGGCGGCCAAGAAGAAGGAGGTGCGCACGGTGACGCTCGACGTCCCGCCCGCGGTTGGGCACCGAATCCTCGAGATCTACACCCCTGGTAAGGGCAAGCAGACGCGTCTCGTCGACGGGGCGCCCGCCGACGCCGCGGCCGAGCTCGTCCGGCTCCTGCGTGAGGAGGCGCGCGCGCTGTGAGCTGGCAGGCGCTTGGACGCAGAATACGACCGTCGGCGACCGGCGGCCATAGCGTCGGTAAGGGAGTGTCATGATCCTCGTGATCGCGGAACAACGCGCTGGCACTCTAAACCCGGTGACCTGGGAGACGGTGGCCGCCGGGCAGGCCCTCGAGGGGCCAGTGTCAGTCGTCGTGACAGGCGCGCGCGTCGGGGCCGTTGTCGAGGAGCTGGCCGCGGCGAACGTTGCCGAAGTGCTTGCCGTCGAAGACTCGGCCCTCGAGCCGTACACGCCGGACGGCTTCGTTACGGCGCTCGCGCAAGTCCTTGAGCAGGTGCAACCCAGCCTCGTGCTGTTTCCTCACACGTATCAGACGCGCGACTACGCGCCCGCGCTGGCCGCGCGCCTCGAACGCACGTTGATAGCGGATTGCATCGGCTCCAGATCGCGCGAAGGGAGAGTGGCGTTCGTGCGACCGATGTTCCAAGGCAAGTTCGTCGCGGACGTCGCGCCCGAGGGTCCACAGCCTCACTTCGCCAGTTTTCAAATCGGCGCGTACCGAGCGGACGCCGCGGCGCGTGGCACGAGTCCGGCCGCGACTCGCGCGATCCCCGTGACCATCGACTCGGCTTCCATTCGCCAGCGTCCGGAGGAGCCGTTCAAGGAGGCCAAGCAAGCGGTCGATCTCACGCAAGCTGAACGCATCGTTGCTGTGGGTCGAGGCATCAAGGGGCAGGAGCACCTGCCGCTCGCACAGGAGCTCGCCAAGGCGCTGGGCGCGGAGCTGGCTGCCTCTCGGCCGATTTGCGATTCCGGCTGGCTGCCGATGGACCGGCAGGTCGGCAGCTCGGGGCAGACCGTTGCTCCCAAGCTCTATCTGGCGCTCGGCATTTCTGGTGCGATCCAGCATCTGGTCGGGATGAAGGGGTCGCGGACGATCGTCGCCATCAACAAGGACGCCGACGCGCCGATTTTTGAGGTCGCTGACTATGGAATCGTGGGCGATCTGTTCGATGTCGTGCCGGCGCTCGTGACGGCGTTGGGAGAGTGAGCTGGATCGCGAGACACTCGACGTCGATGTTGTTATCGTGGGTGGCGGCCCGGCCGGTCTGGCCGCCGCGTACCGTCTGGTAACGCTCCAGAGGGAGCGCGGCGGTGACCCGCTCGCGGTGGCCGTCCTCGAGAAGGCGAGGGAGGCTGGCGCCCACATGCTATCGGGGGCCGTCCTCGACCCATCGGCGCTCGTCGAGTTGATCCCGGACTGGCGCGCGCGCGGCGCACCGCTCGATGTTCCGGTGACCGGCGACCGTGTCTACTTCCTAACCGAGAGCGGCCGGATTCGTTCTCCCATCACCCCACCACCCCTGCGTAACCACGGCTGCTATGTCGTGTCGATCAACCGCCTCGCCAAGTGGCTGACCGAGCAGGTCGAGTCGGTCGGCGTCGACGTGTTTCCCGGGTTCGCCGCCACCGAGTTGCTCTACGACGGCGACCGCGTGGTGGGAGTGCGGACCGGTGATCGCGGGATCGGCCGCGACGGCGAGCGCAAGTCGACATTCGAACCGGGCGTCGACATACGGGCGTCGGTGACCGTGCTGGCGGACGGCGTGCGGGGCAGTTTGACAAAGACGCTGGTGCGACGATTTTCGCTAGATAATGGGCGTCTCCCGCAGGTCTATGCGATCGGTATCAAGGAGCTGTGGGAGGTGCGGCCGGACCGGCTGGCGGCGGGGACGGTGCTGCACACGATGGGCTACCCGCTGCGATTCGAGGAGTTCGGCGGCGGGTTCGTCTATGCGCTACCCGAAGGCCGGGTGGCTGTCGGGTTCGTCGCGGGTCTCGACTACCGTAACCCGCTCTTCGACCCCCACGACGCGTTCCAGCGCTTCAAACGGCATCCGCTTGTGGCTGCGCTGCTGGCGGACGGGCAGATGGTGCGGTACGGCGCCAAGGCGTTGCCGGAGGGCGGATGGCACGCCATCCCGCGGTGCCACGTCGACGGGGCGCTGGTGGTCGGCGACGCGGCTGGGTTCCTCAACTCGATGCGGCTCAAGGGCATCCACCTCGCGATGTGGAGCGGGATGTGCGCTGCCGAGACGGCGTTCGAGGCTATTCGTGCGGGAGACCCGTCGGCAGATAGGCTGAGTCGCTACGCCAGTCTGGTCGCGTCGGGGCCGATCAAGCGCGAGCTGTATCCGGTCCGCAACGTGCACCAGGCCTTTGGGTACGGGCTCATTCCTGGGGTGCTGTATGCCGGACTCTCGCTCGTCACTCGCGGCTGGTGGTTCCGCGATCCGATGCCGGCCCACGCGGGGCACGAGCGGATGTGGACGGTGCAGCGCTATGTCGACGGGGGCACGCTGGCTGCGGCGCCGGCCGCGCCCGTCGATCGCAAGCTGACGTTCGACAAGCTGACAAACGTGCATTACTCCGGAACCCGCCACGACGACGATCAGCCTACCCATCTGATCGTGCACGACACCGATATCTGTCGCACGCGATGCCTCGAGGACTACCAGAACCCGTGTACCCGTTTTTGTCCGGCCAACGTGTACGAGATCGTCGATGCGGACGGCGGATCCGGAAAGCGGCTGCAGATCAACGCCTCGAACTGCGTGCACTGCAAGACGTGCGACATTATGGACCCGTATCAACTCATCGATTGGGTGCCACCTGAGGGCGGTGGCGGGCCGCACTACGAAGGCATGTGACGTCCAAGGCTGCACCGTCGGCCTTGACGCGCGGCCAGCGCGTGCGCGCGTCGGCAATCGCGGCCCTCGCCTATCCCCTCATCGCGGCGATCGGGCGGACGCTGCGATGGTCGATCGACGGCTATGCCCATTACGAGGCGGTGCGTCAAGACGGTCACCAGCCCATTTTCGCGTTCTGGCACGGTCGCATTCTTCCGGCCACGTATTTCTGGCGACGCCGAGGCATCGTCGTGATGACGAGCGCGAACTTCGACGGCGAGTGGATTGCCCAGATCATCGAGCGGTTTGGATATGTGACCGCACGGGGATCGACGTCGCGTGGCGGCCGCCGCGCGCTGGCGCAACTCCGGCGTGACATGCGCTCCGGACGACCTGCTGCCTTTACCGTCGATGGGCCGCGCGGGCCGGCCGGGTCCGTGCAGCCGGGCGCCGTGTGGCTGGCCAGACTGACCGGGAACCCGATTCTCCCGTTCCACATCGAGGCCGACCGGTACTGGGAGGTACGAAGCTGGGATCGCACCCAGGTGCCCATGCCGTATGCGCGCGCTGCGATCGTGGTCGGGGAGCCTATCCCGGTGCCGCCGGGCGCCGGCGAGAACGTGCTCGAGGCGAAGCGGGTCGAGCTCGAACTGGCACTATTGCGGGCGCAGCAGCGCTCGACGGCGATGCTCGAGCCGCCGCACTGATCACTCGCGAGGTGTATCGTGTACGTGACCGACGTCTTGTTGATCTCGTCAGACCGGTTCGTCGACCACGAGACTCCCCCAGGACACCCGGAGCAGCCCGCGCGGGCCGAGGTCATGTCGAGGGTGGCCGCGCGCTGGCGCGCCGCCGGCGGTCGCGTCGCCCAGCCTACCCCCGCGCCGGTCGAGGCGCTTCGCCGCGTGCATGACGCGCGCTACGTCGACGCGATCGTCTCGACGGCGGGGGAGCGGGTGCGACTTGACCCGGATACCTACGCGTCGCCCGATTCCGAGGCGGTTGCCCGGCTGGCGGCCGGCGCGGCCATGGCGGCGATCGACCATGCGCTGGACCGGGCCGCGCCAGCACTGGCCTTCGTCCGCCCCCCGGGGCACCACGCCGAAAGGGAACGCGCGATGGGATTCTGTCTCTACAACAACGCCGCGGTCGCCGCGGCGCATGCGCTGGCCCGCGGCGTGACGCGGGTGGCGATCGTCGACTACGACGTGCATCACGGCAATGGGACGCAGTCGATTTTCTACGACGACGCCCGGGTGCTCTATCTCTCGACCCATCAGTACCCGTTTTATCCGGGGACCGGCGCCGCCCATGAAGTGGGACGCGGCGATGCGGCCGGCCTAACGGTCAATATCCCGCTGGGGGACGGTGCCGGCGACGCTGATCTCGACTTGGTGTTTCGCGAGGTCGCGGGGCCAGTCCTGACGGCGTTCGATCCAGAGGTGATCGTGCTCTCTGCCGGTTACGACGCCCACGCCGATGACCCCCTCGGTGGGATGCGTGTCTCGACGGGAGGGTATACGACGATGACTCAGCGGCTTCGCACCGTGGTCGATCGGTGCTGCCGGGGCCGCCTGGTGGTGGTGACGGAGGGCGGCTACGACCTGCCGGCGCTCGAGGCATGTCTGGACGCCACGCTGCGAGCGGTGTCCGAGGCGTTGCCCACGAACGTGCCGGCGATCGAGGGACCGACACCGGCCGCGGATGTCGCGCTCGCGGCCGTCGGTCCCGCGCTCATCCCGTTTTGGCCTACACTAGTAGCCGGACAGCGGTCACGAGACCTGCCGTAGGCGCCGGTCACGGCCGCGTCGTCTTCCAGCCTGTTCCGTGCGCGACTACGATCCCCAGGCCATCGAGCGGAAGTGGCAGCAGCGGTGGGCGGATCGCCGCG
>CAZYFH010000013.1:0-80464 GCA_964646815.1 uncultured Vicinamibacteraceae bacterium | reverse complement strand
TTTGATAACGGTCTCCCATTTTCGCTGTCGATGGGGTGTGGCACGTGGGGCGGCAACAGCGTCAGCGATAACGTCCACTATCGTCACTACTTGAACATCGTCCGGGTGGTGCGACCGATTCCGTCGGTGGAGCCCACAGAAGGGGAACTTCTTGCCGACTACTGGTCCAAGTACGGCAAGTAGCCTTGGCGCCGGTTTTGGCCCGCTACCGGACATGAGGGGACTGACCATCCGGTCTCTGCTTGATGCCGGCGCAGTGGAGCACCCGAACCGAGTGTTCGCGGTGTTTCCGGAATCCCGTCACGTCCTTACCTGGTCCGAGCTTCGTCAGGCCGGAGTTCGTGTGTCCGTCTGCCTGTCGGCCGCCGGTATTTCCGGTGGCGCCGGGGTGGGGATCCTGATGGCTAACGGGCGCACCGCTCTGGAGTTGTTCTTGGGCTGCATGTATGCCGGACGTGTTGCGGCAACGTTCAACCCGGTGGCGGGTCTCGAGACACTGGCCTATGTGATCGCCCATTCTGGTGTCACCCAGCTCTATACAGACGAGGCTCACGCGGATCTGGCAGCGGGCGCCGTGAAGCTGTCTGGGAGGGAGTTGGCGCTCCAGCAAGTGGACAGAGATACCGGGCTTCCAAACCCCGGCGCCGAGCGAACCGAAGGATCCAAGAAGCCTCGTCCGGGTGACGATGCGTTGCTCATCTACACTTCCGGCACCACGGGTCGCCCGAAGGGCGTCGTCCATACCCATGCCAGCTTGTTGGCAGGGGGTGCAAACACGGTGTCGGCGCACCACCTCGACCGGGATGATCGGGCCCTGTGTGTCCTACCGCTGTGTCATATCAATGGCCAGGTTGTGACCGTCATCGCGCCATTGGTGAGCCGATCTTCTGTGGTCTTGCCGTCGCGGTTCAGCACGAGCAGCTTTTGGGAATGGATCGTGACGGAAAAGTGCACCTGGTTCAGTGTAGTGCCGACGATGATCTCCTACCTCTTGGGCCTGGATGACGCCCCGCGCTCAGTAGCGGATGACAGGCTTAAGCACGTGCGCTTTGGCCGCTCCGCGTCGGCGCCACTTGCACCCGCCGTGCACAAAGCTTTTGTCGAGCGCTTCGGGATTCCGTTGGTCGAGACCATGGGTGTCACGGAAACAGCAGCCCAGATCCTGTCCAACCCGCTGGATCCTGCCGCTCAACGAATCGGATCTCCAGGGCGAGCCTGCGGCAACGAGGTACGGATCAGTGAAGTTGGCGCACCGGAGGGTGGTACCGGTTGGGGAGGGGAAATCGAGGTCCGTGGCCCAAACGTCATGCGTGCCTACTTGAACGACGAGCATGCAACCCATGAGGCTTTCACCGCTGATGGTTGGTATCGAACCGGAGATTTGGGGCGAATGGATCCGAACGGTTTCGTGCACGTGACCGGCAGGATAAAGGAACTCATCATAAAAGGAGGGGAGAACATATCACCGCGGGAGATTGACGATGTCCTGTACCGCTTCCCCGGAATCCTTGAGGCAGCCGCGATCGGTGTGCCCGATCCGGAGTACGGTGAAGAGATAGAGGCCTGTGTGGTGCCGGCGCCTGGTGCCCGCGTGGATGAAGGTGCGCTCAGAGACTTCTGCATCGACGTGCTGGGTTCGTTCAAGTCGCCGCGGTTCTTCCACTTCTTGGAAGAGTTGCCGAAAGGGCCCTCGGGTAAGATTCAGCGCCTCAAGCTTTCACCTAAACCCGTGCGCGGCCGCGAAAAATCGAACTAGAAACAGCGGTGCCGAAAACTAGCGATCGAGACCAGGAAAATATGCCAACGTACCGTTTGCACGAAGATCGTGAAAGATGGTCCGTAAACGGGCCAGAGGTGGTGGTCCGATCACCGCGATCGGACGGGCGTGGGCCTGCTCGAGCGCCTCGGCAATTTCCGCCGCAGCCTCCAGGCTAGTCGAAGCCTATGCACTATGTGGATTTAAAGGAGGGACACGATCTGGCGCATGCTCTATAACTAATTTCTTCAACTACTTACCAGGAGAAGGTGGCGGAGAGGGTGGGATTCGAACCCACGTGCCGGTTACCCGACAAGACGCTTTCGAGGCGCCCCCGTTACGACCACTTCGGTACCTCTCCGTTCGGTCGCGGTCGGGCCGTTCCCGGCCCCCACTAGAAGTAGATTAGCCGGTTCGCCCGTCGAACGGCCAGCGCCTGCCGCTCATCGCTCCCCGGCGTATCGTCGCTCGTCGAAAAACGTCTGCATCAGATGCCGGCACTCGTCTTCGAGCACCCCCTCGACCACCGTCACGCGGTGGTTCCAAGAGGAATGGTCGAGCGCGCGCATCACGGACCGCACCGCACCAGCCTTCGGTTCGCGCGCGCCGAAGACGAGCGAGGCGATGCGTGCGTGGATCAGCGCGCCGGCGCACATCAGGCACGGCTCGACCGTCACGTAGAGCGTCGTGCCGGTCAGTCGGTAGTTGGCGCGGGTGCGCGCCGCAGTCCGGAGCGCGACGATCTCGGCGTGCGCCGTTGGATCGGCGTTGCCGATCGGGCGGTTGAAGCCGGCCCCGATCACCTGGCCATCGTGCACGACCACCGCACCCACTGGCACCTCGCCGCTGAGCGTGGCCTTGTGGGCCTCGGCGAGCGCCTCGCGCATGAAGGCATCGTCCTCTGGCACAGCGCAATCAGTGTCTAGACCTCTCGCGATGACGACGCTCGCGGAGCTCCTCGGCTAGCGCGTCCACGTCGGGGGATGCGCGGTGTACTCCTCGAAGGACTGCGACCGCGTATCGCGATCGGACGCGACCAGGTGCGCCACCGGCCACTCGATCGCGAGCGATTCGTCGCTCCATCGGATCTCCCCTTCCCCGTCAGGGTCGTACGGCGCGTCGACCTTGTAGAGCACGTCCGCGGCCTCGTCGCCGAGGACACAGAAGCCGTGCGCGAATCCAGGGGGAATCCAGAGGAGACGTCCATTCATGTCGCTCAACTCCGCCGTGCGGTGGTGGCCGTAGGTGGGAGAGCCCGGTCGGATGTCCACCGCCACGTCCCAGATGCGACCTCGGGTCGCACCGACGAGCTTGCCCTGAGGAGGCGCATGTTGGTAGTGCAGCCCCCGAACCACGCCGGGTGCAGACCGTGACTGGTTGTCCTGGACGAAGGCGGTCGGCACCCCGTGCTGCCGGAAGCGCCCGAGATGAAACCGCTCCGTGAAGAAACCCCGCCGGTCGCCATGCACGGCGAGTTGGATGAGAAGGAGACCCCGCAGCTCCAGCGGCGTCACGGCGAAGGCCGCAGGGGACGTGTCGCTGTCCCCCCCGCGCCCGCTGGTCGTGGCCATCGACTCATGGGTCATCGCGTCGGATCCGTTGACTCCATCGCCTAGCGATCCTGAGATGGCTGGAGGTCCAAGGCGTCGGCCGATGGCGTGTCCCGCGTCTGGCGCCGAGACGTGACCTGGTGCGCCAGCGCGGCTGCGGGCCGGACGATGGGCCGGCGGGCATGATCCCCTTCGGGCCGGGTCATCGACATCCAGCCGTATTCTTTGGCGATCTCCTCGACGACGGCGCGCGCACCGGTGTCGACTCGGCCGAGGTGGTAGAGCGTTCTGGCCAGCCATGCTGCCCCGATTGCAGCCCCGAGACTGGTCGCCAACAACGAGGGCAGCGTGAAAGTGAACCCGATCCCGCCGACCCACGCGGCGACCTTTACGAGACCGATGGCAGTCACGCGACGGTGGGCAGCGACGCGTAGGAGACACCGGCCGCGGACATGCTCTTCGACGAGCGTGCGCAGGTCGAACCACTCCCATCGACCGACCGCCACGGCGATGTCGCGGTCGTGTTGCCATCCGTCGTGCACATCGACCGTGCGTCCGACGCCGCTCGTCCGTAATCGACTAGTGAGCTCGGTCAGGAACTCGGTCCGGTCCACCCAGTGCTCGCTCCAGAAATCCAGTCGGGGACGCCCACCGCGGAGCAGGGAAAGCGCGCGACGGACATCGATCGGCCGACTGATGGGCGCCCGCGTACCATTCGCGCCTATCTTGCGCGCGCTCCGAGTCTGCGGCGGGAACAGCCTGCCGCGCAACCGGCCCCAGGCCCTCGCAAGCGGCTGCACGAAGTGCAGACCGGCAATGCTAAGCCGGTAGAGCACCCGACTCGGTGCGAGCGGGAGACGACCGATGTTCGAGAGTCCCCGGATGTCGGTCTGCCAGCCGTACATCAGACACCGGCCGGTGGTGGTTGCGAAACCGCCGACGGCCGCGCCGAGCAGGCTCAGCGCCAGACCGTTGCGCTGGGCCAGCAGGCCGATGCCTCCACCGACGGCGAGTAGGACCGACAGCAACTGCCACTGTATGAGATGCGGGAGCGACGCGATTGACGGGATATGCGTCGAGTACACCGACGGAAACGAGGCCGTGCCCCACGGGCCGGCGTTGACGCGCACACGCGAGATGGACTTGATGAACGGTAGTTGGCTATAGATGCGACCGCGCCACCGCGCGTGACCGTCGAGAAACCGTTCCGGGTGGTGGTCCATCAACCACGTCTCGGCCTCACCGTACCCTGCCTGCTGGCGCCAATAGGCCCGTACCGTGCGACGTTGGTGATGCCAAACAAGCGCGCACGGCGAGAACCCGATCCGCTGGCTACGCGCTTGCAGCCGCCAGCACACGTCCACGTCGTCCCCAGCTGTGCGGTACGTCGAATCGAATCCGCCGATCGCCACCAGCGCCTCACGTCGATAGGCCATGTTGCAGCCGGGGACGTGCTCCGCGATCCGATGGTCGAGCAACACGTGGGTTGGCGCCCCCGGCGACCGCGCAACGCACTGGGCCATCCAGGGATCGTCTGCCGGTACCACGTTCGGCCCGCCGGTGCCCACCACGTCAGAGTGAAGCAATGGCTGGATCAGGTAGGTCAGCCACTCGGGATCGACCCGGACGTCGGCATCCGTGTATGCGACGATGGAGCCAGTCGCATGCTCAAGGGCGGTATTTCGTGCCGCGCTGAGACCGCAGTTTGCGGTGTCGATGACGGTCACATATGGGTGCCGGCGAGCGATCGCTTCGGTGCCATCACTTGATCCGTCGTTGACGACGACCACCTCATAATCCGGATAGTCCAACTCCGCAAGTGAGACGAGGCAATCGTCGAGCGTCGCCGCCGCGTTGTACGCACAGACGAGCACGGACACCTTTGGCCACCCACGCCGGCGATCGTCCGGGAACCCAGCCTCCGCGTACTCGCGCGACACACCGAGCAGTGCCAGCTTTGGCCGTCGCTCGGCGTCCGTCAGGCCGAACTTCCAATCGTCGATGGCGTGACCGCCGCGCCACCAATCGTCCGTCCAGGAGAAGGCAACCGTGCCGCACGCGCCTTCCTCGAAGGCGGTGCGGATTTGCATCGCCGTGAGGTCGGCCTGCCCCTCCTCACCTTCCCGTACGCTGTCCGCGCCCGTTTCGGTTAGGAGCAACGGGCGGTTGCCGGCGACGAGTTGAAGGTGTGACAGATACGATCGCAACCCCGCCTGCCGGTGGAGGTAGAGGTTGAACGCGCAGACATCGAAGAAGGGGAGATTGAGGTACTCGGTCGGCGGGTAGTTGACGTAGGTGAGCAACACCTCTGGCGCGACCGACTTCGCAGCGTCGTAGAGGTCTCGCAAGAAGCGCTCGATCCGCTCCGTGCCATGCCACCTCACGACGCCGGGTGGGATCTCGTTCCCAACCGCCACGAGCAGCGTCGCAGGATGCCGGGCGAGCTCGCGCACCTGCCGGACGACGTCGTGACGAATCGCACGCGTAAGCTTCGGGTCGTCTAGGAAGGCGACATGCTGTGACCACGGTACGCCGGCGAACACACGGAGCTCATGCCGGGCCGCTTCGTCCAATACGTCGCTTCCCGGGACGGTGTAGGTGCGGACCGTGTTGAACCCGAACTGCGACATCAACTCGAAGTCGGCCGCAACCTGCCCCGATGCAGGAAACTGGTACCCGGCCGCGTCGGGCGCGAACGTGCCGTAGGCGACGCCCTTGATCAGATATCGGGCGGCGCCGACGTGGAGGAATTTCCCAGAGACGCCAGGGGGGCCGCCGAGAGCTGTTGGGCCAAGCATCTTCGCGAGCGACGAGGGCGTCGTGGAATCACCAGTTCACGGCGAGCGGACTGTACCAGTCGAAGGGTCGGCACCGGCTTCGTGCGCGGACGGACCCGTCGCCGATGCCACCACTCGCGTCGGACGGCGGCACTCAAACGAACTGTATTCTAGCAGCCTGCGGTGAGATAGCTGGAAAGAAGGGAGCGCCGGGGCGTATCTCGCGGCGTTCCGCGTGCGTCGCCCTCGCAGGGCATTGGCTGAATCGCCTCGGAAGGCGTGAAAGCTGAGTGACGAATCCAGCGCCTCCCGCGATCAGGGCTGCACCACCTCGGCGATCCAAACGCGGATCTGCCGGCCGTCCTCGTTGACGCGCACGATGTCCCCCCGCAGGACACTCAGCTGCTCGATGGCGGCGCGGATGTTGAGCTTGTCGCTGTTACCCGAGAGCAGGGCGTCGACGACGGCGACCGGTAACTCGACGTCGACGGTTTCGTTCCCGTCCTCACCCCGCTGCTCGACGCGCACCTCAATGTTGTCGCCGGCCCGCGCGATCCGAACCGTCTCCTCCACCTGCTCGATGGTGACGAACTCCGTGTCACCGACGTTCATCAGCTCCTGCCACACGCCGCGGAGGGCGCTCATGCTGACCAGCACGCCCTGCGCTGCCAGCTTCAGCTGGCCCTCGGACATGACAGTGTCCGGCACCATGGCGAGCATCGCCTCGGCCGCCGAGAGCGGGAGCTTGAGGTTCACGTCCTGGGCATCCACGCCGTCCCCGGTGATCTCCACGTGCAGCCACGGCTGCGCGTCGTCCTGCGCGATCGTCGAGCCAATCCCAAGGCTCAGAACGGTCACGACGACGAGCCCCGCACGCGATGCGTGGGCGCGGAAGGTCCACGACGAATGGCTTGCCAACATACGATTCTCCCACGGCTCCTCGTCTCGGGGTGCCGGTCTCGGGTGCCGCCCCTATCACCCTATACGGAACGCAGCAGGTCGAGGTGCAGAGAGAGGCGGGGGGTATAATCCGGCCTCCCATGCCACGCATTGTTCGCAGGCTCGCTACGCAGTTCGGCGCCGTGGCGGTGATGCTCGGCAATCTCGGTCTCCCCGCCGTCGCCCAGGAGCGCGTCACCCTCCACACCAACGTGACCTTCTACGGCGACAACACCGAATTCTTCAACCCGTTCAGGGACGGCGAGACACTGTTTGGTACGGCGGCGACCGTTGCGTTCGACGTGGCGCTAAACGACCGCGTCACATTTCGTGGGGGCATCTTCACCGACCATCGGTTCGGTTCCGAGCGGTTCGCCGAGCAGTGGCGCCCCGTGTTCAGTCTGACTGTCGACCGAGGGCCGTCGCGATTCGTGATTGGCACGCTCGACATTACGCCCGAGGCCGGTCTGCTCGGCCCAGACCTCGTCGGGCCGCACCGTCTCCTACCGCCGCTCCAGCGAGAGACACTGGCGTTCACGCGGCCGTACGAGGCGGGGCTTCAGTGGAAGCTCGACGGTGCTCGGATCGAGCAGGACGCATGGATCAACTGGCAGCGACTAAACACCAACGAGCATCGGGAACGCTTCGACGCGGGGCTCACAGGACGGGTGCCGCTCGACACGCCGATCCCGATGGCGGTTGCGTATCAGGTCCACCACGTTCACGAGGGCGGGCAGCTCTTCGATACCGGACCGGTGAGCGACAGCTTTGCCGGTGGACCCGGGTTCATCGTCGAACCGCCGGTCGGCCTGTTCGATCGGACGACGGTCGAGAGCTACATGATGTGGTCGAAGCATGTGGCTGACCGGGCGGTCGAGGACGGCGCGAACCATGGTCACGGCCTGTTCGTCCGGGTGGCGGCGGAGAAGAACCGCTGGCGCGGCCACGCCGTGTTCTGGGAAGCCTACGCGTGGCTTAAGGTGGAGGGCGATGAGAACTACGGCTCCCGCCTGCAGGACGGCACCGTGTTCCGGCCGACGGGTCCCTACGGCTCCCGCCTCCAGGACGGCACCGTGGTCCGGCCGACGCGTCACTACGGCGAGCTCGGGTTGACGCGCATGCTGTACGAAGATGAGGGTGTGACGATCGAAGGCTCCATACGGCTCCATCACGTGGAGCAGGACTACAACTACTCCTTCCGCGTCCTGGCCCGTGTGAACTTCGACATTCCGCTGCTCATGCGCTAGCCCCTTGGTGGCCATCCGTAAGGCCAGGCGTCAGCCTCGCCGGCCTGAAGGCCTGCGCTACGTTGGCGATACAGGCAAACTCCAGGGTGAAGGCCCACACGCACTGGACACCTGTGCGACCGGACGGCCGGGTACTACGCTACACGCTGCAGTCGTCCGCCGAGAGCCGATCGATGCGAGCCGTTTCCGTCATCCCAACAGTCGTACTGACCCTCGCCGCCTAGTTGGCCCCGACCCCCGGCGCCGCGCCTCACCTATCGGAGGGAGGGCCGCCGGAAGGTCACCATCGCTGCCAACCTCGCCATCTTCACCTTCGCGCTGGAGGACGCAGACTAATCGTCGCGCGCCGAGGGGCCGTGGTGAACGTCGGGTGTCGGGCGAGATCTCTGGCGAACCGTGGCGGGCTCGACTGGCAGCCAGTAGTGGACGCGGCTAGCTCTCGGTGCCGCTCTTCAGCTCGAGAAACCGCACGGCCGAGCGAGGCGGCACCATGTCGCTTTTAGCCCGACGGCAGACGGCCTTGCGGAGACATGTGATCTGACCCGCGAGCAGGTTTCCAAGCTGTTCGGGCAGATGAAACGTCAATTCGACGATATTCTCGACTGGAAGCGGTTCGCCTGACTCGAATAGCACCCGGGTGTCGCTGACGTCCTTCGTCACGCCGCGCTTCCATCCCTGGTCGCCGGAGCGCCGATAGAGTGCCGGTAGCGCCTTCACGAAACGGGTCGCGCGATCGGTGTACACACTGGCCATGACCGTTCCCCTCTCGCGATGTGTCCCAGTTCCGCGGACTATATCCACTCCATCGTCAGAAGCGGAAGAGGCGGTTGATCTTCACGATGAAGGCTCGGTTCTCTAGGATCGGGGCGCCGCGCAGCGTCGTATCCCGCTGGTCGGTGTAGACGACGAAGAGTTCGCTTCCCGGTGAGTACTCCCAGCGGAAGCGCAGGTTGGCGCTAAGCGTGTCGTTGCTGGAGTTGTACTGCACCAGACCGCCAAAGAACATTCGCGGGGTAAACGTGTACGTGGCACGGCTCGTGACCAGCGTCGCCGTGAAGACACCCTCCGGCAGCTCGATTCGGTTGACGGAGATGCCAGGCTCGACCGACAGCTGTGGCGTGATCTCGATGCGGCCGCGTCGATACCCTGCGGCTGTGATAGTGCCACTGAAGAACCCGCCCCGTTGGAACGAAAAACTGCCGGAGATACGGCGCTGCCCCCCCATCGAATAGGAGAGAAACATGTCGCTGAAGCCGTAGCCGCCGACTGGAATCGCTACGTCGGACGCGATCTGAAACGGCTGGACGAGGAACTCGTAGCTTTTTTGGACGTCGATGCCGACGCGATCGGTGTTCTCCAGCTCCGTGTTGAAGCTGAGCTGCGCCGTTCTTGTCTCGAGTTGGCCGGCGCCGTTGAGAATGTAGTCGACGCTGCCGCCCAACCGGAACTGGCGGACCGCCTCGATCGAGCTGGGCCTCGGACTGTATTGAGCCCGCGCGAACGTGCGCCGGAAGTCATCACGCCGCAGGAAACCGATCTCGGGATTGAAGTTGTCGCCGACCAGCAAATGGTCGACATGGAAGCCGTAGAGGTCGCCGTTGTAACTGAATGCCGCCTGGTAGCTCGCATCGTCGCCATCGAGGCCAGGCGTGCGCGTGCGCGCATAGTAGCCGCTGAAGTTGACGTTGTCGTAGAACGAGAACGCGGCGTCGAGGCCGTAGACCTCATTCGAGCCGCGCCCCATGGTCGATACGGATCGTCCGGTGAAGATTCCGCCGATGCGGCTACGCCGCAGGATGTCGCGCTTCACTCGCAGCACCGTGAAGTTGGTCGAGCGCGCGCCAATGCTGGGAGCATCGTCGGTCTGGATGTTCACGGCGCCGACGCTGAATTGGCCGACCTTACCGGTGAGTCGGCCGCCGCCCAGAATTGGCACCGTCTGCCCACTTTCCAGCCCGATGCGCCGACTGAAGAAGACGGTCGGGGCGTTGCCGCCGCCGAAGAAGCCACCCCCGCCCGAGGGACGGCCGCCGCCGCCGGGCCCACCGCCGCTGCCGAACGAGCTCCCTTGCCCGAAGTCGAAAATGCCTCGGCTCTCGAGAAAAAACTCGCGCTTCTCGGGGAAGAACAGGCTGAACCGCGTCAGGTTGACCTGCTGCTCGTCGACCTCGACCTGAGCGAAATCGGTGTTGTAGGTGAAGTCGGCCGTCAGGTTCTCGGTCAGGCCGTATTTGACGTCGAGCCCGAAGTTGCCGTCGCCCTGACTCGAGATCGCCGGTGAGGCATTGAGGTCGGTGGCCACAGACGAGATCGCATACGGCTTGATCTCGATATTCCCGCCAGCTCCCGGCACCTCGAGACCGACCAGCGAGCCAGCAGCCGAGAGCCGGAGGACGCCCGGGAACGCGTTGATCGGGAGAAGCGTGAGATACGAGTACTCGTTCGCACGCATGACATAACGCTGCAGCTGGATACCCCAGATCTGCGACGCGCGCGGGCTGTAGCGAAGGGACTTAAACGGAATTTCCATCTCCACGGTCCAGCCTCCGTCGAAGCGTCCCGTCCTCCGATCCCAGACCGGGTTCCAGTCGCTGTTGGGCCTACTCTCATCGGTGATCTGATAGTCGAAGAAGCCCCCGATGGGGTTCACCATGAAGCCAACGCCGTTCCGCCGGTCGTAAAAGGTATCGAACACCACCTGGAAGTTGTCGTTCCGGATGATCTGGAACGAGTCGCGCCGCATGTCGTTGGCGACCAGTGAGTCCGGCTCGGAGTCCCAGCACCGTGCGGCGACGTAGATGTTCTCGTCGTCATAGAAGACCCAGACGTCGGTCTGCTCCGTCGACGCCGCGCCGTTGTTGGGAACCTGTTGGATAAATCCCCCGACGGGGGCAACGTCCTCGTAAACAGCTTCGTCCAGCGCCCCGTCCAGCCGCAACGGCGCGTTGACACGCACAGCCCGTATCGTCGCGCCGCCGTCGGCGTCGCGCGACAGAGTCGCCGGCGCCAGCGGCGGAGCGGGGCCGTCGATCATCACGTTGGGCGCCAGCGGCACGAACCCACCGCTCGTGGTACGCGTAGCCGGACGGGGCGAACGACTGGGGGGCACGCCGGCTTCGGGCGGGACCTCGGTGAGTAACGGCGCACTCTCGCTAACCGGCGACGGGTCTCGACGCTCCGTCGCGCTCTCGGAGGGTGGCCGCTCCGCGCCGGCGCTTGCGACGTCAGACGTCGTGGTCCCGGCGCCTTCCACCGACAATCCGTCTACCAGCTCCGCCGCGAGTTGGTCTTGCAGCGCAAAGAGCTCGCGCACCGGCCCGTCCACCCGGGACGACCGCACCACCGTCGCAGATTCGACATTCACCACCCGCGCCGTGATGCGCAGGCGGTCGCCGAGCCGCTGGTAGCCGCCCGACACGACCCACCGCGCGCCGACCAGTCGGCCCGCCTCCACGACCGTCTCGTCCTCGTCGGCGCGCTCGGCAGCAGTCACGCCACCGACTGCTACCGCCATCACCCGGCGCCCCACCACCGTCAGCCCACCGGTCTGCTCGAGATCGGTCGCGACCGTCTCGGCGATGCCCGCCCCGATCCAGTCGTCCTCGGGCGCCTGGGTAATGTTGGCGAACGGGAGGACCGCGACGCCCTCCCCCGCGCCTCGCGCGGCGATCTCTTGCGCGCTCACAGTCGGCACGAGCCGAATCGCGAGCAGCGCCGCCATCAGCCCCGTTGCCGCGACGATCGCGAACGCCTTTGGGCCCCGACCCGAGTCACACCACGGTGTCGTCATACCGATGCACTCACCAGATCTGCTCGGCTCGCAGCCCGTGGTATGAGTCTCGCTACACTCGACCAGCGCTGTATCACCGGTCTCGGTGCGACGCGGGCCTCTCCATGGGGCCGATAGGATCCTCAACGTGGACCTTCCATAATACGCTTCGTGCACGGGAGGCGCTTCCCTACGATGAGACAGTGTCAGCGATGAAGACGTGGGCCCGCGTGGTCGTCATCGGGGGCGGCATCAGCGGGTGCAGCCTCCTGTATCACCTGACGAAGCTTGGCTGGACGGACGTGGTGCTGGTGGACAAGAACGAGCTGACGTCGGGCTCCACCTGGCTCGCCGCTGGCAACGTCGTGCAGTGGACCGCCAACCGCTGCAACGCTCGGTTGCATCGATACAGCATCGAGCTCTATCAACGATTGGAGGCCGAGACTGGCCAGCAGACGGGATGGCGGACGACGGGGAGCCTTCGCCTGGCGACGACCCTCGACCGGATGGATGAGTACCGTCACGTGTTGTCGAAGGATCATGCGCTGGACATCGAGTGCGTGCTCGTGGCGCCGGCGGAGGCGCGTCGAATCTTTCCGTTCATGCACGCCGAAGATCTGGTCGGGGCCATGCATCATCCGCACGACGGCCATTGCGACCCGGCTGGGACCACTACGGCCCTCGCCATGGCCGCGCGTCAGGCAGGTGCGGAGATCAGGCGATTCAACCGCGTCACGGATTTGTCTCGCACCCGGGGTGGCGAGTGGGTCGTGCACACGGAACACGGGAACATCACGACGGACATCGTCGTCAACGCGGGTGGGCTTTGGGCCGACCGGATCGGCGCCATGGTCGGTGTCTCCTTGCCGACGACGGCGATGGAACACCACCATGTCCTGTTCGACGATCTTCCCGACATCGAAGCCCTCGACGGCGAGCTGACGTCGCTGCGCGACCCGGACGTTCCCTACTATCTGCGCAAGGAGGGCAACAGTCTGCTAGTTGGTCCATACGAGTCCGACTGCAAGGCATGGAGCACTGACGGTGTGGCGTGGGAGTGGGCGCAGATGGATCTGCCGGTGGACCTCGAGCGAATTCAGCACTACATCGTGCGCCTCATGGAACGCGTGCCGATGCTCAAGGACGCTGGACTGAAGCA
Source organism: uncultured Vicinamibacteraceae bacterium (assembly GCA_964646815.1). Lineage (GTDB taxonomy): Bacteria > Acidobacteriota > Vicinamibacteria > Vicinamibacterales > UBA8438 > CAZYFH01. Next base: position 67,267 of record CAZYFH010000013.1, on the reverse strand, counting down.
CATACGCAACGGCCCCATCACCTACACCCCGGACGGCCAGCAACTGCTGGGGCCGGTGCACGGGGTCCCCAACTTCTACTGCCTCGCGGGATGCAACTTCGGTATCACCCAAGCGGGTGGCGTCGGCAAGTACCTCGCTGAGTGGATCGTGGAAGGCGAGCCCAGCATTGACCTGTCGAGCCTCGATCCGCGGCGCTTTGGCACCTGGACCACCAAGGCGTATACCGTCGCTAAGGCCCACGAAGCGTATCGACTGCAGTATCAGCTTTCGATTCCGGACACGGAGCGCGACGCGGGACGCCCGGTCACGACGCCGCCGGTATACGACGCGCTGAAAGCGCGTGGTGCCGTCTTCGGCAGCCGGTACGGGTGGGAGCGGGCGAACTGGTTTGCCCCAGACGGGGTGGAGCCGGTCGACCGGCTGTCGTTCCGCAGGAACACGAACTACTTCGAGCACGTCGGTGCGGAGTGTGGCGCGGTCCGGGATCGCGTGGCAGTGTACGAGCTGAGTGCCTTCGCGAAGTTCCTGGTATCTGGGCGCGGCGCGGCAGCCTTCCTCGACCGGTTGACGACGGGCCGTCTTCCACGGACGACGCGCGTGCGCTACACGCTGATGCTCACCGCGTCTGGCCACGTGGCCGAGGACATGACGATGACGCGCCTCGGCGACGATCGTTTCTACCTCGTGGCCCCGGCAGCGTCTGAGCTGCGGCTACTACAGCACTTGGAGGACCACCTCCCGCGGGGTAGCGGTGTCACGATCGAGAACGTGACGAGTGGCCACGGCGTCCTCGCAGTCGTGGGGCCCCGTTCACGAGCCCTGCTGGCCAGGCTGACGGACGCCGAGTGGTCCTCCGCGCGGTTCCCCTGGCTCTCGTGGCGAGACGTCCGCGTCGGCACCTCGCCGGCGCGCGCGCTGCGCGTCAACTTTGTGGGCGAGCTGGGGTGGGAGCTGCATCACGAGCTCAGCGAGCAGTCAGCGATCTACGATCGTATCCTCGAGGCGGGGGCAGGGCTGGGCCTGGTCGACTGCGGCATGCGGGCGGTGCTCAACTCCCTGCGGCTGGAGAAAGGGTATTTGCTGGCCGCCGACCTGTGCGGCGAGGAAACCCCGCTGGAGGCCGGGCTCGAGTGGTTAGTGAAGCTGGACAAGGGGGACTTCATCGGCCGTGGGGCTCTCGAGGATCAGTTGCAGCGCGGCGTGCCCACGCGACTCGTCACGTTGGGCATCGAAGCAAGCGACGCGGACGCGTGTGGCGAGGAATGTATCTGGAGGGGCGACGAAGTCGTCGGCCGCATCACCTCCGGGGGCTGGGGACACCGGGTTGGTCGCAGCATTGCGCTCGGCTACGTTTCAACCGCGTGGTCGAAAGCGGGCACCAGGCTCACCGTCGAAATCCTCGACGAGCGGCGCCCGGCCACGGTGGTCCAGACGCCCTACTACGACCCTGAGAACACGAGGCTGCGGGCATGAACATAAGGGCACGCGCTTCGCAACTGCAGGTTCGGAGCCGCCCAGCGATTGGTCTCGCGGAGACAACCGTCGGAGGCACCGCCACCCGGCTACTCACAATGGCACCCTGTTACCGTGACGACGCGGTTTTCGGAGAGAGACCAATGCTGGGTCGCTCTTTGGATGATCGCCGCGTCGAACCTGCATGGGCGACAACGCCACAGTTGCGAGGAATGTGAGCAGCGGACGACCGCCGGCCCATGCCCGAGGAGAGACGACCATGAGACCGCGCGTTGTACACGTCATCCCGTGCGCTTTGTTCCTGTGCGCGTCGGTCGCCGGCAGCGCGGCGGCCGACGAGCTCACGGTCTTCCCCGCGCGAAAGATCATCACAATGGATCCGTCGATGCCGACCGCCACGGTGGTGGCCGTGCGGGAAGATCGAATCGTCGCGGTCGGCACGATGGACACGCTCAGGCCCTGGCTCGACGCGCACGAGTACGAGATCGACGAGCGCTTCAGGAACAAGGTCCTCCTCCCGGGGTTCATCGACCCGCACCTGCATCCCACGCTGGGCGCCTCGCTGTTGGCGCAAAACGAGATCATCGCCCCTGAAGATTGGGTGCTCCCCGATCGCCTGGTCAAGGGGACACCCGACCGAGTGAGCTATCTGGCGCAACTGCGTGAGCTGGTCGAGCGGGAGCCGGACTCCGAGGCGCCGTTCTTCACCTGGGGCTGGAACAGATACTGGCACGGGTCGCTCACCCGCCACGATCTCGACGCGATCTCGGCGACGCGTCCGATCGTCGTGACGCAGCGCTCCGCCCATGAAGTCGTGCTCAATACCGCCGCTCTCGAGGCAGCCCACATCAGTGAGGAAATCGCCGCCACGGTCCCCGACGGCGTCGACTGGGACGCTGGCCGCTTCTGGGAGCGAGGCCAAGCCGTCGTCAGGAGGGGAATCGCCGAGCATCTGCGGGATCGCGATGTCGCCGACGACGGTCTGGGGCTAGTAGCGGACCTGATTCATCGGGGCGGCGTGACGACCATCTCCGACCCCGGTCTAGCCCCAAGTGCCGACTCACCCCAATGGGATCGCCTCAAAGCCGCATTCGACACCGATCGGACGCCGTTTCGCACGCTGCTCGTCGCCGGGGCGCGCGGCTACGACACCCGGCCGGGCGACACGCTGGCCGCGAAGTTCGAGCACGACCGCGCCGCGAACACGAACCGGTTGATCTTCACCAAGGGTGTCAAGCACATGGCGGATGGAGCCATGTTCGCCCAGTACATGCAGATGGGGGAGCCGGGCTATATCGACGGCCATCACGGCGAGTGGCTCACGCCGCCGGACGAGCTGAAACCCCAGATCGAGCCCTTCTGGAACGCGGGCTTCGACATCAACATTCACGTCAACGGCGACCGAGGCGTTGACGTTACGCTCGACGCGCTGCATGCGCTGCTCGAGGAACATCCGCGCCCGGACATTCGCTACGTCCTGCAGCACTTCGGGTTCTCCAGGCAGGACCAGGCGACACGCATCGGTCGGCTCGGCGCAACGGTCTCGGCCACCGGCTACTATCTCTGGCTGCTGGGCGACAAGTGGGCCGAGGTGGGGATCGGGCCCGATCGCGCCGACCGGATGATCCGTCTCGGCTCGCTGGCGCGAAACGGCGTGACGGTCACCCTTCATTCCGACCTGCCGATGGGACCGGTGCGGCCGCTGCTGGCCGTCTGGTCGGTGACGACGCGGAAGACCGCCAGCGGCACGGTTCGCGGTCCCGAGGAGGCCTTGACCCTTGACCAGGCGCTCCGCGCGGTGACGATCGATGCCGCTTGGTCGCTCCGCATGGATCACGAGATCGGCAGCATCGCCGCGGGCAAGAAAGCCGACTTCGTCGTGCTGGACGAAGACCCATACGCGGTCTCACTCGACCACGTCAAGGACATCCCCGTCTGGGGCACCGTCTTCGAGGGTCAGGTGCATCCGGTGGAATCGGCGAGCGGCACGCCGTGACCGACGGGTGGATCACGTGACTCGCCGCGCCGTGCTCCAACGGCGCCTGAGCCTCTGGCACAGTGGTGCCCTCGCGCTCGGCTGCATGATTGGGTGGGGCTGCTTCGTGCTGCCGGGGGATTTCCTGGTTCGTGCCGGGCCAATCGGCGCGACGATCGGGATCGTGGTCGGCGGCCTGCTGATGGTGCTCATCAGCTGCAGCTACGGCGTGATGGTGCCGAGGTTTCCCTCCGCGGGCGGCGAGTTCGTTTATGCGTACGCCACTGCGGGGCGCCATCACGCGTACATCTGCGGATGGTTCCTGACGCTCGGCTACCTCGCGATCGTGCCGCTCAACGCGACGGCGCTCGCGTTGCTCGGCAAGTTCGTCTTCCCTGACCTCTTCGCGCGAGGCTACCTGTATTCGATCGCCGGTTTCGACGTCTACGCCGGGGAGATCATGCTGGCATCGGCCGCCATCGTGATCTTCGCCTGGTTCAACCACCGTGGCGTCAGGGTCGTCGGCCAGGCGCAGCTGCTGTTGCTGTTCGTCATGGTGGCGGCGGTCTTTCTGGTGGCGACCGGCAGCGCCCTGGAGAGCGGGAGCCAGTTCGCCAACTTGCGGCCGCCATTCGCCCCGGACCGGTCGCCTCTGGCCGGCGTACTCGCGATGGTGGCCATCGCCCCGTGGATGCTCAGCGGGTTCGACACCCTACCGCAGGCCGCCGAGGAGTTCGCTTTCTCTCCAGCGCAGGCGTTTCGCCTGATGCTGCTCTCCATCGTCGTGGGTGTGCTGCTTTACGTGACGGTGCTGCTGGCAACCAGCGTGCTCGTGCCCTGGCCACAGCTCGTCGCGGCGGCCCCCGAGTGGGCGACGGGCTATGCCACCCGAAGCAGTCTGGGTTCGATCGGTCTCGCTATCCTGACGCTGGCCGTCCTGATGGGAATCTTCACTGGGATTAACGGGTTCTTCATGGCCTCAAGCCGACTCCTCTTCAGCATGAGCCGCGCGAAGATTCTGCCGGACTGGTTCGGGCGACTCTCCCCGGCGCACGGCACACCGTCGAACGCCATCCTGTTCGCGGCCGCCGCGTCCCTCCTGGCCCCGTGGTTCGGCCGGCAGGCGCTGCTGTGGATCGTGGACATGTCTGCGGTTGGGATCGCCATGGGTTTTTTCTACACCTGCCTCGGCGCCGCCACTCTTGCTCGGGGACCGCGGCCGGTCGCGTCGGTCTGGGGCGGACGTCGCGTCGCCGCCGCCGGCGCCGTCGTCTCGGCTGGCTTCATTGCGCTGCTCTGTATACCCGGGACACCTGCGTTCATGGCGGTGCCGTCGTGGATCGCCCTGGCGGGATGGGTGACGCTCGGGGGCATCATCTATGCCGTGCGGTATGCCGACATAGGGCGGATGAGCCGCGCGGAGCTGGACTATTTGATCCTTGGCGACGGTGGTAGTGAAACGCACGGGCGCTGATCTCGGCCCGGTGCGATGGGCCCGCGCCGACGCTTCGGCTATCGTCCGTCAGTACGCCACGGCCGCTCGTTTCAGCGGCTGCCGGGTTCCGTAGGTGAGCGACCGCCAGATCCACTCGGCCGGGCCGAATCGATAGCGCACGAGCCACCACGGGCTAAACCAGAGCTGGAAGGCCCAGATCGCGAAAACGATCGGATACAGCTGCCAGCGCTCGAGCACTCCGGCGAGCGCGAAGCCGAGGCCAGTAAAGAGCACCAGGCAAATGACTGAGTGCATCAGGTAGTTCGTCAGCGCCATGCGGCCAACGGCCGCGAACGCCCCTCGTAGTCGAGGCAGCGCGCCGCACTTGCACATGATCATGACCAGACCGAGGTGGCCCAGTGCCATCGCCAGGCGACCAAGATGGTATGTGGGTACAAATATCGCGAACGTTGCCAGCAGATCCAGATCGGCCACAAGCGCCTGTCGCAGTTCCCACAGGTTGGTAGCTAGACCGATGCCGAAACCGACCACGGCGAGCCTAGCGTACCAGCCGATCGACCGGGAGGCATCAAGCACGCTGACCTTGAAGAGCGCCATACCGAGAAGCATCATCGCAAGTGCGTCCGGGACCAAGAGCACAAAACTAATGCCGATGACCCCGACCATATGTTCCGCCGACCAGGCAAACGCGCTACGGTAGCTCGCTCGTCGCTCCGCCAGCTCTTCCTCGTACGCCTCGACCGGCGGGTTGTTCTGGGCTGCAAATTCTGTCCATTCGGGGTCCGAGGGATCGACCGTCCTCAATTGCTCAAAATACCCACCAGCGCCGCCTAACCCCACCCCCATCACCGCCATGAGAACTGCGCTGGTGATAACCAGCCTACGTGGCGACCAGTCACGGAGTCCGTACAGAATCATGCCAGCCAGGGCGTAGACCATCAGAATGTCGCCCGTCCAGAGAAGCAGAAAGGCATCGACCAGCCCGAACGTGAACAGCCACAGGTTCCGCCGGAAATGCAGCGATCGGGCGTTCACACGCCCGGCCGTGAACAGGACCACGCCTGCGCCGAACAGCATCGAGAACAGGGCCCGCATCGCCCCTTCAAAGAGCACGCTGACCGCACCCCAGACCCGCACGTTGAGTTCCCGGTCCGCAACTGTCTCACCTAGCGGCACAAGTGGGTTGAAGTAGCCGGCGCTGTGTAACCCGAATAGGGTGATATTGAGTAGAAGGATTCCGAAGAGGGCGACGCCGCGCAGGACATCGATCGAATCGATGCGCGCTCCTCGAGACCCGGGGCCGACGTCGGTCCGGTCGTCGGTGGTCACTCGAGCATCCACATCCTCTACCCGAACGCGTCGGTGAACGCGCGTCGTTGCTGGACGCTTCCGAGCATGATGAGCTGCGCTCCAGCCTTGAGCTGCATCGACGCGTGGAGGTTCGTGACCAGCTCGCCGTCCTGCTCGATCGCCAACACGCTCAGCCCGGTGCGGGACCCGATGCCGCTCTCGGCGAGCGTCTTGTTCGTCAGCGACGACGGTAGCGCTACCGAGAAGAGGTCGACGTTCTCGCCCAGCAGGACGAGCTCGTGCCCCTCGATGAGCGAGACCACCGCTTCCGCCCCAAGGGACGCATAGCTGAGCGCGAAGTCCGCCCCAGCGCGGTGTATGGCCTCGAGGTTTCGGCTGTGCGTGATCCGGCTCACGATGCGGAGATCCGGCTTGAGGCGCCGGCAGTAGACGGCGAGATACACGTTGACGGCATCGTCATTGGTGGTGAGCAGCACCGACGGTGCCGCATCGAGCCCCGCTTGCTCCAGAGCCTCGCGGGCATTGGCGTCGCCTGCAAAGACGTGATCCGCGACATGGCGCAGTCGCTCCACCGCCCGCTCGTCCCGCTCGAGCACGTGGACCGGGATGCCTTTGCGTTTGAGCGCCCGCGTGGCCGCGGCGCCCACCGTGCCGGCACCGATCACCAGCGTAGGCCCCTCGGGCCTGGGCTGTGTGCCAAGCAAGCCGTCGAGCGCCGTCAACTGCGCCGCGGTGCCCACGACCACGAGGATGCTCTCGCCAGTGATCGACGTCTCGGGAAACGCGGGCATCAGCCGCCCGCGATGCCAGACGCCGACGATGTTAAGTCCCGTCCGCTCGCGCAACCAGGTGTCGCGAACCCGGAGGCCGGCAAGCGGTGTGTTGCGCGCGGAGAACTCGGCGACCTGCAGCCCTTTGAACGTGCCGATGACGTCGGCGTCGCCGAGGCCGGCGCTGACGCGGTTGGCGAGGTATTCGCCAAGACGCAGCTTCAATGGTAAGACATGCGTGCAGCCACTCAGCTCCAGGATGTCGATCGAATCCTCGTGTTCGACGACGCTGACGATCGGCAGGTCGCTGGAGACGTCACGGACCGTCAACGTGATGTTCGTGTTGGTCGTGTCCTCACGATTGGCGAGCAGCAGGCGGGCCTGCGACACCTGGAGACCCTCGTAGGTCGCCCGGCTGTCGAGCTCGCCGGTGACCACCGTCAGCCCCTCGTTCAGCAGACGCGCCGCCGCCGCGGGGTCTGGTTCGACGATGCAATACGGGATATTCTCCGCCACGAGTCGCTCGACGAGACTACCGGCGATCTCGTCGTGGTGACTGATGATCACGTGATCGCGCACGCTGGAAGGCAGCCACCGCGGCGCTATCAGGCGCACCTGCGCCTCGAGCCACGGCGCGTAGAAGAAACGGATAAAAGTGAATGGAAGGACGACCAGCACCAGCACGATGCCCGATACGAGGACGACAAGACTGAACAGACGGCCGAGGTCGCTTTGGAAGACCACGTCGCCGAAGCCAAGCGTGCTCATGGTGACGAGCGTCCAGTACACGCCCGTGATCCACGAGTGTGACTGCCCTTCCACCCGCACCATGATCAACTGGAAGATAACGGCGTAGAACAGAATGACCACGACGAGAAACGCCGCGTATCGAAGGAGCGCCACGAGATCCCGGCGCATTTCGCCTATGCGAAAGATGTGGGCGAGTTCGCTCAAAGGAACTCTCATGTCTGAGCACTGCAGTATACGTGGCCGCGGCTAGCCCTTTTACCCCAACGGGCATTGCAGGAGCCGGGCTCTGCGCCCGCCTTGCAGGTTCGGAGCGCAGGCTTCAGCCCTGCCGGCCACAGGAGCGTGCGCCACGTTTCTCGTGAAAGATGACCTTGGGGTCAGGGTGTGCCGCGTCGGGTCACGAGGTACGTGGCGAAGCTCCCGAGCCAATGCCCTCCCTCGTAATGCTCGCCCGTGACGGCAGCGAGTCCGCTGGCCGCGTGTTGCGCCCCCGCCGCGTGGAGCGCCGGTCGACGCGCGTCGCCTTCCGGCAATCCGGCCGCCATTCCTTCCAGCATCCATGCGCGGCTCAAATTGAGACCATCGAGGTGCGCCAGCTTGCCGTCGCTGCGATCAGTGACGACCGCGGGCGGCAGCCAGGTCGAGGCCGTGGTCTGGTCCGTTGGGATCGACGGGAGGAAGTCTCCCAGCCACTCGGCGTAGCGTGCCGGCGGCATGACGCGGCGCATCAGATCGGCTTCGGCGAGACAGGGCGAGAGGAAGTCCTGCCCGGACGGCTCGTACGCGAGTGGGCAGGCTATGTCGCCGCTGTAATAGAGGTGGACGCGGCGTTCGAGGAGCCGGTCGAGACGGTCGTCGCCGGCCACGCGGGCCCAGTCGAGGATCAGGCCAAACGCGAACGCGGTCTGCGAATGCTCGCCGCTACGGATCGGGTAGGTCAGGTTCGGCAACCAGAGGGCGATCCGGTCAACAGCGACGACCGCCAGCGGTGCAAGGGCGGACCGCCAGTGCGCGGAATCTGCATCATGGTCGGCCCATTCGCGTAGCTCGGCGTCGAGCTGCAGGAGCCAGGCTAGACCGTAGGGCCGCTCGAACGTCCCGCGACCGTCGCCGCGAAGATAGGCTACCTCTGCCGCGACGTTGGCCGGCGTGAGGCTCCGGCCGAGCGCCGTGCGAGCGGCGCCCGCGAACGGTGCCTCGGGGTAGCGCCGAACCAACCGCGCGAGCAGCCAGTGGCCGTGAACCGACGAGTGCCAGTCGTAGCAACCGTAAAAGGCTGGGGTCAGCTCACGTGGCGGCTTCACGTCGGCGTCGCGGTTGAGGACATGCGCGATCTTGTTCGGGTACTCCTGATGGACGCAGGCGAGCGCCAGATCGGCGAACCGGCCCGCCGCGGCTTCACCGAAGGGCTGGCCGAGCGCGGCGGCGGCCGTGGCGACGATGACGCCGGTCACCGCAACACGGGCAATGGTGTGCATCATGGCCCACCACGCTAGCCGACACTTGGTCTAGTGGCAAGAAGCGACAGGGGTCACTCGGGGCTGGTAAGCTCCTAGACTTGGCGGAGGTAGGAAGGAGAACGACGATGCCCTCGAAGCAGCCTCGTACGATTCCGGTCACGCGTCGCGGCGCACTACGGCTTCTCGGCGGCGCCGGGGTCGGGATCCTCGCGGCTCGATGCGGTGCTCCCGAGCGCGCAGCGGCTCCGATCACGGAGGCGCCACTTGAGGATCAGAGCCGCGGTCCAGTGACGTTCCCCGACGGCGCGATCGTTCGCACGGTGCTGAGCGACGTCGACCCTGAGGGGCTGGGACACGGCGCGACGCTGTTTCACGAGCATCTGTCGTTGTCCGATCCGGTGCCGGCGTGGGTTCCCCCGTCAGACAATCCGCTGGGGTCTTTCACGACCGACCTCGACCTGATGGCCGACGAGGTGAACGCGACCGCCCAGGAGGGCGTGAGCTGCATCGTCAGCGGTGGTACCAGGGATCTCGGCCAGAGCTTCGATCGGCTGCGAACCCTCGCCGGACGGACTGACATGCACATCGTCGTGGCCAGTGGCCTCTGGACGCAGCCACGATACCCGCCGGACATCGCGGAGAAATCTGAAGACGAGGTGGCCGAGGACTTTCTCCGTGACTCCGAGGCGGAGCGGTGGGGCGCCATCGGCGAGATCGGGTCGTCGTTGGAGATGCATCCCGATGAACGCAAAGTGCTGCGTGCAGCGTGTCAGGTGCATCTACAGACCGGGCTGCCGCTCTTCACCCACACACCGCACCAGGGGTGCGCGTCGTGCGCCGTCGAGCAGCTCGACGTCATCGAATCAATGGGGGTCGATCCGCGGCTCGTCTGTATCGGACACCTCGCCGACATCACCGACGACCCGACGGCGGAGACTCACAAGGCGCTCGCGAGACGCGGCGCCTTCCTCGGGTTCGATACGGTTGGCCACCAGATCACGCAGGGCGACGCGGAAAAGGTGGCGATGATCACATCGGTCATCGACGCGGGACTCGAAGACCACGTGCTCCTGTCCGCCGATTTCGCAGCCGAGCAGGAACTCAAGGCAAACGGGGGCGCGGGATACTCCTCCGTGGTTACGATTTTCGCGCCGAAACTCCGGTACGCCGGCGTGCCCGAGGAGACGATCCAGAAGATCCTCGTCGATAACCCGCGACGGTTTCTCGCATTCGTACCCAAGAACGCGTAGCGGGTTGTCCCCGGGCGCGCCGGGAGTGAGACTTGTCAGCCGTTGGTGCCGGCGCCACTCAGCCGGTATAGTCGGACCACGCTGTAGCTAGGAGAGATCGACGATGAAACGCGCCTTTTGCCTGGGAGTCCTGACGCTCGTCGGCGTCATCCTGACCGTAACGAGCCACGCGGCGCGGCAGGACCGCGCCAGTCTCGCGCTGCAAGAGGTCGCCGACAACCTCTACATGCTGGGCAACGCCCCCTCGGTGCAGGGCATGGGTGGCGGCGGCAACACGGCGATCTTCGTGACCAATGACGGCGTCGCGCTCGTCGATACCAAGATCAACGGTTACGGGCAGGACATCATCGCCGAGGTACGCGGGATCACGGACAAGCCGGTTACGACGATCATCAACACACACACGCACTTCGACCATAGCGGCGGAAACATCGAGTTCCCCGACACGGTCAACTTCGTGGTGCATGAGAACACACGGGCCCAGATGGCTCGCGCGAGCTGCGAGTCAGTGACCAACTGCGATGCCTTTAAGGGTGAGAACGCGAAGTACCTGCCGAAGACAACGTACGCCGACAGGATGTCGCTCTTCAGTGGCGCCGACCAGATCGACCTCTACCACTTCGGCCGCGGTCACACCGACGGTGACACATTTGTCGTATTTCGTGCCGCGCGGACGCTGCATACGGGCGACATGTTTCAGCGCAAGGGGATCCCGTTCATCGATGTGCAGAACGGCAACGGCAGCGCGACCGAGTTCGGCGAGACGCTGAAGAAGGCGGTTGCCGGCATTCCCAACATCGACACCGTGATTCCGGGGCACAATCCTGTGCCGGTGACCTGGAGCGACTTCGTCGACTTCAGTGGCTTCTACAACGACGTCGTCATGAAGGCCCAGGAGGGGAAGGCGTCTGGTCGCTCGGTCGAAAGCGTCGTGAGCGCATACTCCGTCCCGAGCCAGTACAACGACTTTCAGGCGCCGGAAGCCAGCCTCCAAACGACCGTGCAGTATATCTTCGACGGACGCTAGTAGTCTGTGGCAAAGGGTCTCCTCACAGGATCCCCAATCTGCCCAGGAGCACCAGCGCCACCGCGGCCGGCACAAGGAACTGGACGAGCGGCCGCAAGGCGCCGTATCCCTGATTCGGCGGCGCACGGGAGCTTTTCATCGCCGCCACGGTTGCCGGCGGCGGCGTGATACGCTAATCAGTCCCCGCAAGGCTTGCGCTGCGGGCCCGTCGGCCGACCGCGCATTTGAGATGGCGCCGCTTCAGTTCGCGCTCGACGTCACGCCCAGGGAGCGGCTTGCCCTCACCGACGTCCGTGGCCGCGCCGCGGCCGCCTTCGGTTACGAGCTCGACCGCTACTCGCGCTGCCTGTACAGCTCACTGCACACGACCGCGGGATACCTACCGCAAAGCCTCCAGACACGGCTCGCCGGCGGACCGCGCGGAATTACCTCCTATCTCGACGTGTACCGCGCGCTCTTCCCGGAGCGCGGCGGCTATCGCCACGACCGGCTCGGTGAGCGCACGGAACTGACGGCCGACCAGCGTCTTTGCGAGCCGCTGAACGGTGATTCGCATCTCAGGTTCATCCTCGGCCGGTTGCGAGCCTGTGTCTCGTATGGAGCGAAGTCCGCTCCCGTCTACTTCGTCGATCTCGACGGCGTGTGCGGCGGCACGCCAAGACGTCGCACGACGGTACTGGTGGGCTACGACGACGAAGTCGAGGTGGCGCGCACCAGCCTCCAGGTCCCGGTGTCCGCGCACCCCATCGAAGCGGTGAGCCTCAAGGATCCGCGATACGGTCTGCAGGACCAGCTCGGAGACTTCATCGCTCGGCACGCGGCCGGGAAAGGACGCGTGAAGCTGGAGCTGGCACCGGGCGAGCGGCACGCGTGCCTGACGGTCAACGAGTATGAAACGCTCTTGATGCGCCACGACCTGACAGCCGTGCTTCGTGAGCCGTTTCGGTTCGCGGCAGAGAAGGCGCGCCATGTCTGGAACGATCCGCTCGCCGTGCCCCAGAAGGCGCGTGCATACGCCCGATACGATCTGGTGCAGGCGCTCAATCAGCTCGTGGACGTCCTGGGACTTCCCACGTCGCGTATCGAGCAGTGGGTTGCCCGGGCCCTGGCGGTGCCGGCCGATCGCGTCTTCGGTGTGAAACGCGCCATCGACCTCTTGGTCTCGGACGAGAATCCCACCGGCCGAGCGGCGATCGTCGAGGGCAACTACCAGAGCCCCATCCTCATCCAGTGGCGTGCGGCGGCAACCCGAGCACGCACGGTGAACGTCTCCCTCACGCAGTTCACCTGACGTCGACGAGGCGCTGGGCGGGTTCGGCGACGACACGTCGGTCGTCCGCCCACCGCTCTTCGCGGATCAATTCGATGACGGCGCGCCGCTACAAGTAGCAGGGGACAAGCCGGTCGTCAGTGTGGCTGGTCATGGCCGGCCAGCTTCGTGAGGAACGCCACGATCGAATCGAGACCCTCGGGCTTGTAGAACAGGTGCGCACGATGGCGGGTGAACATCAGCTGCTCGTCATCCGTGAGGGCGCCGCCCGTCGACTGGATGGCTGGAATGGTCGTGAACTCGGAGTGTCCTCTGAGATGCTCCAGCATCTGGAGGCCGGACCTGCTCCCGGGCAGCCTGACGTCGAGAATCACCGCGCCGAGACGTGTGCGCCCGGCGTCCAGGGGGGGCGATGGGAAGCATGCTAGTTTGTAGAAGACTCGGACAGACGCATGGCGGTCTTCTCGATTCTCGACCTCACTCCGATCCCGGAGGGTGGGGACGCCGCGGTGGCGCTCCGCCACAGCGTCGATCTGGCCCGGCATGCCGAGAGGTGGGGGTATCGGCGTTACTGGGTGGCCGAACACCACAACATGCCGGGCATCGCCAGTGCCGCGACGTCGATCGTCATTGCACAGATCGCCGCAGCGACTTCGACCATCCGGGTGGGCGCCGGGGGCATCATGCTACCGAACCATGCGCCGCTCGTCATCGCCGAGCAGTTCGGGACGCTTGCGTCGCTGTATCCCGGTCGGATCGATCTCGGCCTGGGACGGGCGCCGGGCACAGACCCGCGGACAGCGCAGGCGCTGAGGCGAAATCTCGATGGTGATGTCACGGCGTTTCCACGTGACGTGGTGGAACTACAGCACTATTTCGAGACCCCCCAGCCCGGACAGCGCGTGCGGGCCGTGCCCGGGGCGGGGCTCGACGTGCCGATATGGATTCTGGGGTCGAGCCTGTTCGGCGCGCAGCTGGCCGCCGCGCTCGGGCTGCCCTACGGGTTCGCTTCGCACTTCGCGCCGGCCGCGCTCGGGCAGGCGCTCGACATCTATCGCGACCGCTTCGAGCCATCCGAGCAGCTGTCCGAGCCGTATGCGATGGCTGGCTTCAACGTGTTCGTGGCCGACACGGAAACCGAGGCGCGTCTGCTGCAGACCTCGGCCCAGCAATCGCTGCTAGACCTTCGCCGTGGCCTGCCGGCGCCGCTGCCACCGCCGGTCGAGGGGTTCGACGAGCAGTTGGCTCCCGCGGACCGTCACCTGCTCGACCAGGCGCAGTCGTGCTCGGCGGTTGGCACACCGGAAATGGTGCGGCTCGAGGTCGAGGAGTTCGTCCGACGTACCGCTGTCGATGAGGTGATCCTCACCGGTCACATCTACGACCACGCCGCCCGGCTGCGCTCCTTCGAGCTCGTGGCTGAGCAACTCATAGCGGCGCCAGTCGTATCCACGCCCGCGGTCACGACGTCGGCAGCGCGACGTCCCGACTCCTGATCAGGCCCAGGGATGGCGAGCGATACAGAGCTCGGTTTACACCGACGCATCACCAGGCGCGACTTCATTCAGGGTGTTGCGGCTCCCGTGGGAGGCGCGCTTGTCATGCCGCGTTGGGTTCAGGCCCTCAAGCGCCCGCAAGCGTTCGCGCCGGAGCAGGCGAGCGGCTACTACCCGCCCGGCTTGACCGGCATGCGTGGGAGCCACGACGGCTCGTTCGAAGTGGCGCACCGGATGCGCGACCAGCGTGGGTGGGATTTCTCCGGTGCCATGGACACCGGCGAAAGCTACGACCTCGTCGTGGTCGGCGGTGGAATCAGCGGTCTGGCCTCGGCGCATTTCTTTCTCCAGCACTTTGGTCCCGACGCGCGCGTTCTGGTGCTCGATAACCACGACGACTTCGGTGGTCACGCCAAGCGGAAAGAGTTCCACTACCACGGCCGGACGCTGGCGCTCAACGGTGGGACGCTGAACATTGAATCGCCCGATCGCTACAACCTACCCGCCCTCTGGCTCTTCGCGGACATCGGCATCGACCTTGACCGGTTCCAGTCGGACAACGCCGACCGCCGGTCAACGTATCGTCGCATGGGGCTCGGCGACGCGTACTTTGTCGACCGGGAGACATGGGGTGCCGACCGCCTCGTGAGGAACGGCGCAGGCGACCCATTCAGCGCCGAGTTCGCGGCCAAGACGCGGCTCTCCGGCACCGCGCAGCGGGACTTGCTGAGGCTCTACGGGTCTGACCACCCAGGCTACCTCCTGGGGCTGTCATCAGCCGAGAAGAAGGAACGGCTCGCGAAGACGAGCTACGCCGACTTCTTGACTGGTGTTGTCAACGTGGATCCCCAGGTGCTCTGGTTCCTGCAGCGGACCGGCGCCGGGCGCTTCGTCACGGGCATCGACACACTCCCTGCCCTGCTCGCGTGGGAGATGGGGCAGCCCGGGTTCGTCGGCATTCACCTGGAACCGACACCCGAGGGGTGCTCGCCGACCTGCCGGGGGGTCAGCACGGACGGCAGCGACCGGGCCGCGGAGCCGCCCATTTTCCCGACGGCAACGCGACGGTCGCGAGGCTGATGGTGCGGTGGCTCGTTCCGGACGCCGTGCCAGGGTCGACGCAGGAAGACGTCGGGCTCGCGCGCGTCGATTACGCTGCGCTCGATCGACTGGCCCAGGCGGCGCGCATTCGCCTTAACAGCACGGTGGTGCGGGTTCGACACACGGGAGCGGGTCCCAACGCCGAGGTCGAGGTGAGCTACGTGCGTGGCAAACGGACCCATCACGTGCGCGGCCGGTACGTGGTGATGGCCTGCTGGAACACGATCATTCCGTATCTCGTGCCGGAGCTCCCTGCCGAGCAGAAGGCAGCGCTCGCGTTCTGCGTCAAGGCACCTCTCGTCTACACAAGCGTGGCGGTCCGGAACTGGATGGCGTTCGAGAAGCGCGAGGTAAGCCGCGTGAGCACGCCGACGATGTATCACGCGAGCGTCAGACTGAGCGAGGCGGTGAGCCTTGGCGAGCTCCGTCATGCCGAGACGCCGAGTGAGCCTATTGTGTTGAGCATGACGCGCTACCCGGTCGCGATCGGTAAGACGCGGAAAGAGCAATATCGCGTCGGCCGGGCGGACCTCCTCTCAACTACGTTCGAGACGTTCGAGCGCAAGATTCGTGACCAGCTCAACTGCGTGCTCGGCGGAGGGGGCTTCGATGCGGCCCGCGATATCCTCGCGATCAGAGTGAACCGCTTGCCGCACGGCCATGCATACACCTACAACACGCTGTACGACCCGATGGCATGGGCATTCACGGCGACTGACGACCGGCCGTGCGTGAGGGCGCGTCAACCGTTCGGGTCGATCGCGATCGCCAATTCGGATGCGGCCGCCAGCCCGCATACCGATGCGGCAATCCTGGAGGAGCATCGCGCCGTGCAAGAGGTGCTGCAGCGGCGTGCCATGCCGGTGATGAGCCGCCGACAGGACTCTCAGCGGTGATCGCGCTTCGATCCCCCATCGTTATGGGCTCCGCTGTCGTCGGGTCGTGAGAAACCTAGCCATTGCGGCAGTGCTGACGCTTGGTCTGGTCTGTCGCGTCAGCGGTCAGGAGCAAGCGGGACGAGTGCGCGTAGAGGTTCACACCGGTGGCGCTCCGGTCGCGGCCGCAGAAATCGTCGTGATCGGGAGAACGGAGCTGACCGATGAGCAAGGCGTTGTGATCATTACTACGCCGGCGGGCACCATTCAGGTGACTGTCGTCCACGAGGGCTTCATGCCGATCACCGTTCCCGTTGACGTGGTCGCAGCGCAGGAGCGCGTCGTCCGCATCGGGCTCGTGCGGCCACTCGCCGTCGAAGAGGAGGTGACCGTCGTCGCCAGCACGCGTACCGAGCGACGCATCGAGGACCAGCCGATGCGTGTCGAGGTGCTGAACCGCGAGGAACTCGAAGAGAAGATGCTCATGACACCTGGCGATATCGGCATGATGCTGAACGAAATGGGTGGTCTTCGCGTGCAGACCACGTCGCCCTCGCTTGGTGCCGGGACCGTTCGCATTCAGGGCATGCGGGGCCGCTACACGCGCTTTCTGTCCGATGGGCTGCCGCTCTTTGGCAGCCAACCTGGAGGTCTCGGGCTGCTCCAAATTCCGCCAATGGACCTCGGTCAGGTCGAGGTCATCAAGGGTGTAACGTCTGCGCTCTATGGCGCGGGCGCGCTGGGTGGCGTCGTCAACCTCCTCTCGCGCCGGCCTGGCGACGAACCTGAACGTGAGGCCCTCGTCAATCAGTCGACGCGCGGTGCCACCGACGGCGTGCTGTGGGTGTCCTCACCCGTATCCGACTCCTGGGGCGTGACCTTCCTCGGGGGTGGCCACTGGCAGGACCAGACGGACGTCGATGGAGACGGGTGGGCGGACCTGCCGCACTACGAACGCGGTGTCGCGAGGCCGCGGCTCTTCTGGGATGACGGCCAGGGGCAGTCGTTCTTCCTGACGACGGGCACGACGCTGGAGAACCGTACGGGCGGAACCTTACCCGACGCGGTCCTGCCCGAAACGAGGAGGCCATACCGGGAGTCGATCCAGACGCGGCGTTTCGATCTCGGCGTGTTGTGGCAAACGCTTCCGGTCAGGCGCTATGTGTTGACCACACGCGCCACGCTGGCGCGTCAATGGCACGACCATCAGTTTGGCGAGGTCCTTGAGCGAGATCGCCACGATACGGGCTTTGCGGAACTCACCCTTCGAGGCTCGAGCGGAGCACACACGTGGGTCGGTGGCATGGCGGTCGAGCAGGACGCCTACGTCCCGACAGATCTGCCACGTTTCGCGTACGCGTTTACGACCCCCGGCATGTTCGCCCAGGACGACATTGACATCCGACCGTGGTTGGCACTGTCGGTGAGCGGACGTCTCGACCACCATAGCGAATACGGCTGGTTCCTCAGTCCCCGTGTGTCGGCACTGTTTCGATCGGGGGAATGGTCGACCCGCCTGTCTGCCGGGAGTGGATTCTTTGGTCCCTCCCCGCTCACCGACGAAACGGAAGCCGCCGGATTGACGCGGCTCGTCGTGGACGGCCCACTGCGCGCTGAGCGGGGGCGAGGCGTCTCGATTGATCTCACGCGCACGCACGGACCGTTCGCGTATACCGCCACCTTCTTTGGATCCCGCATCGCCGACCCGATCCAGGTCGACCGATCGGCTTACGTCCTTCGGAACCTCACGACACCGACGACGAATGCGGGCGTTGAGCTGCTAGGGCTCGTCCGGCGGTCACCGTTGGCCATCACGGCCAACTACACCTACGTTCGGTCACGCGAACACGTCGAGGGGGTGACTCAGGACGTCGAGCTCACGCCACGACACAGCCTCGGCCTCGTGACGATGGTCGAGAACGAAGATGGGCGTCTCGGTATCGAGGTGTATTACACGGGCCGCCAGCGCCTCGAAGACAGCCCCTATCGAGACAGCGGCGAGCCGTACGTCATCGTTGGTGTGTTGATTGAGCGGCGTGTCGGTCCTCTACGCTTCTTCGTCAACGGTGAAAACCTGACGGACGTGCGACAAAGCCGGTGGGGTCCCATGCTCCGTCCGGAACAGGCCTCCGATGGGCGCTGGACCGTGGATGCCTGGGCGCCCGTCGATGGGCGAATCATTAATGGCGGTGTGCGCGTGCAGTTTTGATCCCACAGGCGGCCCGTGGCCACTCGACATATACTGATCACCTGCCTGTTCGGCGGCACCCCGTTCATCACTGAGGAGATTGAAGATGGTTCGCATGACGATCGTCGTCGCTACTCTGCTGGCGGTCACCGCCACTGCATTCGCGCAGAGCAACCAGGCCACCATCGACCGCGCCCTGATGGCCGCGCCGAACCGGGCGAAGGACGATGCGGGTGTCGTGTCGTGGAACGCCAGCGGGAGTCGGATCGTCCTGAAGGAAAGCTCGAACAAGATGGTCTGCTACGACCGTTCCGACAACCCGGGCACCCGTCCCTTTGCCGTCCAATGCACCGACGAAGGCAACCTCGACCGCGTCGAGCAGACCCTCAAGGCATATGCGGACGGTGGTGATCGGGCCTCGGGGCAGAAGCTCTTGGATGGCATGGAGGCAAACGGCACCCGGATCGCCCCGGTGTTCGGTTCGGTCTGGCACACGATGAACGGGAACGACGCCGCGAGCGCAGGCACGCACATCACGATCGCCGTTCCCGGCGAGACGGCCGAGTCGCTCGGCATCCCGGATGCCGGTAACGCCACGGTCATGTGGATCATGGAGGCCGGCACGTCGACTGCTCACATCATGGTGCCAGGCCGGTAACGTCGCTTGACCCCGAGCGCGCCCACACCGGCGCGGCTACGGAGTCGCGCCGGGCGTCACGTTGACACCGCCCTGGAGTGACGCGTAGAAACCGAGGTCGGCTCCGGTCATCCGCTTCGTGGCGGAGATGATCTGCCCTGTGTGCTCGGCGAAGTGATCGACCGCCACGTAGATAGCCTGTAAGCTGGTCACGTCGTAGCCCTGGATTGATCGGGGTCGGAGCAGTTCGTCAGGCGTGACGCGCGCCAAGGTGTCGTCGGCCTGCTCCATCACGGTCTGCAGTGTCCGGACCAACTCCTCACGCGACATCGGGTCTCGCCGGAGGAACTCCGCGTCTCGATCCCGGGCGACCGTCTGTCCCCCGATCCCCCCCAGCAGCCACTGCGTCACGTTGCCGCACAGGTGCAGCACCAGGTTGCCGACCGCATTCTCGACCTCGTGCTGGCGCGTCCAGATCTGGTCTTCCGATAGCATGCCGAGACACGCCTCGATGCAAGACCGGCGCTTGTGGAGTTGCCGGCGCGAGACGGACAGAAACTCCTCGATACACGACGCGGCCAGTTTGTCCTCAGTCATGGCTTTTCACGCGGACCGTGAGTGATACTGGAACACTGCAAATTATGCCACTAGGTGCCGTGCGACGAACGCGGTTGCGCCCCAACAGAGGCTGGACGACGATGTCTCGGATGCCCAGACCGTCGGCGTTCGCATGGAAGCAGTTCCCTCAGAAGATTCCATGTTGAAGGCTGATTGGTCGACTCGGCCCTGGTGGATGAACCTCATCTTCTACTTCTGCGTATTCATGACGTTCGTCTACGTCCCATTCGATCTGTTCGCGAAGCCGGTGGCCGTCGATCGCGAGATCTGGTTCGGCTTCGCGGTGAGCGGTTGGTGGGCCAAGGCGACCGAACCCATCCACTGGTTCATCTATGCCGCAGGGGCGTACGGATTCTTGAAAATGAAGTCCTGGATGTGGCCATGGGCGGCCGTATACACCGGACAGGTCGTGATTGCGATGTTCGTCTTCAACATCGTCAACGAGCAGGCCGGCGGCGGTTGGCGCGCGGGGGGCATCGCAGCGGCGGTCTTCGCGGTTCCGATGGTGGCACTGTGGCGCTCAAGGGCCCGCTTCGGCCGCGCGGTTCGCCCGGACGGTAACCCGACGACGACGGCGGACGGTACGGTGAACGTCACCTCTGGAGAGCAAGAAGAATCGGGATTGCTCTCGTCGTCTACATCGGCATCGTGATCGTGTTCGAGTCGTTGCTCGGAGTGTTCCAGCCCGCGGGGCAAGGCACGTTCGTCATGACCACCACCGCCGAGGACGGCACCCGGAACGATCGGGTCGTGGCTCACCTCGAAAGCAACGGCCAGCGCTACGTGGCTGTGAACCACTGGCCGAGGGCCCTGGCCGGATTTCCTCCACGCTATCTCGTACGGCTGGATCCCCGCTAGCGTGGGACCTGCGTTCTGGACCGCACGGGAGAGGGTGCTACACCCAACCCGAGATCTATGCCAGTCAGTCTGCTAGGCGACGGGGGTCTGAACAACCGGCACCAGCGCTGCCGCGCCAAACGAACGGCTCACCTGTTGCACCGGCGGCTCGCCGTACGCGGTTGAGCGCTGTTTTGGCACTCGGTTCACGGATGAGATGACCGATTCCATCTCCTCGGGCGCAAGCTCCTGACCGAAGGACGCACCGGCAGCCCTCGTAATACTTTCGTTCATTAAGGTGCCCCCCAGATCGTTCGCGCCAGCGTTCAGGCACGCAGACACACCCCGAGGCCCCATTTTCACCCACGACGCCTGAATATTCCGAATAACCGGATGCAACGCCAGTCTCGCAACCGCATGCATCAGCAGTGATTCCCTGAACGTCGGGCCCTTGCGGGCTCGGCCCTTCAAGTAGATCGGCGCCTCCATATGCACGAACGGCAGCGGTACAAATTCCGTGAACCCACCGGTCTTCTCCTGCAATGTTCTGATTCTCGTCAGATGCCGGCCCCAATGAATCGGCCGATCGATGTGGCCGTACATGATGGTCGCGGTGGTTCTGAACCCGACGTGATGCGCCGTTTCCATCACCTCGAGCCACTCATCGGTCGACAGCTTGTCGGGGCACAGATCCTGTCGGACGTCATCATCCAGAACCTCGGCCGCCGTGCCAGGCAGCGTGCCCAGCCCTGCAGCCTTCAATTGCGTCAGAAAGTCGCTCAGCGAGAGCCCGAGCGTTTCAGCGCCTTGCCAGACCTCCAACGGCGAGAACGCATGCACGTGCATCTGCGGCACCGCTGACTTCACCGCGCGGCAAATCTCCAGATACGTCTCTCCCGTATAGTCCGGGTGGATTCCCCCCTGCATGCAGACCTCGGTGCCACCGCGCTCCCAGGCCTCGATGCTCCGGCGCCTGATTTCATCAAGGCCGAGGTCGTAGGGCGCGCCTCGCAGGTTCTCGCTCAGTTTCCCCTTTGAAAACGCACAGAACTGACAGCGGAAATAGCAGACGTTCGTGTAATTGATGTTCCGATTGACGACGTAGGTGACCTCGTCACCGTTGACCTCCCGGCGCAGGTCGTTGGCCGCCCTCGACACGGCAACGACGTCGTCGCCTCGGGCCGTGAACAACTCCGCGATCTCGGCCGCGTCGAGCGCGATACCGTGACTCGCCCTCGTACACAAGTCCGCGATCCGCGTCGAGCGGTTCGGACCGGTCGTTGCTCGCATGCGTTGCAACAGCGTCTCGGGCAGCCGCGCATCGCCGTCCCCCGGAGACCAGGAATCGCTTCGCGCGAATCCTTCAGCGTCCGATCCCTGCACGACCGCGCGTCTGAGTGCCTCAGTAATCCACGTATCCATCTCTCTCACGTAGCGAGGGTATGCGGTGAGCCGTTCGACGAGGACTTTTCCTTCTTCTTCCGTCTTTCTGGCAAGCAGGTCCAGGTGCGGCCATGGCGCCTCAGGATTCACATGGTCGGGCGTTACTGGCGACACCCCGCCCCAGTCGTTGATGCCGGCTCGGATCAAAGCGCCAAACGTTCCCGGACTCAGGTTGGGTGGAGCTTGAATCGCCATCTGCGGACCGCAGATGATCCTGGCGGTCGCGATCGTCCAGAGGAGATCATCCAACTCGGGTTCGGGCGCACCGACCATCGGGGTGTCCGCCTTGGCCCTGAAGTTCTGAATGATGATCTCCTGCAGATGACCATAGCCGTCGTTGAGGTCGCGCAGTGCGAGCAGCGACTCGATCCGCTCTTCCCGCGTCTCACCGATGCCAATGAGGATGCCGGACGTGTACGGGATGCGGAGCTCGCCCGCCGCCCGCATCGTCCCGAGCCTCGCATTCGGATCCTTGTCTGGCGACGCGAAGTGCGCCTCACCTCGCTCAAGCAGGCGTCGTGACACGCTTTCGAGCATCAAGCCCTGCGACGGGCAGATCTCCCGTAGGGCAATGAGCTCATCGCGCGTAACGACCCCTGGGTTCGCATGAGGGAACAGGCCGGTCGCATCGAAGACCGCCTGGGCGGCGGCACGGAGATACTCGATGGTCGTCGAGTAGCCCAACGCCGCCAACTCGTCCCGAGCCTGGAGGTAGCGCACTTCCGGCTTGTCGCCGACGGTAAAGAGAGCCTCGCGGCAGCCGGCCGCCGCGCCCTCCCGCGCAATGTCAATCACTTTGTCGAGCGTCAGGTAGGCCCGCTCGCCAGCCTTCGGCGGCTGCGCGAACGTGCAGTAATGACACACGTCGCGGCACAGTTGCGTGAGGGGAACGAAGACCTTTCTCGAATACGTCACGGAGCGTCCGAACCCCGCGTCCCTCAGTGCGGACGCCCGCGCCATGAGCGCCGGAAGATCGGAATCACGCGCGAGGCGCAGCGCCTCGTCGCGGGAAGGCCGCCGATAAGTCTGATCCTGCATCTGTTTCACACGAGGTCCCCGCGCCGCGTACCGTAGGATGATTCTACATGGCTGTTCGCCGACCGACGGCGGGCCGCTAGGCGGCACGAAACGAGGGTTGTCGTACTCGTTGTGGACGGTCGGCACACGGCCAAGATGCGCACGGCGCGCCTCGCGGGCGCAGAGTGGGGATCGAGGGGTCCCTGCGGAGCGCCCGCGGGGGTTCGGGGCGAAGCCCCGTCTAGATAGAGGCCCCCATGCACATGGCCATTACCGGCGCCAACAGCTGCGTCGGGAACACGTTGCTGAGGCACGTTGCCGATCGGGACGACCTGCACGCTCGAGCAGGGGTCCGCACACAGGAGGCTGCGACGTCGCTGCCGCGCGGTCCGCGGATCGCGTCATGTGTGATTCGCTACGGTGAGAGCGACACGCTGGCGGCACTGCTCGATGGCGTCAGCTGTCTGGTCCATCTCGCCGGTATCCTCGTCGAAAATAGGCACTCCAGTTACCAGACGGCCAACGTGGACACGACCCGGGCGGTGGTTGACGCGTGTCGACACACCAGCGTGGATCACATCGTGCTCATTAGCGCCCTCGGTGCGGACAGCAGTTCGCGAAACGGCTATTACCGCTCCAAGGGGATGGCCGAGCAGATCGTCGCGAGCTCCGGTGTCCCCGCCACCATCATCCGCACGCCGCTGCTGCTCGGCCCTGGCGCCGCCGCGGCGCGGGCGCTCGTCCGCATGGCGTCGCGGGCATCGGTGAGCGTACTCGGTGGCGGACGCCATCTGTTGCGTCCACTGGATGTGGACGACGTGAGCCACGCTATTCTGCACTGCTGTCAGGTGCGGGCGCCAGGCGTGACCGTCCACGAGCTCGTCGGACCGGAGCCGGTAACCCACCGTGACCTGATCACCGCAACTGCACGGCTGATGGGTCACAATGTGACGGTCGCCACCATCCCAATCTGGACCGCCAAGCTGGGTGCGGCCATGGTCGGATGGGCTCGACCGGGCGGCATGACACCAGCGGTGATCGACGTCATCACGGCTGACGAAACCGTGCGAACAAACGCGGACGTCGACCTGGGACTGAGTCTCACACCACTCTCAGCGACCCTGGAGAAACTCATGCCCGAGAAGGCTGGGGGATCGTGACCGAATCCGAACGCGACCCGGCGGCCTCCCGGCGCTCGAGCACGCTGGGTCGCATCGTCTTCCTGGTCATCACGGTCGGGTGTTTCGCCTATCTCTACTACCGCCTGAACGGTGCCGCGATGCGCGAGGGGTTGTCGCTCGTCGACTACATGACCGAGGTGTTCGCCAACGTGCGGTGGTTCCCGTGGCTGGGACTGATGATGGCCTACTCCGGCTTCTACTTCCTCGTCGACACGTTGGTCGTGACGCGCGCCCTCACGTGGTTCGTCAAGCCGATCCGCTACCGGGACATCCTGCCGATTCGCGCGAGCGCCTACATCATCTCGGTGTTCAACGAGCAGATCGGGAAGGGCGCGATGGCGTTCTATCTGAACAAGCGCGACCAGGTGCCGGGATGGGAAGTGGCGTCGGTGATGCTGTTCATCATGTTCTGCGAGGTCTTCTATCTGCTGACGTGGGCCACCATCGGGTTCGTCCTGAGCAGCGACACGCTCCCCGACGCGTTCGGCCTCATTCCCTTCATCTCGGTGGGCGGGGTCGCGGTCTTCATCGCATGGCTTCTCTACTTTCGGGGACGGATCTTTCCGGCGACTCAGTGGCGGGACCGGCAGATCGTTCATGCCTTCAAAATGGCCACGGTCCGGCACTACGGGTTATTTTTCCTCCTCCGATCACCGGCGCTGTTGGCAGCGGTGCTCGTCTACACGCTGGCGTTGACCTTGTTCGGCGTGGAGGCGTCCCTCCTCGAGCTCCTGGGCTACCTGCCGGTCATCTTCTTCGCGGCCGCGGTGCCGACACCCATGCGGGCGGCGGCGATTACCTTTTGGGTCGTGCTCTTTCCTCAGAACGAAGGTCAGATGGCGGCGTTTGGATTCGTGCAGCACAACTTCTTCATCTTGTTCAACGCGCTGATCGGCGTGGTCTTCTGGCCCAGAGCGCAGCGTGATCTCTTTGGCCGATAATGGCGCACGCACTCACTGCGGTACGACTGTTGCTCGTCGCGCCGGTCGCGGTGGTCTTCGCGCGACCCGCGTTCCTGGACGCCAGGGTCTTGCTCTTGCTGCTTCTTGTAGCGATCGCGACCGACTACTGGGACGGACGCGTCGCGCGGATGACGGAAACGGCCTCGCCAGGGGGCCAGCTATTCGACCACGGCACCGATTTCGTGTTCGTGACGGCCGCACTGGCGGGCGCCGCGATGGCCGGGCTCGTGACACCTCTCCTCCCCGTCTTGATCGTCATCGCATTTGGCCAATACGTGGTGGACTCCTATCTGCTTCAACGGCAGAAACGGCTGCGGATGAGCGCGATCGGGCGGTGGAACGGCATCCTCTATTTTGTGCCGCTCGTGGTCCTCTCGATGTCACGACTAGGGCTGCTCGGGGACGCTGCGTCGTTCTTGAGGCAGACGGCGGGCGCCCTCGGCTATGCGCTGGTGGTGTCGACGGTCGTGTCCGTCTTTGATCGGGCGTTTTCTAGACGCGGCTAGCCGTCCCGAGCCCCGCCCGCGGGGCGCGTTGCGCGCCCTCTAAACCCTGGAGCCCACGTGTGGCCATTCATAGTGCCAGGCTTCAGCCTGGCCCGCAGGCCTGCGCTACGTGTGCGACACAAACGAACGCCGGGATTAGCGAGACACCACGCGGAAGGACCACCAATGGTCAGGCCGTGGTGTGCCAGGTGGTGGTGCGGGGTTCGCCGGCGCTGTGAGAGTGTTCAGCTTCGTCACCCGTGCGCCCCACGCACGGTCGAGGTCGCCGGGGTCCATGACGCGGGTGAGGTTCACCGGATAGACCGTCTCGTTCAAGCGGAGTCGGGCACGGCCGTTGCCAACCGCCGCATTGGACCAGCGCTTACCATCGCACTGAGAACAGCTCAGATAGAGGTCTCCGGCGTCAGTCGCCATGCAGTTCAGGTTGATCGAGTGCGGGAGGAGACCTGCGCTGATCTGGATCTGACAGAGCGTGACGTCGTTGGCAAACGACCAGTCGGTGACTTGTTCCTCGGCCTCGGCTCCCCACAAGTAACTGCCAGGGGTTTGGTCGCAGGGGCAGGTGAAGGACCAGTACAGCAATGCGGCAACCGGCGCGACCACGAGAGCCGTCAGCACTACGGAACGAAGCGTGCGGCGAGGCTTTCGTTCACTCATGAGTCATCTCTAGATGGGACTTCGCCCCAAGCTCCTGCGACCGCTCCGCGGGGGCACCCCGAGTGCCCCACTCCGCGGACGTGACGCGCGATGTGCGCGCTTATTGTCTTCACCGCTTGACTCATTTGCACAAGATCCGGGAAGTCAAGACAGTTATTGAGATTCTACTCGCTTGCCAGCGTTTTCCGTCGTCTCGATGCGAGGCCGGTATCCGTCTGGCCGGTGCCATAATGAGCCAGCTTCACAGCAAGGATGATCCCGATGCGTATCAGACATGTGACGTCGACGCTCGCAGCATGTTGCACCCGCACGACCCGATGGGGCGTCACCCTCGCCTCGTTGACCCTGGCGAGTGCCTGCGGTGCTCCTTCGGACCCCATCGCCTACAACTTGGTCGATTACTTCGCCGACGCGACGGTGGTGGGCACCGTGGAGGTCGAGTCGCTCGCGCGAACCGAGTGGCGCTTCGATGGCGCGGGCACGATTCCGGCGCCGGAGCCTCCCGACGAGAACGAGGAAGATGCGGAGTCTGACGCCCAGAATGAGGGCGACGGCGAAGAGCGGCCATCGGTCGACCTCGGCCTCGACACCTACGGGTGGACGGTCTTCAACGGTGTCGATCGCCTCGAGATTCGCGAGGGGATGCTTGCGGGAACGACCGGCGAACAGGCCGTGCTGATGGCCGAGCTTCCCGAAACCCTCGACGACAACGCCTACATCCACGCGATCGAGATCCGCATGAAGGTCTCCGAGGGTGACATCCTAAGGGTCCACACGAACAACGCCCAGGATATCGCGACCCTTCTCGAGGACGAGCGCAAAGCCGATATCCTGAGCAACTTTCGGCGCAACCCGGCGCCGCTTGAGGCCGAGCTCACCTCGGACGATGAGTTCCAGACCTACATCCTGACGAATGTGACGCGGAGCTTTCCAGTCGCGAGCACGCGTCGGCTGCTGATCGAGGTGACCGAGGCCGAAGGGACCGACTTCGAGATCGAATCGGTGCGCGTCACCACGCTCAAGGAGCACCTCCGGTCGATCTCGTCGGGGCCGGGCTGGCAAGGCCTGAGCGAGATCTACCGCGAGACGATCGTGTCGCGGTCGCCGGAGGTGATGACCTTCGACGTCGCGGTGCCCGATCGCCCGTGGTTCGAGATCAGCTACGGCACCATCGAGGACGGTCAGCTCACGTTCGTGGTGGACGTCGATGAGACGACGCTGATGGAGCGGACCGTCACGACGCCACGTCGATGGGAGAGCGCGCGTCTCGACCTGGATGATTATGCCGGCCGCACGGTGACCCTGTCGCTGTTGTTGCACAGCGAGACGCCCGGGATGGTCGGTTACTGGGGCACGCCGGTCGTGCGGAGCGGCAACACGATGCCCGACGCCGGCGAGGCGAGCGACGCACGCCGCGAGCTGGCCGACGGCGGCGGGCGCCGTCCGCAGGGTGTCATCTTCTTGATCGCCGATACCTTGCGCCGCGATCATCTCGCACCGTGGGGCTACGGGCGACCGACCGCGCCGTTCCTTACGCAGCTGGCCTCCGAGGGGACGCGGTTCGCCGACAATATCTCGCAAGGCACGTGGACGAAGGTCTCGGTACCGTCGATTCTCAGTTCGCTGTATCCGACCTCGAACCGCATCTCCAAAGTGGCCGACCGGCTGCCGTCATCCGTGACCACCCTGCCCGAGGTGTTCAACGACGCTGGCTACGCGACGCTGTCGACCTCATCCGTGCAGTTCACCGGCCGGCTCACCAACCTGCACCAGGGCGTGGAGGTATTGCACGAGCGCGCCTCGGTGCCTGACCTCGAGCACAGCAGTGCCAAGACCGCGCGCACGTTCGTCGACCGGCTCGTGCCGTGGCTTGAGGATCACCGCGACGTGCCGTTCTTCGTCGTCCTGCACGTGTTCGATCCGCATTCGCCGTTCGAGCCGTATCGGCCCTACGACACCACCTGGGCCGCGCCGGATGGCAAGGACGCGCACCAGGAACGCATCGACACGATCCGGGAGGCGCTCGACGAGGACGTCCGGGGACGACGTGAGACCCTTCCACTCGACATCGACATCGAGGCAGCCGGCGTCGATCGCGAGGCGTTCATCACCCACGAGGAGAACTGGTACGACGGGTCGATCCTCGGTATGGACGCCGAAGTGGCGCGGCTCTTCGAGCGGCTGGGCGAGCTCGGTCTAGACGACGACACGCTGTTGGTGTTCATGAGCGACCACGGCGAGGAGTTTCTCGAGCACGGCCGTCACTTCCATGGAAACACGGCCTACGGCGAGATGGTCAACGTGCCGCTGTTCTTCTGGTGGCCGGGGGTCGTGCCGACGGGCGCGGTGGTCGACGAGCTGGTGCAGTCGCTCGATGTCATGCCGACCGTGCTCGACCTGGCCGGTCTCCGTGTACCCGACGCGGCGCAGGGGCAGAGCCTGGTGCCGCTGATGGCGGCGTCCGATGCGCCCGAGGAGCTCGGGTGGGTGAGCCGTCCGGCGTTTTCCGAGCGGCGCGACGGCGGGTTCGGCGAGGAGGATCCCCCTCTGCCAGACATCGAATCACTGGCGGTGGTGCTGGACGGATGGAAGCTGGTGAAGAACCTGAACGTTCCCGAGGGAAGATCGGAGCTCGAGCTGTACAGCCACGTCGACGATCCGCTCAACCTCGACGACGTCGCCGCCGACCATCCCGACGTCGTGGAGCGCCTCGCAAACGAGATCGATCGGTGGCAGGCACGGGCTCTCGCACAGCAGGTCGAAGAGACGTCCGCCGACGACGTCCCGCCGGAGGAGCTCTCCCGGCTGAGGGCACTGGGGTATATCCGCTAGTGGCCTGTATCGGGTGAATCAATAGTGCTCACCGGGCGGGGCATCCCGCCTGACGGGCGTTGCGCCTCGATCACATACGGTGTGTATGCAGCCGCCCACCGTGAGCACGGGCGATCCGTCGTACTTCGTGGTCGCTTCGACGCTGGCAGCGTGACCCCAACCGTCCTGACACGCTCGAACGCGTCCGCCGAGGTCTACGTTGCCGGCCCTTGCACCATCGGAGCGGGGGCTCCGCCCGAGGCGAATACCCCCGGGGCTCACGTGTGTGCCCATGCGGAGCGCCAGGCTTCAGCCTGGCCCGCAGGACTCGAGGCCTGCGCTGCATTTGCACACAGGCGAATTCCGGAATTAGTCCCTGGACCCCATGAACAGTCGTAGCACGTACCAGAATATCAATGCGACCGATGCGAAGAGGGTCAGCGCCGCCGCCACGTAGCGATCCTGAGGGAAGTGGTGGATCACGTTGGATGTGTCGTAGAGGATCGCCGCGCCCGCCACACCGATCATCGCGACCGAGAACCAGGTTCCCAGCTCAAAGCCGAAGAGCACTGCGGCGACGATCGCCACCAGCGCGAGGATCCCGACCCAGCGGAGGAGGGCGCCGAGAAACGAAAAGTCCTTGCGTGTCCAGAACGCGATAGCCGTCAGTGCGCCGAACCCCAGCAACGTGACGGTCGCCGCGCTCTCAATCACGCCGCCCTGCGCGTAGCGCTGGGCGATGAAGAGCAGCGGGACGAAGATGACCGCCTCGGCCACCACGAACCCGCTGAGCGCCAGATACTGCGTGCCGAGCGATCGCGACTGGTGTGCCGCCCGGCTGGCCAGCCAGCTAACGAGCACGAAGCCACCGAGCACCAGCAGCCAGCTGGTGCCGAGCATCGCGCGGGCCATGACCTCGGCAAGGCCCGTCGAGAAGAAGAACATCTCGACCAGGACGAAGCCAATGATCGCGGCGAACAGGTGGGTGTAGGTTCGCGTGATGAACGCCGCGCGCGCATCGATGCCGAGCATCTCGACAGGCGTCGACGTATATGTTGAGCTAGCGGTCATAGCGCGCCTCCCCTCACCATCAGCATAGATCAGGAGGCGGCGCGTGCGGCGATGACGCGGGGCGAAAAGTCAGCGTGTCGCGCGCGACCGGTGGACCGGACACCGGCGACGGGAGATACTGGCCAGTCTCCGCCGTCATGGGAGCACCGCATGCCGACACGCCCGCTCACACGACGCCAGCTGATCAAGGGGTTCGGCGCCGGCTTCGCCTCCGCCGCCCGGGTAAACGGGGCCAGCGCGGCCGTTCGAATGACGGCGCAGCGGGACGACGTGGGTCCGTATGCAGCTGATGTGTTGCCACCTGGCGTGCGCTCCCGATTCGTACGTGATGTCAACGGCCTGCGCATGCACGTCCTGGAGGCCGGGTCGAAGGCCTCCGCTCGACCAGGTGTCCTGCTGGTCCACGGCTTTCCGGAGCTTGCCTACAGTTGGCGGAAGGTGATGCCACGCCTCGCGGCGGCCGGCTATCACGTCATCGCTCCCGATCTCCGGGGGTACGGTCGCACGGACGGCACCGACGTCGGCTTCGACGACGACCTGCGCCCGTTCCGCATGGTGAACGAGGTGCGGGACATGCTCGGGCTGGTGTCGGCGTTCGGCTACCGCCACATCCACCTCGTCGGACACGACTTCGGGTCGCTGGTGGCGTCGTGGTGCGCGGTCGCGCGTCCTGATGTCTTCCACTCCGTGGTGCTGATGAGCGCGCCGTTCGGAGGCACGGCGACGCTCCCGTTCAACACGGCCGGCACTGGGACGGTGCCCGCAGATTCCGCGTCACCTGTAGACATCGA
Organism: uncultured Vicinamibacteraceae bacterium; assembly: GCA_964646815.1. Taxonomy (GTDB): domain Bacteria; phylum Acidobacteriota; class Vicinamibacteria; order Vicinamibacterales; family UBA8438; genus CAZYFH01. The sequence goes on along the minus strand of CAZYFH010000013.1, from coordinate 36,333 downwards.
CGAGGGCCTCCGCAGGTTGACGCCCCCGCGGAAGCACTACCGGCGCTTCTACGCGACGCGCGAAGCGAACGACGACATGTGGCATGCCCCGCAGGGGGTCCACGCCTTCCTTCGCGCCTACTACCATATGAAAAGCGCTGATTGGTCCGGGAACCGGCCACACCCGCTGGGTGAATGGTCCGCAACCGCGCTGGCACAGCTCCCGCACTATTACGTCATGGAGCTGGACAAAGGGATGGCCGAGACGGTTGCCGCGCAGATGCCGTCGCCCGCCGAGATCGCCGCCTGCGAATGGTTGCCGGACGACGCGCTCCGCGTGTACAGCACCGAGTACGGCAGGATCGGGTTCCAAGGAGGGCTGCAATGGTATCGTAGCGTCACGTCGGTGTCGTCGATCTTCGGCGGTACCGGGATCAACGCGGACCTCCAGCTCTTCGCCGGGCGAACCATCGACCAGCCGTCGCTCTTCGTCGCGGGCGCGAGTGACTGGGGCATCTACCAGCGCCCCGGTGCCCTCGAGCGGATGCAGACTAGCGCCTGCACCGATATGCGCGGTCTGCACCTCCTCGATGGCGCCGGCCATTGGGTGCAGCAGGAGCAGCCCGAGGCGGCGAGTCAGTTGGTGCTGGAGTTTCTGCGACAGATCTGAAGGCTGTCTGTGACCGTGTCGCGTTGCGCCGGAGCTTGCGTCGTTGGGTTGGGGGCGGCCCTCTTGATCGCCGCGACCGTCCCCCGCGCGCAATCTGGTTCCGACCTGGAAGGTCTGCTGACCGACACGATGGGCTTTTCGGACGCCGATCTCCGGGCGCTCGACGCCGGCTCTGCCGTGATCCGGAGTCTCGACACCTCGATGCGCGAGGAGCTCGCCCATGTCGGCGTGGTCTACGTCGACGCGGCGCCGGAGCAGTTCCTCGAGCGGTTCCGCGACATCGAGCAATTCGAGAAAGGCCCGGGCATCCCGCAGATCGGGCGCTTCGACAGCCCTCCGCGGTCCACCGATCTCGCATCCCTGACGCTCCCGATCGGGGATTTCGCGGCCTTATCACGGTGCCGTCCGGGCGACTGCGACCTAAAGCTATCGGCTGCCGCGATGAGCCGTTTCCGAAACGAGGTGGAGTGGTCGTCCGCACACGCCGCGCGCCAGGCCGACGATCTCGCCCGGTCGGTGATCCTTGACTTGGTCCTCGCGTATCAGGCCGGCGGCAACGCGGCGCTCGGGTCCTACGACGATGACGACACGCCGCTGTCGGTGGCCAAGCAGGTCGAGGGACTCCTTGCCAGCGACGACCCGCTGCCCGTGGCGGTACCCGCGCTCCTGGCATATCTGGACACCTATCCGCGCGAACGGCCGGCCGGTGCCGAAGATTTCTTCTACTGGACCGTGGTCGATTTCGGCCTCAAGCCAACCATCCGCGTTAACCACGTCACGATCTACCCGCTACGGTCGAGTCCGGTATCGGGCGTTGCCTACGCGATTGCGATTAAGCAGATCTACGCGAGCCACTACTTTCATACCACGCTCGAGCTGCGCTTCGTCATCGAGCACGACCGTGCCGAGGGGCCCGGCTCGGCGCTCATCTCGATCACGCGATCGCGGAACGACGGGATGACCGGCTTCAAGGGGTTTTTCCTCAGATCCACCATCAGGCGCCGGTCGCGTGATGGTGTACGCGGCTACCTGGAGCACGTCAGGCGACAGATCGTGCGTCCTGTTCTCCCGACCTTCTGACGTCGTGGTCGTTCATTAGTCTTCTCGCTTGAGCACGTAGAACACATACCCGTAGTATTCGTGGTACTTGCGAAAGAGGTCGACCTCCAGTGCTTCGCCCTCCAAGATCACGCACGCGTCATCGTCGTCGGCATACCGCGCACGAGCCGCCTCTAGTCGGTCGACGAGCGGGTCGTAGTAATTAGTCCACCAGGCGGCTGCGGGAAGGGTGAACTGGTCCAACACCCGATAGCCGCACCGCTCCGCCGTGCGTGCGTTGTCCTCGCGACCGACCATCGCCGGGTATCCCTCGTCCCAGAATCGCCGGAGCTCGTCAGGCGCGCCAGCCCGTAGCCACGCGGCCTCGCTGACCGCCACCACACCGTCTGACCGGAGCGTGGTTCGCCACGTGCGAAGGCCCCGTTCGAAGCCGACGATGTAGATCGCTGCTTCACTCCACAGTAGGTCCACGGTGTTCGCCGCGAAGGGTAGGGCGCGCATATCTCCGAGGAGCGGTTTGACGAGCCCGGCTGCCCGCCCGTCAGCAGCGCGCGCAGCCAGCTCGCGGAGAAACGGTTCGTGGTTGTCCAGGGCGACCACTCCACTGTTGAGGAGGCGGACGAGTGCCAGCGTTTGCATGCCAGGGCCGCAGCCGGCGTCCACCACCACTGGCCGGGGCGGGAGCCGCCCGACCGTGCGGAAGGCGCGTCCAGTGGACGCGTTGTCGCCAGGACCCTGCCGGGGGAGTCCGCGATGGAGCTCCCAGAAGAGCGGCGGTACTCTTTGGTCCCCAGACACGTCGTTCGCTGATTCTATCCGGGCGTCGACCGTCGATACTGCACGCTGCGCGACCCAGGCGGCCGCTGGTCTCTCGTGTCGAGCGTAATCAGCTCTCCGCCGATGGCATAATCAGCGGTGGTGTCGCCAAGTGGGAGGAGGGCGGATGCGCGGAACGATCGTCGTGCGCGTGCTGGTGGTGCTCGCCTTGGCGTCGGCGGTCGTCGCGACGACGCTCGCGGAAGCCCAACAACGGCCCTGGAGCCCGCGCGGGAGGGCGTCGACGCAAGTCGATGGGTGCTTCAGGGCCGACGGCGCGTACGAGGGCGGGAAGTGGATCGACGTCGACTATGGCCGGCCGATCCTCCGTGGCAGACGCAACTTCTGGGGGTCCGGGGCCGACTACGGCAAGACGATGTTGCTCGGCGCCCCCGTCTGGCGCCTCGGCGCGGACCAGACAACGCGGTTTAGGACCGAGACCGACTTGATGTTCGGCGACCAGCGCCTCCGGGCCGGTGAATACAGCCTCTTCGCGGAAACCCGGGAGCGCGAGTGGACGCTGATTTTCTCGACGTGGGGCGTCAAGCAGGACTACCGTGAAGCGGATCCGGATGCCCTCTGGGGCGCGTACGGATACACGCCGGAGAAGGACGTGATCCGGACGACGATGACCGTGGAGGCTATCGGGGCCTCGACGGATCAGTTGACCATTGGCTTCGTCGACATGTCGCAGCAGGGCGGGCTCTTCATGGTCTGGTGGGACGACCAGATCGCGACCACGCCGTTCACCGTGGCGCACTGAAACCTCGCGGCGAGAGGGTGCTTACCACATGACCAGGAATTGGTGTCGACACGCGCTCGTGGCCGTCCTGCTCGTCGGGATCAATCTTGGTGCGGGCGCGCAGGAGCCGACGTTCACGCCTGTCACCGACGCGATGCTGCTCGATCCGGATCCGGCCGACTGGCTCAACTGGCGGCGGACGCTCGACGGGTGGGGCTACAGCCCGCTGGACCAGATCAACACGCAGAACGCGGATCAGCTCCGTCTCGCGTGGTCGTGGGCCGTCAGCTCCGAGGGACGACCCGAGCCGAACCCGCTGGTCTACGACGGGGTCATGTACGTCGCCAGTCCCTTCGGCGTCGTCGAGGCGCTCGACGCGGTCACGGGCGAGCTGCGGTGGCGGTATCGCCATGAGCATGAATCCGACGATCTGCGAGGGATTGTCACCTCCCGAAACCTCGCCATCTACGACGACAAGATCTACCTCACGACATTCGACGCCCACATCGTCGCGCTCGACGCGCGTACCGGTGACGTCGTGTGGAACGTCGCCGGCGCCGACTACCGCCTCGGGTTCCGGTATACCGCCGGCGCGATCATCGTCGGGGGGAAGGTGGTGGCGAGCACGAATGGCTGCGACCGTTACCACGAGGCCAAGGAGGCGCCCTGCTTCATCTCAGCTCGGGACGCGCTCACGGGCGAGGAAGCATGGCGCACATCGACGGTGGCCCGCCCGGGCGAACCGGGCGGCGACACATGGGGTGATACCCCCTTGATGTTCCGGATCGGCGGCGATAGCTGGACCGCCGGTAGTTACGATCCCCGCACCAACCTGATCTACTGGGCGACGGCGCAGGCGAAACCGTGGGCGCGCTTCCAACGGGGGCACTCGGGTGACGCGCTGTACACGAACAGCGTGCTCGCGCTCGACCCGACAACTGGCGACATCGTCTGGTACAACCAGCTCCTCCCCGGCGAGACCCACGACATGGACGAGACGTTCGAGAACCTGCTCGTCGATCACGACGGGCGGAGTTCGCTCTTCAAGATGGGAAAGCTGGGCATCCTTTGGGAGCTCGACCGCACGACGGGTCGGTTCCTCGCCGCGCACGACCTCGGGTATCAGACGATTCTCGACGTCGATCCCGACACCGGGGAGATCACCTATCGCCCTGGCATGATTCCGCAGGAGGGCGTCGAGCTGGAGTTCTGCCCGAGCGTCGCCGGCTTCAAGAGCTGGCGAGCGATGGCCTACCACCCGGATACGCAAGCGTTCTACGTGCCGCTCATCGTGAGCTGCGAGCGGACGACGTTCGGCGCAGGGCCCGACCATGTCGAAGGGGGCGGCGGTGTGGGCCTGTCGCGCCGCCAGCACATCGCGCATCCCGCGCGGCCCGATGGCGTCGGCGAGTTCGTCGCCATCGGCGTTGACGGCACTGTGCTCTGGCGTCACCGCACCCGAACCGCTATCGATAGCGCGGCGCTGACGACCGGCGGCGGCCTGGTCGTCGTCGGCGACTGGGACCGGAATCTGTATGTGCACGACGCCGCGACGGGCGAGATCCTGTTCCAGACGCGACTGCCCAGCTCGGTGTCCGGGTTTCCGATCACCTACGCCGTGGACAGCCGGCAGTATCTGGCCATTCCCGTCGGCACGGATCCGTCCATGTGGAGCGGCATCTCCGGTCAGCTGACGCCAGAGAAAAATCGCCCGGCCGCCGGTGGTCATGCGATCTTCGTCTTCGCATTGGGCGGCGGCACGCCGTAGCCACGCCGGCCATGGACCGACCGTCGGATTCAGGCTTCGCCGCTTTCACCAAGGAGCCATCGATGCCATTCATCAACAGTGCAGGCGCACGCGTCATGTTGGGGCTCTCCGTGCTCTGTTCCCTGGCATGGAGTGAGGCGACTGCGGCGGAGATCGGATCAATCGAGGACCGGCTTGCGATCGCGGAGCGGCTCGCTCAGTACTCCTATCGCTGGGATTCCAAGGACGCTGATGGATTCGCCGATCTCTTCACCGAGGACGGCGTCCTGGAACGCAGGCGTGGCGATGCGTTGGTGACCGGCTCGCGGGTGGAAGGTCGTCAAGCCATACGTGACTATGCGAGGACGTCCCATCGGGGGCGCCTTGCGGATCGACAGACCCGACATCACATGTCCGCCCTGGTGTTCGTGGAGCTCTCGACCGACGTCGCCATCACCGAGAACATGGCATTGATCACCCATCAAACCGAGGGCGACAGCGCGCCGTTCATCAGCGGTTCGGGCATCTATCGAAACACCTGGAAGAAAACCGCCCGGGGCTGGAAGATCGCGAAACGCGTACTCTTCACCGACCGGCAGAATTGAATCCCGGGACACTCGAGACATGCGCTGGGCGGCCCCGTGTCTCATCGAGCTGGCGCTTGGCGTGTCGTCGCTCGCGGCCCAGGAGTTCGACCGAGTGCGGACCGAGCAAGCCGCCCTCGCGGTTCTGGATGACTTCATGACGGCGTTCAATGGCTACGACGCCGAGGCCTGGAGCGCGACCCTGCACTATCCGCACTTCCGACACTGGCGAGCGGGCAGATGCGGATCGATGAAGGAGGACCGCCGTCCGTGGATCGGCTTGCAGGCACGATTCGACGACTGCGAAGCTCAGGGTGGCATCACAGTGCCTGGGACCGGCGCCACATCGTGCACGTTGGACCGTCAAAGGTGCACATCGACACGCAGTTCACACGTTACCGGGAGGACGCCTCGGTCATCGCCACCTATGAGTCGCTGTATATCGTGACGCGCGAGGACGGACGATGGGGCGTCAAGATGCGTTCGAGCTTCGCACGGTAGCGCATGCCCCTCTCGCCTGGTACAACCCTCGGTCCGTATGCCGTCATCGTCAAGCTCGGCGCGGGCGGCATGGGCGAGGTCTACCGCGCCTGCGACACGAAGCTCGATCGGGATGTGGCGCTCAAGGTGCTACCCGAGGCGTTCACGGCCGACCAGGATCGCCTGGCCCGCTTCGAGCGGGAAGCCACGGTCCTCGCCTCGTTGAACCACCCCAACGTCGGGCACATCTACGGGCTGGAAGAGGCGGAGAGGACCAAAGCTCTGATCCTCGAACTGATCGAGGGGCCGACCCTCGCCGATCGTATCGCCGACGGGCCGATCTCCATCGACGACACGACTTTGATGTCTACGTTCACCCGTTCCCTGATGTCGACAGCGGGCAGTGGAAGGTCTCCGCGTCGGGTGGATGGTTTTCCGTGCGATCGCGCGACGGACGCGAGCTGTTCTTCTTCGCCGGGGACGCCGTCATGGCGGCGGCGGTCACGGCTGGCTCGACGTTCAGCTGGGATCCTCCAGTGGTGCTCTTCAGGCGACCGTACGCGCTGTCGGGCGAGCCTTTCACCCGAGTCTTCGATGTGTCGCCCGACGGGTGATTCCTCATGAGAACGCTCTCGGCCTCCGAGCTGGTCGCCGTCTTCAACTGGGCGGAGGAGCTTGTGGAACTGGTACATGTCCCGTGAGGGGAGGGTGCGAGTGGAACATGAGCGTCACCGCGCGGCGTGCCGCTGTCGCCTCGATCATGCGGCCCATGAGCACGGATAGCCGGGTCATCCACTGTCCGTACTGCGGTGAGCTTCTCGAAGTCGCCGTGGACTGGTCAGTCCGACAGCAGGAATACGTCGAGGACTGCCAGGTGTGCTGCCGACCGATCACGCTAGTCATCGAAATCGGCGCCGACGGCGACACCGAGATCAGGGCGGGCGCGGAGTCCGACTGAACTGCGTCACCGCGCGTCGATCAAGACCAGTTCGCCAGTGGCGGCATTGCGTCAGTCATCACCTGGAAGTGGTTGAAGCAGAAGTAGACGTGGAGGGTGTCGTCCTCCGGTGCCGGCAGTGCCGGATACAGCGCGGTGATCGAGCGGGCCTGGGTGATGAAGATGACGCCGTCGTCGATGCACCACTCGATGTCCTGCGGACCGCCCCGTAGATCGGCGATTTGGCCGCCGATCTCCGCCAGCTCGATCGCCTGCTCGTCCGTGAGGACGCGAGCCGCACGCCGCTCGGCTGACAGCTCGACCAGGCGGGTACCGCCGCCTTCGACCGGCTCAATGGCGCGCTCCTTGTCGCCGATTGTCACGTCGACCGCGCTCGTCCGACTGTCCACTCGATACAGGTCCGCCGAGACCAGGCCCGCGACCAGCGTCTCGCCGAGCCCGAAACCGGCGTCGATCGTCGTGATCTTCCGGTTGCCGGTCAGCGGGTCGGCCGTGAACAGGATCCCGGAACGGTCCGGCAGCACCATCTGCTGGACGACCACGCTCAGGGCCACCTTCCGATGGGGGATCCCGTGCTGGATCCGATAGAGGATCGCGCGGTCGGTGTAGAGCGAGATCCAACATGCGCGCGTCCGGTCGACGAGATCGTTTGCGCTAACGATGTTGAGGTAGGTGTCCTGCTGCCCGGCGAAGGACGCCTCCGGCAGATCCTCGGCGGTCGCGCTGGACCGGACCGCGACGGGGACGGCGTCCCCCATTGCCTCCCAGGCAGCGACTACAGCGCCAGCGATCTCGGCCGGCACGTCGCGGGATTCGAGTCGGTTCCGCAGTGCGGCGCCGAGCTCGCGCGCGCCCTCGACGTCGTTCGCTGCGAGGGCGTCCAGCCGGTCGAACAGGACGTCGAGCTCGTCGTCGTCACCCTCGAGGAACGCCTCGAACGCCGCAGTGGTCACGCAGAAGGCGGGTGGCACGGGGAGGCCTGCCGCAACCAACTCGCCCAGGTTAGCGGTCTTGCCCCCGACGGTCGGAAGGTCCGCAGCTCGCACGTCGGAGAGGCTCACCACTGTCGCGATCATTGCTGGACCTCATTCAGAAACGTCTCGACCGCGACGCTGGCAACGGCCTCAGGCTGCGCCGTGGTCCGCTTGGATCCGGTGATCACGGCGCCGGTAAACGACTGGACCGTGGCGGGTGATTCGCCGAGCGCTGCGAAAAAAATTGACGACCTCCATGAACGGTTCGCCGCAGTCCTCCCGGCAGCGCTGGTAGTGTTTGTTGAAGTCGACGATCGTCGGCACTCCGCGGAAGCACCCCATTGTGCGTCGTCAAACCAGTTGGGACAGCTGAGTCTGTTCTCTAAGAGAGACGTCTGGATTCGGCCCGAGTTTTGTAGAAAAAATCTCTTGGCGTAACGCTCCCGCCGAACGGTTGACGAGTCCTCGTGTCACGCAGCTTGTTGCTCCGTCTTCGCGAGGAACGACGGCAGCTGCTGATAGCCATCGATTCGTCGCAGATGAATCTGTCCAAACCCCACGAGGCCGAAGAGCCAAGTGAGCGCGGCGGCCTCGGCACCGAACGACGCTTGGGTCTTCGTGCGGCGACGGAACTCGCGATGCAAGTTCTCAAGCGTGTTGGTCGTCCGCAGCGCCTTCCACATCGCCTTCGGGAAGTCGTAGAAGGTCAGTAGCTCGAAACCCGCGTCCTCGAGCGACCGCCGGACACAGCGTCGACCACCTTGCTGGTCGGGCGCGGTCGATGACCCGCGTCGAGCGCGCCGTCGAGAAGGGCGAGACCCAGGACTTCACGAAGGTGTTCATCGATGCAGAAACGAATCAGATTCTCGGCGCTGCCATCCTCGGTGTCGGAGGCGACGAAGTCGTATATACGATCGTCGAGGTGATGTACGCCAATGTGCCGTACACGGCGATCCACCGAGCCGTCCACATTCATCCGACCGTGTCGGAGCTCATTTCGACGATGCTGGCCGACCTCGAGCCGCTTGGCGGCTAGCGTTCGCCGATGAAGCCGCTGTCCCATCGCCCGTCACCCGCTGGGAAACGCCGCTCGCGCCGCGAGCCGCCGAGGTGTCCTGCAGATGATGTCGACGATCTCCTCGAACTCGATCGAGGACGTGAACGAGGCGTACGGCGAACCGACCTGGTATCAGCGCTACGCGCGGGCCGAGTGGGAGAACACGTCGAAGCTCGTCAAGCGCGTGAAGGCCGCTGGCTGCCCGGTGCTGGTGTTCACGATCGATCTGCTGGCGCGGCGGCGGAACACGGTCACGAACGAGCGCGGCCAGGCCCTCGAGGGCGTTCACCCTCCCACGGTCGCACTAGCGGAGGCTTGGGGCGAAACCCCATCTAACGTTAGAGTGCCAGCTGGTTGCCGAACACCATTTCCTTGAGCTTGAACCTTTTTCTGATCTCGCTCGTGATCCCCAGCGTGGTGACAAATTCGACGTCGGCGTCATCCATGGTGAGGGCCTCGGTCTTCGGGAACTTGTATTCGATCAGAACCGACTGATCCGCCTCGTTCCTGAACAACTGCACGTTTGCGGGCGCGATCGGCGTCTTGTTCCCCCGCCTCAGCATCGTCTGGGCCTCCACCGTGTCGAGGAGCGGCTCTAGCGCGGCGAACGGTGCTGGCAATCCGACCACGGCTACGGTGTAGAAGGGATCCTCGCGCGTCACCATCTCTTGGTCCTCGGCTGGGATCGGTTCGTCCATCCGGATCAGTCGCCTGACCAGCGCGAGCTTGATCGGGAGGGCGCTTGCCCACGTGACGGTCACCTTCACACGTCGGATTCGCTGGAACTGCTCGCCGCCGCACTCGGGCTCGACGAGTTCACCGATATTGGCGCCAATACCGGCCTGAAAGGGGTCGTCCTCGATGCGAAAATGGTCATCCGCAGCCGCCGTGAGTCCGCCCATCACGATGGTCGCTTCCTTGGCCCACGGCGAGTCGGTCAACATCTTCTCGACTTCCTTATCGGACCACGTGGCGAAGTCCTTCTCTGCCCAGAAGTCGGCGGCCAGTAGGGCCGCGGACGCGACAAGCCAAACGGCACCGGTTCCAAGGAACTTGCGCATGGCTACCCTCGTCGAGTGGCGTCGTCCACGGTGTCACCTACACCACCTACGCAGTGTAAATGCAATCGGATGTGCGGTGTCACCGACCGGCTGGGTTGCGGTTGCACCCGTGCTGAATACCCGGCTTTCGATATGCCAGATTTGTAGCAACTCGAATCCCGTGCTCCGCGCGACCGACGCCAACATAATTCAGCACATCAGATACGCGCTCCGCAACGACTGAGAATCCCCAGGCTTCGCGACCGTCGTAATCCTCACGTTGGCGCTCGGGATCGGCGCCAACACGGCGATCTTCAGCGCCGTGAACGGCGTTGTCATCACAAACACGCGACCGCTCCGCGTCCTTCGACGCAGCTCTGGACCCCGAGCCTTGCTGTCTGCAGAAAACCTGACTCATTAGATCCAGGTGCAGCCGGTCAGGACGGCTAGGAGCGTCTGTTCAGTATCATCGCAGTCGCCTCAACGGGAGTCGAACCGCACCAACGCGCGGTCGATCATCTGGATCTTCGGGCGACCGGACGCGGCCATGTTGCGGGCGAGTTCGGTGGTCAACAGCCTGAGCGCCGTTTCGACACCGGATGCGCCATACGCGGCCAGCCCCCACATAATGGGACGCGCAAGCATGACGGCCGTGGCGCCGAGCGCGAGCCCTTTGAGGATGTCGCTGCCCCGCCGGAAGCTTCCGTCGACGAGAACGGGCGCGCGGTCGCCGACTTCGTCGGCGATGGCGGGCAACATGTCGATCGGCAACACACCGCCGCCGCCGACCAGGCCGCCGTGGTTGGAGACGACAAGTCCCTGCGCCCCACGGTCGAGCGCCGTGCGGGCGTCGGCTGGGGTCATCACGCCCTTGACGACCACCGGGACGCCGGCGCCGCGGCTCATCCGCTCGACGGCGTCCCATGCGATCGCGACTGGTGCACCCGCGGCGGAGATCCCCACCGTGACGCAGAGCACCCGGCAGCCGGCATCGACGGCACGCGCCACATCGTCTCGGACTGGGCCGCGGTCGTCGGCGTAGACCTGGTACCAAAGCGAGTGGTCCGTTTCCGCGGCGATCCGCTCGATCGGATAGCTCGCGTGTCGACTGACCACCATGACGGTCTTTGCGGCCGCGGCGCCGCGCGCCGTAGCCAGCTCGCCCTCGGTATGAAGGCTGCGCTGGTTGCCGACAGGTCCGACGATGATCGGCGCGAACATCGACACGCCAAAGAGTTCGGTCGTCAGATCGAGATCCATGGCGTAGACCATGAGCCGCTGGCGAAACGTCATCTTGTCGAACGAGCCGCGATCGCTGCCGCGGATGGTCTCAAACAGTTCCGGTGAGAGGACGATCTCCGCCATTTGCTCGAACTCTGGCGCGGCGACGATCTCGGCGACCGGCGCAAGGCGAATCGCCGGCAGCCCATCCTGTGCGGGGACCTCCGCCGGCGAACCGGCGACGAACGCGCGGAATCGTCGGAGGGCGGCCCGCCGGTCGACCGCTGGTGGCTGCCGTTTCATGGAAAGTTGGTCCTCACGATCCGCCGATCGATCGATTTGAGGTCCGCACAGCCGGCGGCAGCCATCGCGTGCACCAGCTCGGTGTTGATGATCTCGACAACCTTCTGCGCCCCCTGCTCGCCAAACGCGCCGAGGCCCCACCGGGACGCGCGGCCGAGACAGACGGCGTCGGCACCGATCGCGAGCGCCTTCAGCACGTCGCTTCCGCGTCGAAACCCGCTGTCGATCAAGACGGGCACACGGCCGCCAACCGCGCCGACGACCTCTTCGAGCACCTCGAGCGTGGACGGACCGTAGTCGATCGCTCGCCCGCCGTGGTTCGAGACGACGATGCCCTCGACGCCATATTCGAGGCACTTCCTGGCCCCCTCGCCGGTCAAGATCCCCTTGGCGAGGATCGGGACGTCGATCAGCGGACGGAGATCGTCGAAGAGCCGCCATTCGTACCAGAGCCGGCCGTCGCCGACCCCGTACGGGTTACTCATCTCGCGCCGCGATCCGCGTGGGACACGCACGATGCCCCCGAGGTTTCGGTCGTGGAGATCGCGCTCGTAGTACGAGGCCTGCTGGTCGATCGTGACGACGACGGTCTGCGCACCGGCCGCCTGGCCGTCCGCCAGCGGTTGGCGATTGGACTCGATGTCGCGTCGCGCATAGAGCTGATACCAGAGCGGCCCGCCGGCCGCCTCGGCGATGCGCGGAAACGGGAAGCTCGAGGCGTTGCTGACGATCATTGTTGTCGAGGTGGTCGTCGCCGCGCGGTGCATGCCGAGCTCGCCGTCTGGATGGAGGTCGCGCTGACGGGACGTCGGCGCCAGCATGATCGGGCTCGTCATCGGGACACCAAAGAGCTCGGTCGATGTATCGACGTCCTTCGGGTCGACGCCGTCACGGCCGACGAGCTCGACCCAATCGAACGCGTCGCGATTCCGTTGCAACGTGAACTCGGAGTCAGTCCCATGTGCCGTGTAGTCGTAGATGGCCAGCGGCACGTTGGCGCTGAACACCGGCTCGAAGTCGAAGGCGGTTAGCATCTCGTCAAAGCCGAGGATCCGACGGTGCCGGTCCAACGGCCACGGGTCGCGTTGTGCCTGGAGCAGCGGCGACGCGGCCAGGAAGGTGGCGAGACCGGAGAGCGCCTCGCGTCTCGAGAATCCTCGCCGCCACCGCTGCTCGATCTCGCCCACGCTACCTCCTCCGCCCGGTTATGGCCCGTCGGACCATCCTACCTTCATTCCTGTAGATCGCCGCGCAAACGTCTGCGGTAGAGTCGGTGGCGCCGTACCCACGCGCAGGCGGCGCGTGTCGAGAAGATCCGAGGGACGCCCACTATGGACACCGAGCGGCCGCTACCGACCAGACGGGCCCCTGTGCGGCGACCGGCCTGGGTCCCGAAGCTCGCGCTTCTCGTCGGCTCCATCGCGCTCGCCGTCACCGGGGCCGAGGTGGCGGTTCGGCTGATCTTGCCGGTCGGCCTGGCGGAGATCGAGTGGGGCGCCGTGAGGCTCTCTGCCAACCGGACGCTAATGTACGAATTGCAGCCGGGGGCGTCGGACCACAACAGGTGGGGTCTTCGAGGGGCCGAGACGACGCGCCAGAAGCCGGCGGGGGTATTTCGGGTGGCGATGCTAGGCGATTCGCTCATCTACGGACTCCACCTGGCCGTAGATGAGACCATTCCAAACCGGCTGGAGGGCCTGCTCGACGAATCGGTGGCGGGGGTGGAGGTGTTCAACTTCGGGGTGCCAGGCTACGGCATTATCCAGGAGGCGGAGCAGGCAAGGGTTCTCGTGCCCCGTTTTGAACCGGACCTCGCTGTGCTGGTGGTCTGCTTGAACGATTGGGACGCGTTCACTCTCGAGCTACAAGCGCTGCTCGCGATCCAAGAGTCCCGGACGCGGTTTCTCTCGCTGTTCGACCGCCCGGACGTCTCCCGGCTCAGACGGCTGCTGTATCGCTCTCACCTCGTCCGGTTGACCGAGTATCAAATCCGCCGGCGCGTGAGCGGGCAGGTCCGTGAGTGGGGGCGCTACCAGCTGGGGCCTGACGGCACGCCGCCGGTCGGAGGGTCGCAAGCGTTGAGTCGCAACGCAGACCGGTCGTTCTATCCTGCTCACTTCGCGCGGCTGTCCCGCGCGCTGACCACCGCCGGCATTCCGTTGCTGGTCATGCTGGCGCCGTGGAACCTGGAGGGGGGCGACGCGCAGTACGCCGGGCGATTGGCCGAGCTGCGGGAGCTGTGCCGGGAGCCGCAGTGCACGCTCGTCGATTTTCTTGCGACGGTGACACGGGACTCCGAGAGGCGCGACTGGTTCGAGGAAGCCTACGGGGAGGACCGCATCCATTTCACGCCGACCGGAGCGACGGCTGTTGCGCGCTTTCTTGGTCCGCACGTGGAGCGCTTTCGTTCCCCCGAGCCGTGATGCTCGCCGGCAACGGCCGCGGTCCCCGACCCAGGAGACCAAGAGGCGGCCGTGACGGATGCGCTCTCATGGCATCCGGCGCCGCGATCGGGCATTCCCGACCGGGGTTGGATGACGTGTCGCCCACGCGTGACCAAGGGCGATCTTGCTGTGTCGGATGACCGTTGGGGTCGTGTCGTCGAGTGGTCCCAGCGACACGGACCCAGCCGGCTACGGCTGCCGAGCGTGCGTACGATGCTTGAGGGGCGACGATCAGTCTACAGACGCCGACTTTGCCGCCGCGAGGCCGCTCGACCAGGCATCCTTTATAACGAGCGCGGTTTCCAGCGCCGCTCTGGTGGCCGGCGCGTATGCCGGGAGCGTCGAGCTGGACCATCTCGAGCGCGCGAGGTCCATGGCGTTGGCGATGAAGGAGGACAATCCGAAGGGGGACTGGGATCTCCTGCTCCATGTTGCGGAAAGCCTAGCCGTTCTCGGTCGAAAGCCAGACGCAGGCAACCTATATCCCGCCCTTGTACGCGGTCTAGAACGGGGGTCGTGCGTCAGCCTCATTTCGTCACGCTTCTGGCAGATGGTCGCCGGCATCGCCGCCGCATGTGGCAGGCAGTGGGACGCCGCACAGGAGCACTACGAAACGGCTCTGAAGCAGGCCCACGACCTTCCTCACGAGATCGCCCCGTCTGAGGTCCGCCGCTAGTACGCGCGGATGCTTCTCGACTGCAACGCGCCCGGCGACCGCGGCAAGGTGCAAGCGCTCCTCGGCGAGGCGACCGAGATGTATCGAACGACCGGTATGCCAAAGCACTTGGAGATGGTCGAGGGAATGCTGAGCCGCTGATGCGGATGTCCTGAACGGGCGCTCCCACGGTCTTTCTCGGATGCGCCGATCGCGGCTACACTGCGCGAAGTCCTCGTGCCCGCGTGGCGCAAGGACTCCACGGGGCCAGGAGTCTTGACATGCCACGAATTCTCCCCGTCGTTGCAATGGCGATCGCGCTGTTCACGTTCATCCCGACCATTGCCCACGCGCAGTCATCCGACTTCGTTCCCGTCACCGACGCGATGCTCCAGGATCCGGCGCCCGGCGACTGGCTGATGTGGCGTCGAACGCTCGACGGGTGGGGTTACAGCCCGCTCGACGAGATCGACCGAGGCAACGTCGGCGAGCTACGGATGGTCTGGTCGCGTGGGTTGACCGCGGGTCGGCAGCAGGGCACGCCGCTGGTCTACGACGGCGTCATGTACATGCCGAATCCGAACGACGTCATCCAGGCGATCGATGCCGTCACCGGCGACCTCGTCTGGGAGCACCGCCGGGAGGTCCCGGAGGATGTCGACGACTTCCTCATCGCCGGACTGTCCGAAGTCAACAGGAACCTCGCCATACACGGCAGCCTCATGATCGACACCAGCGTCGACGACCACGTCTTCGCCCTCGCCACTTGTCGAATGCTCGCCACCACCGCCGTAGCGACCGGCGGCAAGATCTATACGCAGAACGTCAAGCACTTGCCGATGGCGGACGTCATCGCACTTAAGGGATGGTAGGTGGCAGCCTACGACTACATCATCATCGGGGGTGGCACCGCCGGGTGTGTGCTCGCCAACCGGCTGTCGGCTGACGCGGACGTCGCGGTGCTCCTGCTGGAGGCAGGCGACGAGGACGACTACTTCTGGATCGACATCCCGGTCGGTTACCTCTACACGATCGGGAATCCCCGAACCGATTGGTGCTACCGAACCGAGCCCGACCCTGGTCTGAACGGTCGCGCCATCGGCTACGCCCGCGGCAAGGTGCTCGGCGGATGCTCATCGATCAACGCGATGATCTACATGCGCGGGCAGAAGAGCGACTACGACCACTGGGCCTCGCTCGGCAACCGCGGCTGGTCGTGGGACGATGTGCTGCCGGTATTTAAGCGGTCGGAAGATTACCAGCACGGCGCCGATGACTTCCACGGCGTCGGCGGCGAGATGCGCGTCGAGGAAAAGCGGGTCAGCTGGGAGATCCTCGAGGCGTGGCGCGACGCCGCGGAGGAATGCGGCATTCCGAAGATCACCGAGTTCAACCGCGGCGACAATTTCGGGAACGCCTACTTCCAGATGAACCAGCGTGCCGGCCGGCGCTGGAGCGGTACGAAGGCGTATTTACGTCCCATCCGGCACCGGGCCAATCTGACGGTGCGCGTCAATGCCCAGGTAGAACGGGTCGTCGTCGACTCCAGGGAGGCCGGTAAGCGTGCGACAGGGGTCGCGCTGGTCGGCGGCGGCGAGGTCCTCGACGCTCGGCGCGAAGTCATCCTCGCTGCCGGCTCCATCGGGTCGCCGCAAATCCTACAGCTCTCGGGCATCGGTCCGGGCGCCGTGCTGCGAGAGCGGGGCATCGCCGTCGTGCACGACCTGCGCGGCGTCGGCGAGAACTTGCACGACCACTTGCAGGTTCGCACGATCTTCAAGGTGCAGAACACCGTCACTTTGAATCGGCGGGTGAACTCGCTCTTCGGGAAGGCAGCGATGGGCCTCGAGTATCTGCTGTTCAAGACCGGGCCGCTGACCATGCCGCCATCGCAGCTGGGGGCGTTCGCCAAGAGCGATCCGTCGCGGGCATCTGCGAACATGGAGTGGCACGTGCAGCCGTTGTCGCTCGACAAATTCGGCGACCCGCTGCACACCTTTGATGCGATCACGCCGTCGGTGTGCAACCTCCAGCCGACGAGTCGGGGGCATGTGCGTGTCAAGAGCGCCGACCCGCTCGACGCGCCGGCAATCACGCTGAATTACCTCTCGACGGATGCCGACCGGCAGGTCGCGCTGGCGGGTCTGCGGGCCACGCGACGCATCATGGCGGCGCACGCGCTCGCACGCTTCGAGCCGATGGAATGGAAACCGGGACCGGCTCTCGAAACCGACGCGGAGTTGACGGCCGCGGCCGCCGACCTCGGCACAACCATCTTCCACCCGATCGGCACCTGCAAGATGGGGCACGATGAGCTGGCCGTCGTCGACGATCGGCTAGCGGTGCGCGGCATTGCGGGGCTCCGCGTGATCGATGCGTCCATCATGCCGCGGATCACGTCGGGCAACACGAATGCGCCGACGGTGATGATCGCCGAGAAAGGAGCGGAGTTCGTGCGCCAGGACGTGCGTTGACTCGCGAGTCGAACGCCTCGACACTGAGAGATGGCCGGAGGAAGCACGATGACGACAGACGCCGCGACAGCAACGGTGCCGTTCTGGATCAACGGACGCGACACTGCGAGCGCTGGAGCCCGACACGGTCAGGTCACGAACTCGGCCACCGGGGAAGTGGTGCGGCACGTGTCCTTTGCCACGGTCGAGGATGTCGATCGGGCGGTCGCGGCGGCCCAGGCGGCGTGGCCGGCGTGGCGGGCGACCTCGCCCCTCGGTCGCGCGAGGACGCTGATGAAGGTGCGCGACCTCGTCGACCGGCACAAGGATGATCTGGCGCGATCCATCACCATCGAACACGGCAAGACCCTCCCGGATGCGGTCGGGTCGGTGCAGCGGGGCCTCGAGGTGATCGAGTTCGCCACCGGGATCCCGCATCTGCTGAAGGGCGAGCACTCCGACAACGTGGGGACCGGGATCGACTCGCATACCTTGAAGCAGCCGCTCGGCGTCTGCGCCGGCATCAGCCCCTTCAATTTTCCGGTCATGGTGCCATTGTGGATGATCCCGGTCGCCCTCGCGTGCGGCAACACGTTCGTCCTGAAGCCATCGGAAAAGGACCCGTCGGCCAGCATGCTGCTGGCGCGGCTGTTCCAGGATGCTGGGCTGCCCGACGGCGTGCTGAACGTCGTCCACGGCGACAAGGAGGCCGTCGACGCGCTGCTCGCCCATCCAGACGTGGCGGCCGTGTCGTTCGTCGGCTCCACGCCGGTCGCGCGATACGTCTACGAGACTGCGACGAACAACGGGAAGCGCGTCCAAGCGCTCGGCGGGGCGAAGAACCACGCGGTGGTGCTGCCCGATGCCGACCTCGACGGCGCCGCCGACGCGCTGATCGGAGCCGCCTACGGCTCTGCCGGCGAGCGCTGCATGGCCATCTCGGCGGTTGTCGCCGTCGGGGAGGCGGGCGACCGGCTCGTGGCGAAGCTCGGCGAACGAGCGTCGGCGCTGGTGATCGGCCCAGGCAACCGTGCCGGCGTCGAGATGGGGCCGCTCGTCACCCGCGAGCACCTCGAACGTGTGACCGGCTACATCGACATCGGCGCCGGCGAAGGGGCGACGCTGGTGGTCGACGGTCGGGACGTTGTGGTCGATGGGGGCGAGGGCGGCTATTTCGTGGGACCGACGCTATTCGACCATGTCATGCCGGAGATGAGGATCTACCGCGACGAGATCTTCGGTCCAGTCCTCGTCGTCGTCCGCACGACGTCGCTCGACGAGGCAATCGCGCTAGTCAACCGGAACCCCTACGGCAACGGCACGGCCGTCTTCACTGCCTCCGGGGCGGCCGCGCGCCGGTTCGAGCACGAAATCGAAGTCGGCATGGTCGGCGTCAACGTGCCGATCCCGGTGCCGATGGCGTTCTTTTCCTTCGGGGGTTGGAAGGATTCGCTGTTCGGCGACCTGCATGTCCATGGCGCCGACGGTGTGAAGTTCTACACGCGCACGAAAGTCGTCACGAAGCGCTGGCCGGACGCGCCGGACGCGGTCAGTCTCTCGATGCCGACGATGAGGTAGAGCGAAGGTCGCGTGGGCGAGTGGGCTCGGTTTCCTCGATGCCGTAGATAGCAGCGATGCCAGGGTGGTTGAGGCCGGCCAGACGCTGGGCTTCGCGTTGGAACCGCGCGAGGCGATCGGGATCTGCGGCGAAGACGGCGGGGAGTATCTTCAGCGCGGCGTCGCGGTTCAGTTGCGTGTCGTTGGCGCGGAGGACGATGCCCATGCCGCCGGCCCCAAGCTCGCCCGTGACTTCGTACGGTCCCAATTGATCTCCTCTGCTCAGGGGCATGAGACCGTTTGCATCCGCCGGACAGAGAACCTGGTCGTCATCTGAGGATAGGGGTTGGGATTCATCGCGCCGGCACCAGGTGCAGCGTCCGCTCGGTCACCGATTCCACTTTCTCTCGGGAGAAGAAGATCGGTGTGTGCTTGCCAGCGGCGTACAGCTCGAACAGGTCGCGATAGTGCGGGCTGTCGGGGTTGCCGGATTGCCCTGGCACGTTGATCGTGGCCACCGAGTTGTCCCAGTCCGACGTGTCCGCGATGATTCGGTAGGACGGACCGCTGGTCTGGTTGTCACCGCTGCTCGTCGGGTTGACCGTGTAAGATGTCCCCCCTCGCGGCGCCGGTCCCACGTCGAGCGCTTCGCGCATCTCCGCGTTCACGACCTCACTCATCACGTGGCGGATGGCGATGTGCTTGTAACGCGGATCGCCGTAGCGCCACTCGGTCATGTCGTCGCCGAGACGCTCATGCAGGTCGTCCAGCGCTTCCCGTATGCTCTGGATCAACAGGGCGTCCCGCCCCGCGATCGGGTCGTCGCCGAAGTGGCCATCGGGCGCTGTGTACCAGTCGAGCAGCCGCACCGTGGGCACGTTCATGCGCGCGCCCGCGGGGACGAACATCCGCTCGGCATGTGCGCGCAGGCGTCGCTCCCACGCGATGTAGATCGCGGCGGTCACCGAGTCCTTGTCGAGCCGCTTGTCCCAGCCGTGTAGTAGCTCGAGCGCGTGGCGCACCTCCGCATCGTCCGAGCCCAGGTCGTCGAGCAACGGGAGCAGGACGCGAGCCGCAATCGCGAACTGGTCCTGCTGGATCGCGTGCATGTCGGCGACGGTCAGATAGGTCCGGGTGTCGCCGAGCAGTTCGTGGATGCGGGCCGAGCGAAGCGGCTCCGCATAGTTATAGGAGAAGACGTGCGGATAGTCGTCCGGCACGTTCGCCTCGTTCGCGGTCGCGAAGAACCCGGCCTCGGGGTTCAGCACGTGCGGCAGTTCCTTGACCGGCATCGACCCACTCCACTCGAAGCGGCCATCGCCCGGCACCGGCAGCAGCCCGCTCCAACTCCGCATCGGCGCGAGGCCGGTGACCTGCCAGCCGATGTCGCCGTGCACATCCGCCCAGACGACGTTGTGCGCCGGCCCCAAGTGGTACGACGCGCCCTCGCGGAACTCCTTCCACGTGGTGGCCCTGCCGTACCGCAGGTCGGCCAGGTAGGGTGACGCGCCCGTCTGCTGCCACGCGGCCCGCAGCGCATAAGCCTTGTTGTGGTCGGGGTCCTCGGACAACACCGGTCCGTGCCGTGTGAACTTCAGGTCGACGGGGACGGCGTCGCGGCCTCTGACGGGGATCGTCTCGCGGATGATCCGCATGTCCTCCCACTCGCCCTGGTATCGGTACTGAGTGGCGTTGTCGGGATTAGTGTCGTAGACGTAGAGATCCTCCATGTCGCGCCCATGGATCGTCAGCCCCCAGGCGCCCTGCTCGTTGTGTCCCATCGACACGCCGGGGACGGTCGGCTCACCCGAGCCGATGGCGTTCCATCCCGGCCCGACCAGATGGACCACGTAGCGCAGCGCCGGCACGGACATCGCCCGGTGCGGATCGTTCGCGAGGATAGGGGAACCGGAGAGCGTCCGGTTGCCACCGACGACCCAGTTGTTGCTGCCGAATCCCTCGGCGACCCAATCCGTCAGCTGGGTGCCCGGCAGGAGCGCCGCCTGCGCACCGGTGTCGGTCTCTTGCGTCCGGTACGCTGGAGCGATGTCTGCTGGCACGAAATCGACCGGCGCCCGCGCCGCGAGATACAACTTCACGACGTCGTGCGTGATCAGGGACAGGTCGACACCATGGTCGGACAGGTCGGGGTGGCGTGGCCGGAAATCTGATAGGCGCGTCAGGGTGTCCGCATCCATCGTCTGGAGGAGCTGTGCGTTCCGTACCTCGCTGGTGACGTTGCTGTAGAGCCCGTTGAGCCTCGACACGACGACCTCGAGCGTCCACTTGCCGGGCGTGGTGCGCAGCAACCGGAACTCAAGGGGCAGCAGCTCCGAGTCGCGCTCGGTCAGCGCGATATAGGCGTTCACCCCTCGGACGAACGCGCCGAAGACCGTCGTCCCGCGCTCGTGGTAATGGTTCAGCTCCTGATTGAGGTCTCCGCGGTACCGGAGCAGGCGCGCGCCGATGTCCTTGTCGAGGGTACGAGGGCCCAGCAGCTCCGACACCGTCCCGGTGACCTGCCGGCGCCACAGTTCTAGTTGGAACAGGCGATCTCTCGCGGCGTTGAATCCCTGGGCGAAAAAGAGATCCTCTTCTGTTTGGGCATAGATGTGCGGGATGCCCCAGTGGTCGATCAGGATCTCCACCGGCTCGGCGAGCCCCTCCACCTGTAGCGTCTCGGTTTGCGCCGCGGTGTCTGGCGGAACTCCGAGCGTCACGACCATGAGGGCCATCAGCAAGACCACGCGCGCCGGATATGTGGTTCTCATCCTGCTCTCTCCCAGACGTACCGCGCGACTTGTTCGTGCGTCGCGAACCAGACGCCGTCCTTCGACTTCATGTACGCGATCAGCTTGTCGAGCTCGGCCGCGCGCGAGCGATGCCCGATGACATGCGGGTGCATCGTCAGCACGTACAGCCCGCCCTCTTCGTACGCCACGTCGAACTCCGATCGATAGACGCGAAACACCTGTTCCGGGTCAGGCAGCGACCCGTTGAGGGTGTTCTGGAAGTACGGGAAGTCGTCGAGGAGCCACTCGATGGGAAGCTCGACCATGCCCGAGGGTTCACCGTCGAGCAGCAGCTCGTACGCGTCGTCGCTCGCCATAAGAGTGCTCTCGTAAAGGAAGCCGGCCTCTTTCAGGAGCGTGAACGTCCAGGGGCTGTAGTTCGCGCCAGGTGAACGGAACCCGACGGGCCGCCGGCCGGTTGCCTCGGTCAGGTAGTCGACGGACCGATCCAGCAGACGCTTCTCTTCTGCTTCACTCTCCATCTGGGCGAGGTTTTCGTGGATCCAGCCATGCGCGCCGATCTCGTGACGCTCCTTGGCGAGGATGTCCGGGATCATCTGCGGATGCAAGATGGCGCTGACCGCCGGGATGAAAAACGTGGCCGGCACCGTGTGCTTGTCGAGGACGCGTAGAACCCGCGGTAAGCCATCCATCGCGCCGTACTCGCCGCGCGACAGCGCTTCCGGTCGGAGATCCCCGCGCGCCAGGTTTCCGGCCGCGTTGTCGATGTCGAAGCTCAGGGCGACGGCAACCCGCCCACCGTCGGGCCACGACTCGGGCTTGAGCCGGCGACCGGCGCTCACGCGTGTGAACTGGGCCTTGAGTTCGTCAACGCTCAGCCGCGTACCGGGTAGCGGCGACGGTTCCGGCGGTTCCTGGCCGACCGCGCGACATTGGGCCAGCCCCCCAACCGCAAGCGACAAGGCGCCGACGAGCGCCAACGGCCGCTTGGTGACGTGTCTGCTCATGGCTCAAGGCTCCTGACCTTCAGTGTCGAAGGTGGTCGCAGCGCCGCACCGGGGTGGAGAGTCATCATACTGCGGTGACGACAGCGCGCGGGTCGTGGCGGCGGCCGCTATCCAGTTTCTCGACCCAGGCGGTCGGGCGACGCCCGGACGCACAAGGAACCGAGCGAGATGGATACCAGTCCGTCGTCGCGAGGCGCTTGACGACCTCCCATGCGCGCGGCGCCGGAGCGGCGAAACACGTGATAGCCGTCGTGGGCTTGTGGCGTAATCGTTGCAGCGCATGACCCGCTTCAATCAATCTCTGCCCGCCGCCTGGCTTCACCGTGGCCGGCGACCTCCGCTGGGGCACGGCGTGGAGCTCGTGGTTGGCCTCGCGATGATCTGCATCACGGCGCCGCCGGTCTGGGCGAGCGACGAGTTCACCATCACGGCTCAGCGCACCGACCAGCCGCCGCGGATCGACGGGCAGGTGACCGATGCCGAGTGGCGCGCGGCTGCCATCGCCGATGACTTCTTGCAGTTCCAGCCGCAGCGCGGCGCACCGGCCGAGTTGCCGACAGTGGCGCTGCTGCTCTACGACGATGAATTTCTCTACGTCGGGTTCAGGGTCTGGGATCCAGAGCCGCCGATGCGTCCGATGACCGACCGCGATGACCCGATCTGGAACGACGACTCGGTGCAGGTCTTCATCGACAGTTTCCACGACCGGCGGTCGGGCTACTACTTCATGACCAACATCCTCGGGACGCAGGCCGACGGCCGCATCGCGGAGGATGGTGGGAGCAGCGACGAGGCATGGGACGCGCCGTGGCGGTCGGCCGCCAGGCGGACCGACTACGGCTGGTCCGCGGAGTTCGCGATTCCGCTGACGTCGATCCAATACTGGGCCGGAGCCAACGTGACCTGGGGCATCAATTTCAGTCGGAGCCGGCGCCGCTCGCTCGAGCGGACGTTCTGGGCAGGACCGGTGGATTATTGGCCCGGATCTCGCTGGCGGGCACGTTACTGGGGCTCGACATCCCGCAGCAGTCGCGGCGTCACCAGTTCATCCCGTACGCCCTGTCGCGCGCGCAAGAGGGCGGGTCGTCGTTAGGCGCGGCCGGGTTCGACGTGCGCTATGCTGTCACGCCGCAGCTCTCGACTTACGGCACTGCGAATCCGGATTTCGCCACGATCGAGGCCGACCAGGAACTGGTCAACCTGACCCGGTTCGAAGTCTCGCTGACCGAAAAGCGGCAGTTCTTTCTCGAGGGCGGCGAGCTCTTCGGCCAGCGGATCCAGACGTTCTACTCACGTCGCATCGCCGACATCCAAGGCGGTGGTAAATTGCTCGGCAAGCAAGGTCCCTGGGCCATGCATCTGCTCGCGACCCGGGCCGAGCCACTTAAGACCGGCAGCAGCGCCGGCTACACGGTGGCCCGCGTGCAACGGGACGTCGCCGCGCGGTCGACCGTCGGCGCGCTGTTCGCGAACCGGACCCTTGACGGGCGAAATCAAGGGTCGGTCGGCGCCGACACGAGCCTCTACTTCACCGACACCTGGGGGATGACCGGCCAGTTCGTCCACAGCTACGGCGCGCACGACGAGGGGACGACGGCGTTCTTCGTACGACCGGCGTACGACTCGGCAACCGCGCACTTCCACGTTCGGTACATCCACCTCGGCGATCGCCTAGCCGACAACGTGAACGTGATCGGGTTCATCCGCGACGACGATCGGCGGGAAGTGGATGCCGCCGCCGACAAGACGGTCTGGCTGGCCAGCGGGCCGCTCGAGCGCGTCCAGTACAACTCGAGCTACAACGCGTACTGGGGCCAGACCGGGATCCTGCGGAGCTGGCAAGTCGACGAATCGGTGTCCGTCGATTTCCGAAACCGCTGGAGCGCTACGGTGTCGCACGCCGAGGAGTTCAAGCGGTTCGAGAAGGACTTTCGGAATCGGCAGACCGGTATCGAGGTCGGGTACAACACGCGAGCGTATCAGTCTGCTCGGGGCGGGGTTACCGTTGGGCGCAACTTTGATGCCGACTTCGTGCTGGGGAGCATCGCGGCACGCTACAAGCTGACGGACCGCACGTCGACCGAGTACGAGCTGCAGCGCCTCGCACTCGACCCCGACCCGCGGCGGGAAAGCACCTGGATCCACGTCGTCCGTGCCAGCCAGTTCTTCACGCCCGACCTGTTTCTCCGAGTGTTCTTCCAGACCAACTCGGTGATCGACCGGCGCAACGTGCAAGCCGTCTTCGTGTATCGCTATCGTCCACCGTTCGGGACCATCCAGTTCGCGTATCAGCGGGGCACAGCCGAGTTCGGTCAGCCATCGGAGCAGGGCCACACACTATTCTTTAAGATCGCCACCGTGCTGTAGCCCGCCCCAAGGTAGCAGAGCCGCTGCCGAGCCGATCGGCGTTGACCCGCGTGCGGAGACCCGCCATGCGGCGCCGACGCTATCCTGCAACGGGCACCGAGGCAGCCTCTTCTTGTCACATGGCGATAGACAGCGCACTATGGTCTATGGCGCGGGTCATTCTTCGGCGGAGCGTCACACGAAACGCCTGATGAAACGGGTCAGTTGGCTCGTGCTGGTTGTCGCCGTCGCGTGTACCGGCGCGCGCGGAACTGCGTCGCCGGCGGCTCTCTCGTCTTCGTCACCCTCGATAGCAACACAAAGCCCGGCGTATCCACCGCGGCCCGACGTCGCGAGTGGTCCGCTCGACCCGGCCACCCACCAGGCGCTGACTACACTCGTCGACTCGGTGTTCACTGTCGCGTTCGACACCGACGCTCTCGACGCTGCTGCCAACAGCGGCGACGCACGCGTCGCCTGGCTGCTTGCCGATGCGCTCCGCTTCTACCCGAGTCTGGAGGCGCGCGATCAGCTGGTGGTCGCCTTCACGCGGCTCACCCGGGTGGAGCGGCCACACGCCGAGACCGTCCCCTTCGTGTGGGCCTTCAACCTGCTGATGGCCTGGGATCTGCCGGCGTGGGACGAGTATCCGGAGCTGAAGCGCCGCCTTTACACACAAATCGATGACCGCTGGGATGTGTTCTTCGAGAATGACGTCGCGATCGACTGGCGGGTGGTGACCTGGGGAGGCGTCCTTGCCGACGACCGGCCATTTGGGCAGAACGGACGCTGCAACTGCATACCTGCCCTCGATGATCCGGTGACGACCGACGCCACCGGCGGCGCCTGGTACGACAATGACCGCGTCGTCTTCGGGGTCGTGGTCAACGGTGACGCGCTCGCCATGCCGAAGCACCAGATGGAGATCCACGAGATGCTCAACCTCACGCTCGGGGGGCGAGAGCTGGGGATCCCGTATTGCACGTTGTGCGGGTCGGCCCAGGCCTACGTCACCGACAACGTGCGCGGCCCGGATCGGGTGGTGCTGCGGACCTCGGGGCTGCTGTCCCGCTCCAACAAGGTGATGTACGACCTGAGCACCCACTCCGTCTTCGACACCTTCACCGGCGCGGCGGTCTCCGGGCCGCTGGGAGACGCCGGTGTGGTGCTCGAGCAGGTATCGGTCGTGCCCACGACCTGGGGCGAGTGGAAGGCGGTCCATCCCGACACCCGGATCCTGGCCGCCGACGGCGGCATCGGCCGGACCTACCCGTCTGACCCGCTCCGCGGCCGCGACGACAACGGTCCCATCTTTCCGATTGGCCCCGTTGACCCGCGTCTCCCGGTCCAGGAGAAAGTCGTCGGTGTCGTCACGCCGGCGGGGACGCCGGTGGCGTTCCCGGTGGCCGCGGCGCGCGCGGCGCTGCGCAGCGCGGACGAGATCGCGTTCGAGGGGCTCACGGCACGGATGACCGACGGGGTCAGGGTGTACGGCGCGGACGGCGAGGAATTGACCAGCCACGAGGCGTTCTGGTTCGCATGGAGCCAGTTCCACCCGACGACGCTGGTCTGGACGCCGTTCAGCCCACCGGAACGACGGTGAAACCATGCGATCGTGGGTGTCGCGATACGTCGGTCCGGTCCGCGCCGCGAACGCATCGCCGGTCTCGGTGCGCGCCCGCGGGTCTGGCGCCAACTTGGCCAGTCCGAAATCGCGCAGCTTCGCGTGACCACGGTCGGTGATGAACACATTGGCCGGCTTGATGTCGCGGTGGATGATCTGCTCGGCGTGCGCGGCGTCGAGGGCGTCTGCGAGCTGCGCGCCGAGCTCGAATAACGCCGTCGCCTTGAGCGGTGTGCCGATGAGGCGCTGCTGCACCGTGACGCCTCTGATTACCTCCATGACGAGATACGGCTGACCGTCGTGCTCACCGACGTCGCCACCCAGCTCGAGCTCGAGCCACACCCGGGAAACGTCGGCGGCCCCATCATCTGCTCGACCACGCCCGGTGCCGTCATCCAGCGGCACACTTGCCCGCGGTTCTCGAGTCTCGGTCGTCGGAGCTTCACCTGGTCAGACTAACCCCAGAGTTCACGTGGGTTGATACCGTCGCGTAGGGTTAGGCGGCGAGGGAAAGGCGCGACAAAGGAACGTGGTGGGCCCACATGACTGACGATAACGCGGCCCTTGTTATCCAGAACCAGCGAGACTGGCGACCCACGTGAATTCTAGGGTTAGGGTCAGCGTCACGCCCCAGCCGAAACGGCGTCCAGCCTTCCGGAACGAGGCGCCATGGTAGATGATAGGAGCCATCCTCGAGGCCGCGCCCGCGGGGCTGCCGGGAAGATCACCATGACACACACGCATCGAGTCGCTACGCTGATCGCCTTGGCCGCGCTGCTGCTGGCCGGACCGCTGGCGGCCGTCTCGGCGGCGCAGCAGTACGCACGAGCCGACATCGAGCACGGTCTGCGGCTCTACGGCGAGAATTGCACTCGCTGTCACGGTCCGGACGGTGGGGCGGTCACCGGCGTCAACCTGCGCGACGGCCAGTTCCGGAACGCCTCGAACGACACGGAGCTGTCCGAGATCCTCATGATCGGCATCCCGGGCACTGCGATGCCGGCGGGCGCGTTCTCGCCCTCCGAGCTGGCGGGGCTCGTGGCCTATCTCCGCTCGATGGGTGACGTCGACGCAAGCGGTGTGTCGCTCGGTGACCCGGGTCGCGGTCGGCGTCTGTTCGAGGGCAAGGGCGAATGCGCGAGTTGTCACCGAGTCAACGGTGTCGGTCCCCGCGCGGCGCCGGACCTGAGCCGTATCGGCGCGTTGCGTACGGCCGGTGCGCTCGAGCGGACGCTGCTCGACCCGACCGGGTCGATGCGTCCGGTGAATCGACCGGTCCGCGTCGTCACCCGCGACGGAGCGGTGATAACCGGACGGCGACTCAACGAGGACAGCTACAGCGTCCAGCTCATTGCGGACGACGCGCGTCTGGTGTCGTTCGACAAGACTGACTTGCGCGAATACACCGTGCTCACGACGTCGCCGATGCCGTCGTCGGCCGACACCCTCAGCGAGGAGGCACTGGCTGACGTCGTGGCATATCTTCTGACGCTGAAAGGGCTCGAATGACCGTGACCCGACCCCTGCTCGTCGCGCTCTGCCTGCTCCTCGTCGCGCCGCCGCTCGCGGGCGCGCAGGTCACCTTCGACCGCCTGCTCCACGCCGACGAGGAACCCCACAACTGGCTGACCTATTCGGGCACCTACGCGAGCGGGCGCCACAGTGGGCTCGACCAGATCACCGCCGCCAATGTCGACGAGCTGGAGCTGCGATGGGTGTTTCAGGCCCAGTCGCTGCAGGTCTTCGAGACATCGCCGCTCGTGGTCGACGGCATCATGTATCTCACCCAGGCGCCGAACACGGCTGTCGCGCTCGACGCCCGGTTGGGGCGCGTCTACTGGACCTACGAGCACACGCCGTCGCCCGAGTCACGCCCCTGCTGCGGCCGCGTGAACCGCGGGCTCGCCATTCTCGGCGACACGCTCTTCATGGCGACGATCGACGCGCAGCTGATCGCGATCGATGCGGTCACTGGCCAGCCGATCTGGCAGGCGGCCGTTGCCGACCCTGCGCTCGGCTATGCCATGACGCTCGCGCCGCTCGTGATCAAGGACAAGGTGGTCGTCTCCGTCGCCGGCGGCGAATTCGGCATTCGCGGCTTCATCGCGGCCTACGACGTTGAAACCGGGACGGAGGCGTGGCGGTTCTACACGATTCCTGGCCCTGGTGAGCCGGGCCACGAGACGTGGCCGAGCGACAGCGACGCCTGGTTGCACGGCGGCAGCTCGGCGTGGCTGACCGGGTCGTATGACCCCGACCTCAATCTCATCTACTGGGGTATCGGCAACCCCGGGCCCGATTTCAACCCGGCGCAGCGGCTGGGCGACAACCTCTATTCCGATTCCGTCGTCGCGCTCGACGCCGACACCGGGGAGCTACGGTGGCACTTCCAGTTCACGCCGAACGATCCGTACGACTACGACTCGGTGCAGATCCCCGTGCTGGTCGACTACCCAGCGAACGACGGGAGCACGCTCCACTTGATGCTGTTCGCGAATCGCAACGGATTCTTCTACGTGCTCGACCGGGCGACGGGCCGATTCGTCAACGGCGTCCCGTTCGTCGACGTCAACTGGGCGGAGGGGCTCGACGACAACGGACGGCCGGTCCAGACGCCGCAGCCGCCGGGCGCCGTCGTCTACCCGGGCGTGTCAGGGGGGACCAACTGGTATTCGCCCTCCTACAGCCCAACGACGCGGATGTTCTACATCCCTGCGTGGGAAGCGTACGGGACGGTCTTCACCCCGGCGGAGTCGGTGTATCGGGCTGGACGCGGCTTCGGCGGTGGGACGGTGGATCTCGCCGAGATGCCGCCACTGGGCCGCGGTCCGATCAATGACTGGACCGAAGCGGCGGGTCGCGGCGCGGTGATTGCCCTCGACCCCAGCACCGGGGAAGAACAGTGGAAGTTCGAGATGACCGACGTGACCACGAGTGGGATCTTGACCACCGGGTCCGACCTCTTGTTCACTGGGGGACGCGAGGGACATTTCCACGCGCTCGACGCGAGCTCCGGTGAGTTGCTCTGGCGAACGAGTCTCGGCGGCCAGATCGCGAATGGGCCGATCGCCTACGCGGTCGAGGGCGTGCAGTATGTGGCCGTGGCGGCCGGTCATGGCCTGTTCGTCTTCGCCTTGCGGGACTGACGGGTGGGTGTTTCGCTGCGGCGTCGGGGCAGCTAAGCTCGAACATGCAGTGGCGTCGGCGGTCGGTGTCGCTGGCGCTGTTCGTCAGACGATGGAGGGATAGATGCGGACCAGACGGTATGCTCGACGCGTCGGGGGTAGCCTGCTCGCGTGGTCCTATGTCGGCGTCTGGTTGACTGGCAGCGCGGCCGCACAAGCGCCTGCGCCAGAGGCTGCCGAGGACCATGCCGCGGTCCTCCAGCAGTACTGCATCACCTGCCACAACGAGCGACTGCGGACGGCGGGTCTCGCGCTCGACCAGTTCGACGTGGCGCACGCCGAGGCCCAGCCCGATGTCTGGGAGAAAGTGGTTCACAAGCTCCGGAGCCGCACGATGCCCCCCGCGCGCCGGCCGCGGCCCGACGACGCGACCTACGACGCGGTCGCTACCTGGTTGGAGGCGTCGCTCGACCGCGCTGCGGCGGATCGCCCGCACCCTGGGCGGCCGTGGTTACATCGGATGAACCGGACGGAGTACCGCAACGCCGTCCGCGACCTGCTGGCAGTCGAGGCGGACGTCAGCGCGCTGCCGGCGGATGATGCGACGTACGGGTTCGACAACATCGCCGACGCCCTGGGGACGTCGCCGCTCCTGCTCGAGAGCTATGTGACGACCGCCCGGAAGATCGCGCGCGTGGCGGTCGGCAGCCCGGCGATTCCGCCGATCACGACGACGTACCAGACGCCCGAGGATCTCACCCAGGACTACCATCTCCGCGACTTTCCCCTCGGCACGCGGGGCGGACTCGTCGTGAAGGAGTACCTGCCGGTCGATGCCGAGTACGAGCTTCGCGTGCGGCTCCGGCGTTCCGCCGTCGGCGCGATTCGAGGCATCCAGGAAGAGCACCAGCTGGAGTTGACGATCGACGGCGAGCGCGTCGGGCTGTTCGCCATCGGCAGCGAGGACGCCTACCGGGCGACGGTTACCAACAGGAATAATCCCGGCCAGACGGCGAACAAGGCGTTCACGGCGGATGAGCACATGCGCGTGCGACTGCCGCTCACTGCCGGGGATCACACGATCGTCGCGGCGTTCGTTGGAAAACCAGCTGCGCTGGCTGAACAACTCCGGAAACCGTTCCTCAGGAGTTACGTCGCGTCGAGCAGCCGTACCGGACTGCCCGAGGTCGATCGCCTGATGATCGCCGGCCCGTTCGAGGGAGCACGCCCGACCGAGACGCCAAGCCGTGAGCGGATCTTCAGCTGCCGGCCCAATAGTGATGCGGCCGAGCCGACCTGCGCGCGCGCGATTCTCTCGCGGCTCGGACGATTCGCCTATCGCCGGCCGCTGGAGGGGACTGAGCTCGACCCGCTGCTCGCGTTCTACGACGAGGGTCGCCGCGACGGCGGCTTCGAGGCGGGGATCGAGCTGGCGCTCCGATTCCTGCTGGCGAGCCCACAGTTCATCTTTCGGCTAGAAGCCGAGCCGGCCGACCTCGCCCCGGGCGAGGTCTATCCAGTCGCAGACCTCGACCTCGCCTCGCGACTGTCGTTCTTTCTCTGGAGTAGTGCCCCCGATGACGCGCTGCTCGCGGCCGCGGAACTGGGGCAACTTAGCGACCGAGACGAGCTCGCGCGCCAGGTCCGGCGAATGCTCGCCGATCCCCGGGCCGACGCGCTGGTGCAGAACTTCGCCGGGCAATGGCTCTACTTGCGGAATCTCGACAGCACCAATCCTGACCCGCTGACGTTTCCCGACTTCGACGACAACCTGCGGCGGTCGCTCCGGCGGGAAACGGAGCTGTTCTTTGCGAGCATCCTCAGCGAGGACCGCAGCGTGCTCGACCTGCTGACGGCGGACTACACGTTCGTCAACGAGCGGTTGGCGCGACACTACGGTATCGCGGGGATCTACGGCGATCGGTTCCGGCGGGTGCCGGTAACCCACGCCCACCGGCGTGGGCTGCTCGGCCACGGGAGCGTCCTGACGGTGACGTCGTACGCGACACGGACGTCACCGGTGCTGCGCGGCAAGTGGATTCTGGAGAACCTCCTGGGGGCTCCGCCCCCGCCCCCGCCGCCGGACGTGCCCGACCTCGAGGACACCGGAAGCGCCGCGGGGTTGTCGGTGCGGGAGCGGTTGACACAGCACCGCGCGAACCCCGCGTGCGCCGTCTGTCACGCGCGGATGGATCCCTACGGCTTCGGCTTGGAGAACTTTGACGCGATCGGACGGTGGCGGGACCTCGGTGCCGACGGGGCGGCTATCGACGCCGCGGACACGCTGCCCGATGGGACGGCGTTCGACGGCCCGAGCGAGCTCCGGCAGGCGATCTTGCAGCGTCCACGGGAGTTCGTCGGAACGCTCACGCGTAAGCTGCTGACGTATGCGGTGGGCAGAGGGCTCAACTACCGCGACGCTCCGGTGATTCGTGGCATCGTGAGGCAGGCCGCCGCTGAGGAGTATCGGGTGTCGGCGCTCATCGCTGCGATCGTGATGAGCGACCCCTTCCGGATGAAGGTGACGCGGCCAACGACCGACGGGACAGCGGTTGCTGCCGCCGCCGGCCCCTAGCAACCCGTGGTGAAAGTCCTGCAGGGTCCACTAGGATTCGAGCCGCGGCCACTGGCTTCGGCGTCGGTTCCGGCGCTCCGACACGGATGTTGATTCGGCGTTAACCGCTCCCTCGTCGCGCCTTGTAGCCGCGCGCCGCGCGCCGCGCGCCCGCGCCGGTGACCACTACCGATTCACCCGATACAGGCCACAGTCCCGTGGTAGCATGCGGGCACTCCCAACACGGACACAGGCTCGGAAGGAGCAAAGCGATGAAGAAGGCGATTCTCGTGGTGTCGAGCTTGGCGCTGGCGATCGCGCTGACGCCGGGGACGACGGTAGCCCAGACGGCCGATGCCCCCGAGACGGTCGTCCACGACGCACAGTCGGCAATGGCTTACCTGAAAACACTCTCTGGAGAATGGGTGAGGGCGACCGGCGGCAACGAACACGGGGCGAACACCCCAGTAGCGAGCTTCAAGGTGGCGGCGGCCGGTAGCGCGGTCATCGAGACGACCGGTGCGGGCACGCCGAACGAGATGACCACCGTCTTCCACATGGATGGCGAGCAGCTACTGCAGACACACTACTGTGCCCTCATGAACGCCCCGGTCCTCCGCTTCGAGCAGAGTGACACGCCGGGCGAACTCAACTTCGTCTTCCACGGTGGTACGAACTTCGATGAGGCCGTCGACGCCCACTTCCATGGTGGGACCATTCGGATTCGAGATGCGGACACGGTCGAGACGAGCTTTGTCGTGTACGCCAATGGCAAGATGAGCTCGGACGGACGCTCGTTGCTCAAGCGGGCGAAGAACGCGACGAACTAGACTCGGGCTCGGCGGTGAGGACTGTTCCGCCTGAAGCGTCTTGGTGCGTGGCGGTGCACGGGCGGAGCCGTATGGCGCCCGACGTTCCTGAACCGCACCGCCGCGGGCGGCGTCACTTCCCCGCTCGTACACCACCTCGTTGATCCCCTCCGCCTCCACCTGACGAATCGTGATGGTCATCGTCTGATCGTCCGCGGAGATGACTCTCCGTGCGAACGCGATCGGCCGACCCGCGTGCGTGAGGTTCCCTCCAGCAGGAGGCGGTCGAGTTACACCAGCGCGTCGCCCTGGCCTGGCGCCGTTCCAACCAGGGGGTAATCCATGCTGTCGTAGTCGGCGATGTACAACACCCTGGACGAACGGCCGGCCGCGTCGATGGTTCGAATCATCGGAAACCACCTCACGGAAGAACCGGGAGGCCTCGTTGTCCAACGGTGCCCAAAGCGTGGGTCTACCCCCGCCGCTAGGAGTCGAGCTCAAGTATGCGCTCGGCATCGGGAACTTCCGCCGACGCGGCCGCCGCAACGCCGCGGACAGCCGAGACGCTGGCAAGCAGTGCGATGTTGACCACGGTGCGGAAGACGCACGCATCGGTGGCGGCCGCCGTCCGCTCGACGATTTGGGTCAGGTGGAGGCCGAAAGACTGCTGCAGTTCTGCTTGGCCGATACCGACGACAACGAAGCTGCCGAGAGCGAGCACCGGAAAGCTGAAGATGAGGAGGAACAACACGACGCGATAGTTGAAGTCGAAGATGGGGAGTCGAAACGCCGCTGCGGGTCTCCTAGAAAGCGCAATGATCAGAACGGGCCGGCCGGACAGACCTGCAGCCTAGTGCGTCATGTAGGCTGATGCTATTCGCGCGCGTGGCGGCGAGCGAACTAGGGAAAACACCTAGCTTCGATGGTAAGGGAACGGTCAGGCGCTGCACGGTCGCAAGTGAGGACAGTAATAGGAAGCGGTGTAGGAGAGGACGTCTCGCCGTACGGCGCGCAGGCGGTGCGGCAGTCCGAACATTAATGGTTTCTGGACGCCTGCCACTTTGCGTGACCACGGGCGTTGTGACCACGCGTGCCGCAGATGCCGCAGGTGATGGTCTTCTTCGCGCCGCCGCGTTTCGTGGCCGTCGGCTTGGAGCTCGATTTCGCCGCGCGCGGCCGTCGAGTGGCTGCCGGCCGAACGGGCGCTGGACGCGTGCCGCCCGTGTGCGCCGTCCGATCGATCGTGCGGACAAGACGCGCGACCTGCGTATTGAGACGGGCCTGCAGCGTGAGCAGTTGGTTGTAGGATTTCTCCCGCTCGTCGTCGAGGGACTCTAGGCGATTGACGACCTTTGCCAGTGTCCGGCCGATGCGCTCGGCGAACTCCGTAGTCTTGTCTTTGGTGGCCGTGGGTTTGCACGACATCGCATAACTCCAGCGTGAGCTTACAGTACGTCCTGTTCACCTCTTCTGGGCGGCCGGTCCGCTGTACCCCAGGCGGAGCCAGATCGGCGTGAGCGCCACGCCCGTCAGCACCATTTCAGGATTCCAGAGTCTGGCGAACGGAAACCAGGGCGGTCCCGACCCGCCCGTCATCCAGGTGTCGATGCTACCGAACGGCCGGAATGGACGGGTACGTGCCGAAACCGATTCGGCGCGGAGGACTCGCGCGCGTCATCGCACACGTGGTCGGTGACGAGGCAACGACCGCCGGAGCGGGGCACGGAGCTCTCGCGCCGGACGAATCCGAACCACGACCCGCGCGCGACTGGGTGCACGCCCTAGAAACCGTCGTAGGGGGATCACGAGTTGCTCGGAGACGTGGTGGCGACCTTGCTGAAGGAGCGTCGGGCGGTGATGAGCCGCCTGGAACAAGCGGTTCGGACTGGAGACGCGGCTGCTGTGGGGCACGCCGCTCACGCCATCAAGGCGACCTCTGCATCTTCGAGGCCACGCGAGGGGCGAGTTAGTACAGCGTCTGGAAACGTTGGGTCGGACGGCAGCGCTGACGGGCATCAGTGACCCGTTGGCTGATCTTCGACAAGAGCTTGCCGTCGCGCTAGAGGAAGCGCGAGTCTTCGTAAGGAGTGGAAGACTTGGCGCGACCGCGTAGGTCACGAACCCGACCACGACGAGGCTACCGCGACCCGGTCACGGCCTGCGTGTTCTTCCGGCGGGCGCCGGCCATGATTCCGGTCAGGCCGTAGTTGCCCTCGTGGCAGGCGTACTCGAAGAGGACACCGTCGGTGCGTCGGAATGGGATCACGACCGTCCACGGCCGGGTGTAGTTGTTTGGATCTTCGATCGTGAACTCGTAGAGGATCGTGTCTGGATCGACGCGTCGCAAGCGTTCGATGAGTGAGGTGTCCTTCGAGGACCCTGAGAAATTCGTCTCGCGGAGGAAGTTCTTCGTTTCGACGACGAGCGTCTCGCCTTCCCAGTGGCCGCGCGAGTCGCCGACCCACTGTCGGATGTCGCCGTGCGGCTCGTCGATAGGGATAATGCGTACATTGTGGATGTGCTCGTTGAGCAGCGCGACGTATCCCGGTGCCTGAAAGATGTGGACGTTGTTGTTGTAGGAGCCGGGCCGCATCGGGGGCCCCGAGTTCGATCCCATCAGACACCGATCGCCCAAGCTCCGGTCGGTGTAGTGATCGGCGAAGCCATTTCGGAGGTTGAGACGGCGAATCCGGTTGGCCTCGACGAACTCCGGCGTGTAGGGAATTCGACCGTCCGATGGATCGACGACCAGCGACGTCCGCTTGTCGCGGGTGAGCTCGATCCCGCGCTCGTACCAGAACTCGTTATAGGAGAGCACGCCGCCTTCCGCCTTCGGTTGATACCCCGCGCTCGGCGCGCCCTCGATCGGGTCGAAGAGGTCACGATTCAGCCGCGTGCGCTCCGAGGCCTCGAACGTCGCGGCTTCCTCGGCGGTCAAGGTGTTCCTTCCCTCCAGCCCTTCGGGACGCTGCAGCGGCGTCAAGGTGCGAAAGGTAAAGATGCCAGAGATGTTCGGCTGACCGTCCGGTGTTCGCAGCGCGGTGGCGGTGTCCCCCGACTGTGCTGCCACGGGGAGCGACGCCGAAATTATGAGCGTGAGCGCGGCGAAGGTCGCCGCGAGGAGTCGATGGCGCATCTCGGTACCTCCGGACTGCCGGTCAGCGGCGCAGTTCCCGACCCTCCGATTCTAGACGGCGTGCACCAGCCAGAATGCCGGTCAGGCCGTAGTTCCCCTCGTGACACGCGTACTCGAAGAGCGGTCCATCGGTTCGCCGGAGCGGCATCAAGACGGTGTAGGGGCGCGTATACACGGTCGGATCGGTGACCGTGAACTCGTAGGCGACGGTGTCGGGGTCGAGGCGCGTGAAGCGCTCGA